>NZ_CP061305.1:0-300000 GCF_018687755.1 Polynucleobacter sp. JS-Mosq-20-D10
ATGAGCAACCTACAGAATCCGATTACTTTGAACTCACTTAGCCCACTGGGGTTTTGGGACGGCGCCCTTGGCGCCCTTGCTCGCGAGCTTTCCCCCCAACAATTTAAAACCTGGATCCAGCCCTTGAGCTTGGTTTCTTTTGATGAAAGTGAGCAATCACTCGTCGTAGGAGCGCCAAATAGATTTAAGCTTGATTGGATTAAGAAAACCTTCTCTGACCGACTCCAAGAGCTAGCAGATCAATATTTTGGTCATCCAATCAACCTCAGTTTTGTGCTTAGTGTTGAGGGTTTGGGCGCCCAGGCGGTGGGGGTTGTCAAAAATCAGGAGCAACCCAGGCAGCAAGAGCTTGTTGTGGCCACAGATAACAACTCCACAGAGGAGCAAGCTTTTGAGATTGAAGACCACTCTAAACTGAACCCCAACCTTACATTTGATACCTTTGTAACTGGTAAGGCGAATCAATTAGCTAGAGCTGCGTCAATCCAGGTTGCCCATAATCCCGGCACCTCATATAACCCCATGTTTTTGTATGGGGGGGTGGGTTTGGGTAAAACCCACCTTATTCACGCAATTGGGAATCACCTTTTAAAGGAAAAGCCTGGCGCCCGGATTCGATATATTCACGCCGAACAATATGTCTCTGATGTGGTCAGAGCCTATCAACAAAAGGCCTTTGATCGCTTTAAGCGCTATTACCACTCGCTTGATCTGCTGTTGATTGACGATATTCAATTTTTTAGTGGTAAATCAAGAACTCAAGAAGAGTTTTTTTACGCATTTGAAGCACTTTTAAGCAATAAGGCTCAGGTCATTATTACAAGTGATACCTACCCAAAGGAAATGGCTGGGATTGATGACCGCCTTATTTCCCGTTTTGATTCAGGGCTAACCGTGGCCATTGAGCCGCCAGAGCTAGAGATGCGGGTTGCTATTTTAATGAAGAAGGCTTTGAGCGAAGGCATCCCCATGAGTGAGGATGTGGCCTTCTTTGTGGCCAAACACCTTCGATCTAACGTACGAGAGCTAGAGGGGGCTTTAAGAAAGATTTTGGCGTTTGTTCGATTCCACGGCAAAGAGGTCACGATTGAGGTGGCCCGTGTGGCGTTAAAGGACCTCTTGTCCATACAAAATCGACAAATTTCTGTCGACAATATACAAAAGGCGGTGGCCGATTTTTACAGCATTAAGGTTGCCGACATGTATTCGAAGAAGCGCCCCGCAAACATTGCTCGCCCACGGCAAATTGCCATGTTTATGGCAAAAGAATTAACCCAAAAAAGCCTGCCGGAAATTGGTGAGTTATTTGGGGGGCGGGACCACACAACCGTTCTGCACGCAGTTCGGAAGATTGGCGAGGAACGCTCCCATGATGGGCAGCTAAACCACGAAATCCACGTTATTGAGCAAACCTTAAAGTCTTAGGTTTTTTGCCTGTGGATAAGGTTGTGGATAGTTCAATGGATAAGTTTGGGGATTGCGTGTGGATAAATTGTGGAAAGATGGCGCTTCATGCAAAAATAGGGTGTTGATTAAAAGTTATCCAAGATTTATGCACGGTTTATACAAAAGTTTTCCACAGGTTTTTTTGGTTTTAGTGGGTTGTTTTATATATAGTTTTTGACTTATCCACTGAAATAACAAACCTTATTACTACTACTAATAAGATATATACAAGGATTTAAAAGCAATGCAACTCGTAAACACTTCAAGGGATAGTTTATTAAAACCACTTCAGGTTGTTAGTGGCATTGTTGAACGTCGACACACTCTTCCCATCTTGGCAAACCTGTTGTTTAAGAAGCAGGGCGACAAAATTTCTTTCATATCAACAGACATAGAAATTCAAATCACCACGAATGCGGGCTTTGGTGTTGGTGCTGAGGATGTCACCACTACTGTTGCAGCAAGAAAGTTACTTGATATTTTGCGTGCACTTCCAGAGGGGCCGGTGGCGCTAAATCTTAAAGATAACAAGATGGTCGTGCAAAGCGGAAAAAGCCGCTTCTCTTTGCAGACGCTGTCCGCAACAGAATTCCCAGTAATGCAAAGTGTTGGTGAGGTAACGACAAGCTGGAGAATGACTCAAAAAAGTTTTCGCCAACTAGTTAGCCAAGTTCATTTTGCTATGGCGCAGCAGGATATTCGGTATTACCTTAATGGAATGTTATTGGTTATTGAGGGTAAACAGGTAATTGCTGTGGCCACCGATGGTCATCGCCTAGCTTATTCTCAGGTTGAGTTGGTTGATGCTCCAGTAGGCTCTGGACAAAGACAGGAAATTATTATTCCCCGTAAAAGTATTCTTGAGTGCCAACATCTGCTTGAGGATTCAGATGAGATGTTGGAGATGAGTCTCACATCAAACCAAGTGAAATTCACCTTCGGCGACATCGAATTAATTTCAAAGCTAGTTGAAGGTAAATTCCCTGATTTCCAAAGAGTAATTCCTAAGGGCCATAAAAATTCATTAGTTGTTGGGCGTGACGTTTTGCAGTCCGCACTACAGCGCGCTGCAATTTTGACAACCGATAAATTTAAGGGTGTACGTTTTTCTCTGTCACCGAATCGAATCACGGTTCAATCAACCAATGCCGAGCAAGAAGAGGCACAAGAAGAGATTGAAACCGAATACAGTGGTGATGTTGTTGAGATTGGCTTTAACGTAAGTTATCTATTAGATGTTTTATCAAATTTGAAGAATGAAAAAATTCAAATTAGTTTGGGTGATGCCAACAGCAGTGCGGTGATTACCTTACCTGGTTCTGAAGACTTCAAGTATGTTGTGATGCCAATGCGTATTTAATTTAGAAAAAAATGACTGAAGAAAAAAAAGTGGTAGAGCAGTACGGTGCATCATCAATTCAAATCTTAGAAGGTCTTGAGGCTGTTCGAAAACGTCCAGGAATGTACATTGGAGACACCTCCGATGGCACAGGTTTACACCACCTAGTTTTTGAAGTTTTAGACAACTCTATTGATGAAGCGCTTGCAGGTTATTGCTCTGAAATTACTGTCGTTATTCAAACTGACAACTCAATCTCTATTGTTGACAATGGCCGTGGCGTTCCTACAGGCATTAAATACGATGACAAGCATGAGCCCAAAAGGAGTGCAGCCGAAATTGTGATGACAGAGTTGCACGCTGGCGGCAAGTTTGACCAAAATAGTTACAAGGTTTCTGGTGGTTTACATGGTGTGGGTGTTAGTTGTGTAAACGCACTCTCTAAATGGTTGAAGCTCACCATTCGCCGTGATGGCAAAGCGCATTACATGGAGTTTGCGCGCGGCGTTATTCAGAACCGCAATATTCAAGAGGAGAATGGCGTTGCTACATCACCAATCACCATTACCGGCGACACAACCCTATCTGGTACTGAAGTTCACTTCTTGGCCGATGAAACCATTTTTGGAAACGTCGAGTTTCACTACGAAATTCTTGTTAAACGCATCCGCGAACTCTCGTTTTTAAATAATGGTGTTCACATAAAGTTAATTGATCAGCGCTCTGGTCAAGAAGAAGATTTTGCTTTCTCTGGTGGCGTTAAAGGTTTTGTTGAATATATCAACCAAACAAAAAATGTTTTACACCCCAATATTTTTTATGCTGAAGGTATTCGTCCATCAGACCTAGGTGGCAACATCACCGCTGAAGTGTCAATGCAGTGGAATGATAGTTTTAGTGAGCAAGTTTTATGTTTCACCAACAACATTCCTCAGCGCGATGGTGGTACCCACTTAACAGGATTGCGCGCAGCGATGACGCGCGTGATCAATAAATATATCGATGAGCATGAGGTTGCTAAGAAAGCTAAGGTAGAAATTTCTGGTGATGATATGCGCGAGGGCCTTGCTTGCGTTTTGTCTGTAAAGGTTCCAGAGCCAAAGTTTTCAAGCCAAACAAAAGATAAGTTAGTTTCTAGTGAGGTTCGGGGTCCGGTAGAGGAAATTGTTGCTGAAGCTTTGAGCGCTTACTTGCAAGAGCGCCCAGCTGACGCCAAAATTTTGTGCGGAAAAATAGTAGACGCTGCTCGTGCTCGTGAAGCAGCTCGCAAAGCTCGTGACATGACTCGCCGTAAAGGCGTTCTAGATGGTCTCGGACTTCCTGGAAAGTTGGCTGACTGCCAAGAAAAGGACCCTACAAAATCTGAGTTATTTATTGTTGAGGGAGATTCCGCGGGCGGCTCTGCAAAACAGGGTCGAGATCGTCGCTTCCAGGCGATTCTTCCGCTTAAGGGAAAAATTCTGAATGTGGAGAAGGCGCGCTTCGATAAGATGTTGGCAAGCCAAGAGGTGGTTACTTTAATTACCGTTCTTGGAACGGGTATTGGCGCAGAAGAATATAAGGCCGACAAGCTCCGCTACCACCGCATCATTATCATGACCGATGCGGACGTAGACGGAAGTCATATACGCACACTCTTACTCACCTTTTTCTACAGACAAATGCCTGAGTTAATTGAGCGTGGCCACATCTATATTGCTCAACCACCTTTATATAAAGTGAAGTTTGGTAAAAACGAGCAATACATTAAGGATGACGCCGAACTCAACCAATTGCTTTTAAAGATTGCTCTTGAGTCAGCATCACTTCAAACACCCACAGGCGAAATCATAGAGGGCGCCGCATTAGGTGAGCTAGCCAAGCACTACCAAGTGATTCAGTCTATTGTTGACCGCTTATCACGCACCATCGATGAAGATGCTTTGCGCGCCATTGCTTCTGGTACCCAATTAAACCTGGATACAGAAAAGTCGGCCCAAGAGTCTGCCGAGCGATTGCGTGTCGCGCTTGCCGACTCTTTAAATCCTTTGGCGCTTCCACCTGAAATTATTGTTCAAAAAGAAGAGCGCACAGACCGCTACAAACTATTGTTATCCCGCCGAATTCATGGCAACTTGAGACTATCAGCAATCAATTCTGATTTTGTTCATGGTGATGACTATCAAAGCTTGGCCAATGCGGCGGCGGTTTTATCTGGCAAGGTGTTGCCGGGCTCGAAGGTGCGCCGTGGTGATCCAGACAAAAACCAAAAGGAGCAGTCGATCCAAAACTTTAGGGCTGCCTTTGCGTGGCTACTTTCTGAGGCTGAGCGTGTTCTCAGTCGTCAGCGCTATAAGGGTCTTGGCGAGATGAACCCTTCCCAGTTGTGGGAAACCACAATGGATGCCGGATCACGCACCTTACTCCAGGTCAAAATTGAAGATGCAATTACTGCAGATCAGGTCTTTACCACCCTAATGGGTGACGAGGTTGAGCCGCGCCGCGCCTTTATTGAAAAAAACGCTCTCATTGCGCGCAACTTGGATGTTTGATTTAAATGGGTAAAAAGAAATTAGTTGCTCCGAAAATTGATCGTTCGCGTGTAGTTGTTAAGTCCTCGCCCATTCATGGAAAGGGTGTTTTTGTTGCAAAGCCGATTAAAAAAGGTGATGCCATCATTGAGTACAAAGGGGAGCGAATTAGTTGGAAGCTGGCGGAGAAGCGCCACCCACATGACCCCAAAGACCCAAACCATACTTTTTACTTTTCACTAGAAGATGGTCGTTGTATAGATGCGAAGTATGGTGGAAACGCTGCTCGCTGGATTAATCATTCTTGCAAGCCAACTTGTGAAACCCAAGAGGATAATTTTGGTGGTGAGCCGCGCGTGTTCATCTATGCCAAAAGAGACCTTAAGGTAGGTGAGGAGCTTTTTTACGACTACTCCCTTGGGGTTGATGGTCGAATTACCAAACAAATGAAAAGGGATTATGAGTGCCGTTGCGGCGCCAAAAAATGTCGAGGCACAATGCTGTCACTCGATAATAAGTAAATTCTTTTTTCAATATGTTGTTTATTACTATTCAGGAATTAGAGGCTGCCATTAATTATTGGCGCAGCCAATCACCCGCGGTTGGTGAGGAGCTTCATTTGTGTCCAGAGGCTGCCGCTCTTTCAAAACCATATGCTCTGATGATTGTTCAGGCGGCCCAAAGGGTTCCCATGGACGTTTTGGATGAGGTTGCAAAGCTGGCAATCCAAAAATTTTTAAACAGTACCCACGCGAATTAATCATTACACCCTCAACGTTTTTAGGGTTATCGCTATATTGGTAAGCCCCCTCTTAGGGTATTCTCATAGTCTTGCCTATAGATAGGTATAAGGATTTGAGTTTGCAAGAAACAATATTAAAAACAATTGGCCTTGGAAAGACGTTCAAAGGTTTTTCTGCGGTAAGCGATGTCAATCTAGATGTTGCTCGGGGAACCATTCACGCCCTTATTGGGCCAAATGGTGCCGGCAAAACAACCTGCTTTAACCTGTTGACAAAGTTTTTGGAGCCCTCCAGCGGCCAGATTTTGTTTAATGGCTTCGATATCACCAAAGAACGACCAGCCCAAATCGCGCGTCGTGGCGTTGTCCGCTCATTCCAAATTTCAGCTGTTTTTCCTCACCTAACTGTTTTGGAGAATGTTCGTGTTGCACTGCAGCGAGGGTTGGGCACCGAATTTCACTTTTGGAAGTCTGGAAACTCACTATCTGTACTCAATGAGCGCGCTGAACAGCTCTTATGTGAAGTGGGTTTAGCAGACTTTGCCCATGAGGAAACCCTAAACCTAGCATATGGTCGTAAAAGAGCCCTAGAAATTGCCACCACCATGGCAATGGAGCCCGAATTAATGTTGTTGGATGAGCCAACACAAGGTATGGGGCACGAGGATGTAGAGCGCGTTACGGAGTTAATTGATCGGGTTGCCAAAGGCCGCACTATTTTGATGGTTGAGCACAATATGAAGGTGGTTTCCTCTATAGCGGATCGCATCACGGTATTGCAGCGAGGTTCGGTATTAGCCGAAGGTTCCTATCAAGAGGTTTCCAACAACCCCTTGGTGGTTGAGGCCTACATGGGCAGCCATGGGGGTAATGGCAAATGAGCACGATGGCGCTAGAGGTTAAAAACCTCGAGTCTTGGTATGGGGAGTCGCACATTCTTCATGGTGTGAATTTTGCGGTTCGTGATGGTGAGGTGGTTACCCTTCTGGGTCGTAATGGCGCCGGTCGCAGTACCATCTTAAAAACTATCTTGGGTCTGACTAGCAAAAGAATGGGCTCAGTAGAAATTTATGGCAATCAAACTATTGCGATGCCAACCTACAAAATTGCCCGCCTAGGTGTCGGTTTTTGCCCTGAAGAGCGCGGCATCTTTGCAAGTTTAAGTGCTGAGGAGAATTTATTACTCTTGCCAGAGATTGCATCTGGCGGCATGGGTTTGGATGAGATTTATGAAATGTTCCCCAATTTATACGAGCGACGTAATAGCCCTGGTACAAGGCTGTCGGGTGGTGAGCAGCAAATGCTCGCAATGGCACGCATTCTGAGAACGGGCGCAAAACTACTATTGTTGGATGAGATTACCGAAGGCTTGGCGCCGGTGATCGTTCAAAAATTGGGTGAGGTGGTTACTAGCTTACGCAACAAGGGATTCACTATTGTGTTGGTGGAGCAAAACTTCCGCTTTGCCGCCCCTTTGGCTGATCGGCATTATGTAGTTGAGCACGGCAATGTAGTTGAGGTTGTCAATCAAAATGAGCTTACTGAAAAAGCAAGTTTATTAAATGAGTATCTTGGTGTTTAGTGGTTATTTATAGGAGACATAAATGAAGTTAAAGCAAATTACCGCGTGTCTAGTGGCGGCAACCTTTTTTGGTTCAAACCCAGCATTCGCGCAAACATCTAAAGTGAGTGGTGACGTAATTAAGATTGGTGTTTTAACCGACCTCTCTTCAACTTATTCTGATTTAGCTGGTCCGGGCGCTGTGATTGCCGCAAAAATGGCAATCGCTGACTTTTCAAAAGACGGTACGGTTATTGGTAAGAAGATTGAGTTGTTGAGTGCCGACCATCAAAACAAAGCAGATATCGCCGCAAACAAAGCGCGCGAGTGGTATGACAAAGATGGCGTGGATGTGATTGTTGAATTGGTTTCTACCAACGTCGCTCTCGCTGTAATGGAGGTGGCAGAACAAAAGAATAAGATCACTTTGGTATCTGGCGCAGCTTCTTTGCCAATCACCAATGAAAAGTGTACTGCTAATAACGTGCACTGGACCTATGATACCTATGCGCTTTCAAACGGCACAGCCAAGGCTGTTGTAAAGCAAGGTAAAAAGAATTGGTACTTCCTTACCGCTGACTACGCTTTCGGAGCAGCTCTAGAGAAAGACTCAACTAACGTTGTTAATGCTAATGGTGGCAAGGTATTGGGAACCAGTAAACACCCATTCCCGAATAGCGATTTTTCTTCATATCTTTTGAAGGCTCAAGCTAGTGGTGCCGATGTTGTTGCGTTGGCAAACGCAGGTCAAGACACAATTAACTCTGTGAAGCAGGCTTCAGAGTTTGGTATCAATAAAAAACAAACCGTTGTTCCTTTGTTGATGTTTATTTCAGATGTTCACTCTTTGGGTTTGAATGCTGCTCAAGGCATGTATTTAACCGAAGGTTTCTACTGGGATAAAGATGAAAAGACGCGTGCGTTCGCTAAACGTTTTATCCTGCAACATAAGCGTATGCCAACTAGCGTCCAAGCCGGCGTTTATTCTTCAGTCCTTGCTTACTTAGCTGCGGTTCAAAAAGCGGGCACTGATGATACTCAACCAGTAATGAAGGCTTTGAGATCTACCAATATTGATGATGGTTTGTTTAAAGGAAAAATTCGTGCTGATGGTAAGTTTGAGCACGATATGTACTTGCTAGAGGTGAAGAAGCCATCCGAATCTACTAGCCCTTGGGATTATTACAACGTGAAAGCAGTGATTCCAGCTGCCGAAGCAACACAACCACTTTCATTGTCACGATGCAAGCTGGTTACTAACAAGTAATGAGTTTCTAACTAAGCATGTTTGAACTTCTTGGAATTACCCCACAAGGGCTGGTTGCTCAGCTCTTGGTGGGGCTTATTAATGGTTCGTTCTACGCCATTTTGAGTTTGGGTTTGGCCATTATTTTTGGCCTACTTAACATTATTAATTTTTCACATGGTGCTCAGTACACCATGGGTGCTTTCGTTGCGTGGATTGGTTTGACTCAAGTTGGCCAATGGTTTGGCTTTCCTGAGTTTGCAATTAATTATTGGTTTGCACTAATTTTGGTGCCTTTGGTCATGGCGGGCTTCGGTTTAATTCTTGAGCGCACAATGCTCAAGCGCCTTTATCACCTTGATCACCTTTATGGCCTGTTACTAACTTTTGGATTGGCTCTCATTATTGAGGGTATGTTCCGTCATTGGTATGGAATTTCTGGTGAGAGTTATCCAGCCCCTGAACTATTACAGGGCGCTATTCCATTGGAGTCGATTGGCATTATCTTGCCGAAATATCGCTTGTGGGTAGTGGTTGCCTCTTTAGTGGTTTGTTTCTCCACATGGTATGTAATTGAGAGAACGAAGCTCGGCTCCTATCTCCGCGCAGGGACTGAAAATCCAAAATTACTTCAGGCATTTGGCATCAACGTCCCCTTAATGATTTCATTGGCCTATGCCTATGGCGTTGGCTTAGCTGGCTTTGCCGGTGTTTTGGCTGCACCCATTTTTCAAGTCAACCCATTGATGGGCTCCAATTTAATTATTGTTGTTTTTGCTGTGGTGGTGATTGGCGGCATGGGCTCCATCATGGGCTCTATTTTGACTGGCCTTGCCTTAGGCTTGATTGAGGGCTTAACCAAAGTGTTTTACCCAGAAGCGTCTGGCGTGGTTATTTTTGTGATCATGGCAATTGTGTTGCTCATTCGTCCTGCTGGACTTTTCGGCCGGGAGAAATAAGTGAGCTCAAAAATAAAATTGCTTTACGGCATTTTGGTTTTAATTGCCCTGCTGATGCCCTTTCAGGATTTTATCTATTTAGTGTTTGCAATGAAGGTCTTGTGCTTTGCGCTTTTCGCTTGCGCTTTTAATTTGTTGCTGGGCTTCACTGGACTTCTTTCTTTCGGTCACGCTGCATTCTTCGGAACTTCTGCTTACATCACCGCCTATCTTTGCAAAGAGGCTGGCCTGTCTCCCGAGTTTGGAATTATGTTGGGCGTCTTGGGTGCTGGCATTTTAGGATTTTTGATCGGCTCTTTGGCAATTCGTCGTCAAGGTATTTATTTTGCGATGGTGACATTGGCCCTCTCTCAAATGGTTTACTTCTTAGCCGTCCAGCTTCCATTTACTGGCGGTGAGGACGGCATTCAAGGTGTGCCGCGCGGCATGTTGTTTGGCTTAATTGACTTAAAAGATGACGTCAGCATGTATTACTTTGTGCTGGCTATTTTCTTGCTTGGATTTGCTCTGATCGTTCGCACTGTGCACTCCCCATTTGGTCAAGTCTTAAAAGCAATTCGTGAAAACGAGCCTCGCGCAGTTTCTTTAGGTTATGACGTTGATCGTTTCAAACTCATTTCTTTTGTAATTTCAGCCGCGCTCGCAGGTCTTGCTGGCTCTTTAAAAACCCTAGTCTTTCAGTTGGCAACATTGACCGATGTGCATTGGCATATGTCAGGTGAAGTTGTCTTAATGACTTTGTTGGGCGGTATGGGAACCATCCTTGGCCCAGTGGTCGGCGCAGGCATCGTCGTCGGCCTGCAAAACTATTTAGCGAATATTGGATCTTGGAGCACCATTGCAACTGGATTTATCTTTGTTATTTGTGTTTTGGCATTTCGTCGAGGCGTTGTTGGTGAAATCGCCCACTTTTTTAAGAACAAGCGCTGAGCTTGTTTTTTCTAATTAGTTTTTAGTGCGGCGCTTAGGCGCCGCACCCATTTAAGACTCTCCTGTTGCCACCTTAAGTTTGGCGCCACTTTGAGGATTGCATAAATATTCAATTAAATCAATGGCTTACAAAATATTGATTGCACATGTTTTTATTTTGGCATGGATTTGTTTCACGTGAAACCCACAAAATGCTATGATCATCGCCCTATCTAAGGCAAATCATGCGTTATTCAAAGAACTTCGATGTCATTGTGGTTGGTGGCGGTCATGCCGGAACCGAGGCCGCCCTTGCGGCTGCGCGCATGGGATGCGATACCCTACTAGTAACCCATAATATTGAGAGTTTGGGCGCAATGAGCTGCAACCCATCAATTGGCGGTATTGGCAAAGGCCACTTAGTTAAAGAGATTGATGCTATGGGTGGTGCTATGGCAGCAGCCACCGATGAGGCTGGAATTCAGTTTCGGATATTGAATTCAAGCAAGGGCCCTGCCGTTCGTGCAACCCGTGCACAGGGTGACCGGGTTTTATATAAAGCGGCGATTCGACATCGTCTCGAGAACCAAGAAAACCTGACCCTTTTCCAAGCCGCCGTAGATGATCTCCTGGTGCAGGGTGATGTGGTTCAGGGCGTAGTTACGCAGATGGGGTTGAAGTTTATGGCCAAGAAGGTGGTGCTAACCGCTGGCACATTCTTGGATGGGAAGATCCATGTAGGCTTAAATAATTATGCTGGTGGTCGAGCTGGTGATCCAGCGGCTACCTCTTTGTCGTCTAGGCTGAAGGAGTTGAAGCTCCCTCAGGGCCGCTTAAAAACCGGTACCCCACCTAGGATTGATGGGCGCACTATTAATTTCTCAATGATGCTGGAGCAGCCAGGGGATTTGGATCCGGTGCCAGTTTTCTCTTATTTAGGTCGGCCTGAGCAGCACCCCAAGCAAGTCCCCTGCTGGATCTCCCATACAAATGAGCAAACTCATGACATTATTCGCGGCGGCTTAGATCGTTCCCCGATGTACACCGGTGTTATTGAGGGGGTAGGCCCACGCTATTGCCCTTCTATTGAGGACAAGATCCATCGTTTTGCCTCCAGAAACAGCCACCAAATCTTTTTAGAGCCTGAGGGCCTAACAACAAATGAGTTTTACCCCAATGGCATTTCTACTAGTCTGCCGTTCGATGTTCAGTGGGACTTGGTACGTAGCATTCGTGGTCTAGAGTCTGCTGTAATTGTGCGCCCTGGCTATGCCATTGAGTACGACTTTTTTGATCCACGCCATTTACGCCATAGCTTGGAAACCAAGGCAATTGCCGGCCTGTACTTTGCTGGCCAGATTAATGGCACAACAGGCTATGAAGAGGCTGCTGCGCAAGGCATGCTTGCAGGCATTAATGCTGGCTTGGCAGCACAGGGTAAAGAGCCTTGGCTCCCTAAGCGCAGCGAGTCCTATATTGGTGTTTTAGTGGATGACCTCATTACCTTGGGCGTCCAAGAGCCCTATCGGATGTTTACTAGCCGCGCGGAATATCGATTGAGTTTGCGTGAAGACAATGCGGATCTGCGCCTCACTACTATTGGTCGTGAACTAGGTCTAGTAGACGATTACCGTTGGAATACCTTTTGTAGAAAACAAGAGGCTGTTTCACGTGAAACATCTCGTTTACAAGATATTTGGATTGGTCCGAAACATGGATCAGCAAAGGCTGTTTCTGAGCTTTTGGGCCAAGATTTATCGCACGAGTGTACTTTGGCCGACCTTTTAAGGCGCCCTGGTGTTACTTATGAGGCTGTTACCAGCTTAGCCGAGGGCCTTTGGTCGCCAGGAATGCTAGATAATGATTTAGGTTTAGCGCAGCAAATTAGCGACCAGGTTGAAATTTCCATTAAATATCAAGGCTACATAGATAGGCAAGCTATGGAGATTGCTCGGCAAGAGGATAATGAGACCTTTCCATTGCCGGAAGCCTTGGATTACACCCGGGTTCTCGGCTTATCCAAGGAGGTTCAGCAAAAACTCAATCTGCATAAGCCTGGTACCTTGGGTCAAGCTGGGAGAATATCTGGCGTTACACCTGCGGCCCTCTCCTTACTATTGGTCCACCTTAAAAAGGGCTTAGGCCGCACCCAAGAAGAAATCCATGAGTAATGATTTGGTTGCTTTGGGTATTGAGAGTTTGGGACTCAATCTTAACCCTGCCAACATAGCTGATTTAGAGCTTTTCTTGCAGGAAATGGGTCGCTGGAATCAGGTGCACAACTTGACTTCTATTGAGGGTGAAAAGAACTCTATTCGACTGCATCTTATTGATTCTATTACAGTTTTGCCAGTAATGCGCCGTTTTCTCGGCTTACTAAATCCTAAAATCGCAGACCTTGGATCAGGCGGCGGCTTACCTGCAATCCCAATTGCTATTTTGCAGCCAGATTGGCATTTGACTTTAATTGAGGCTGTTCGTAAAAAAACAGCATTTCTGCAGCATGTACGTGGAAAGTTGGATTTAAAGAACATTCAGGTTTTGAGCGAGCGTGTTGAAGTCGTGGCGAAATCACAACCGGGCCAGTTTGATGCAGTGATCTCAAGGGCATTTACCAATCTGGCTCACTTTTTAGAGCTCTCCCTGCCCCTGCTTAAGCCTAATGGCTTGATATTTGCAATGAAATCTAAGCGCGCAGACGAAGAGTTGCAGGATGTTTGTATGGACAACTGGCGGCTGGTAGCTGATGAGCCCTTGCAGATTCCGAATTTGGCGGTAGAGCGCCGACTTTTAGTCTTATCCCCCGTGAGAAAATTAACCCTTTAAAGCACGACAATTTCAAGAAAAATTATGGCCAAAATATTTTGTATTGCAAACCAAAAAGGCGGGGTAGGAAAAACTACTACCGCTGTTAATTTGGCTGCTGGTTTAGCTGGACATCAGCAACGCGTTTTATTGGTGGATTTAGATCCACAAGGTAATGCGACGATGGGGTCTGGAATTGAAAAAGCAGACCTCAGTAGCACGGTGTATCAAGTGTTGATTGGCCTCTCGTCAGTGAAAGAATCAGCAGCGCCTTGCGAGAGCTCCGGATATGATGTGCTGCCGGCAAATCGCGATTTGGCTGGTGCAGAAATTGAGTTAGTAGACTTAGATTCGCGTGAACAAAGATTGAAAGATGCGCTCGCTCTTGTTGAGAATGACTATGACTTTATTTTGATTGACTGTCCCCCTGCGCTATCTTTGTTAACTCTCAATGGATTGTGTGCAGCGAACGGCGTCATTGTGCCAATGCAATGTGAATATTTTGCATTGGAAGGTTTGTCAGATTTAGTAAACACGATTAAGCAAGTCCACGCAAACTTAAATCCTGATTTGGTGATAATCGGCCTATTGCGTGTGATGTTTGATCCGCGCATGAGTTTGCAACAACAAGTTTCTGATCAATTGCTTGAACACTTTGGCGATAAAGTATTTAAGAGCATCATTCCCCGCAACGTCCGCCTGGCCGAAGCCCCGTCTTATGGGCTTCCTGGGGTGGCGTTTGATAGATCATCGCGTGGCGCTAAAGCCTACTTAGAGTTTGGCGCGGAGATGATTGAGCGCATTAAACAAATGTAAAACCTAGGAATAATAAAAATATCATGGTTGCAATAAAGAAAAAAGGTTTGGGTCGTGGGTTAGAGGCCCTACTCGGCGACAAGGCACCAAAAGAAGCCACGGCTGAAATTAATCGTTTGCCATTAAGTGCATTGCAGGCTGGTAAATATCAGCCGCGCCAAAAAATGGAAGTGGGCGCACTACAAGAGTTAGCTGAAAGTATTCGCGAGCAAGGTGTGATGCAACCCTTGTTGGTTCGTTTAGTTGCCCCCGGAAAATACGAAATCATTGCTGGCGAGCGCCGCTTTCGTGCGGCAACCTTAGCTGGTTTAGTGGAAGTGCCTGTATTAGTTTCTGGCGCCAATGATCAGGCTGCCGCTGCAATGGCTTTGGTTGAGAACATGCAGCGCGAAGATTTGAATCCGCTTGAAGAATCTCAAGGCCTCGCCAGGTTGATCGAAGAGTTTGGTTTTACGCATGAGCAAGCCGCAAAAGCGGTAGGCAAGTCACGCAGCGCCGTTACTAATTTACTGCGGTTAAATCAACTGGCAAAACCAGTGCAAGCCATGCTCTTGGCAGGCGATATTGATATGGGCCATGCCCGCGCTCTATTGCCTTTGCCTGGAGCAAGCCAAGTCGCTTTGGCACAAAAAATTGCTGCACAAGGTCTTTCAGTGCGAGAGGCAGAAAGAATGGCTACTGCCCTAGCGCTCGCTGGTGGTCAGATTGGTGACAAAAAAGCCAAAACCAAGGTGGCGGGGATTGCACCAAGTCGTGATCCTGACATGCGTCGCTTGACCCAAGAAATCGCAGATTTGATAGGTTTAAGTGCAGAATTTAAGTTCAAGGGTAAGGGTGGCGAGCTCAGAATTCGCTTTAGCCAATTTGATGAGTTAGATTCCCTGTTAAAAAAGTTGGGTATTCGGGCAGATTAAGGCCCCATTGATCCGCTTCGAGAAATGAATTTAGTGAACAAAGAACTGCCAATTCCTAAGCAACGGTGGGATGAGATCGAAGATGACTCTTATCAAGCCCTGAGTAAAGAGGAAATGGAAGCATTGCGTAAGGCAAAGCCGCACAATTTTAGGTTGATGAATTCATGGTGGATCGTCTTAAGTCAGGCAGTGCTAACCTTAATAATTGCTTCTGCCTGCTTTGTTTTTTCTAACCAGGCCGACAAAAGCGTTTATACTTATTCGGCTTTGGTAGGCGGTTTGATTGGGTTTTTACCCTCAGCATTATTTTTGGTGCGCTTAGAGGCAGCAAAAAAGAATGTAAAATCAGGCCCTGGCGGATATTTGGCGGCAGTGGTTTCTGGCGAATTTATAAAAATTCTAGCGACCGTTCTCCTGTTTATTGGCTTTGCCTTAAAGCAACCTGATTTGAAATGGATTCCATTGCTTGTCACTTATTTAGCTACGCTCAAGTGTTATTTGCTGGCGTGGTTTTGGAAGTAACAGGCGGCAAATATATATAAGGGCAAGTTTAGAGATGTCTAGCGAAGTCAACGCAGCAGCAGGGGCGGCCCATCAAGTGGCCAGCGAACCGCTTACACCGACTGCATATATTGCTGAGCATTTACAAAACCTCAATAATATCGGCGGGCCGCAAACCTCAGTTATTGATTTCAGCATCATTAATTTAGACACCATCTTTTGGACCTCCTTAATGGGGTTGATCACAGTTTTTTTATTGGTTCTTGCGGCACGTAGGGCATCCCCTGGCGTCCCTGGCCGCTTTCAGTGTTTGATTGAGATGCTGGTAGAGATGGTGGATAACCAGACTAAAAGCATTGTTCATGGAGATAGAAGCTTTATCGCCCCGCTGGCCCTGTTCGTTTTTTGCTGGATTATTCTTTTAAATACCCTGGACTTAGTGCCGGTAGATTGGATCTTCGGAGTTAACCAATTTATCGGTGGTTTCGGAGTTCATGTTCCCCATCACAAGATAGTCCCCACTACCGATTTGAACGCCACCTTCGGCCTGTCATTTTCAGTTCTCCTGCTGGTGTTTTTCTATAGCTTTAAAGTAAAAGGCCTTGGAGGCTTTTTGCATGAGCTGGTTTCGGCACCCTTTGGCGCGAAGTGGTATTTGGCGCCCTTCAATTTAATTTTGAACATCATTGAATATATTGCTAAGGGCGTTTCCCTCGGCATGCGACTTTTTGGCAACATGTACGCTGGCGAGCTACTATTTTTGCTCATCGCCCTTTTGGGGAGTATGTGGACCTTTAACTTAGATTTGTACATGCTTGGCTTCGTCGGCAATGTAATTGCGGGCTCGGCTTGGGCAATCTTTCACATCTTAGTTATTTTGTTACAAGCGTTTATTTTCATGATGTTGACCTTGGTTTACATTGGGCAAGCCCACAGTCACCATTAACTTTTTTATTTTTAACCTCACTTTCAATACTTAGGAGTAAATATGCAAGCATTCTTAGCCAACATCCAAGGACTAACCGCTATCGGTATTGGCCTCATCATCGGCCTCGGCGCATTGGGAGCCTGTTTGGGAATTGGCCTAATGGGCGGTAAGTTTATTGAGGGCGCTGCCCGTCAACCAGAATTGATCAATGAATTACAAACCAAAATGTTCCTTTTGGCCGGTTTGATCGACGCTGCGTTCTTGATTGGCGTTGGTGTTGCAATGTTGTTTGCTTTCGCAAACCCACTGCTCGCAGTTATTAAGTAATTGTTTTGGCGTGGATGACCATTGGGTCATCCTACTGTTCTCAACAATACTGAAAGGAATATCGTGAATCTGAACGCGACCCTATTCGCGCAAATGATCGTTTTCTTCGTCTTATGGTGGGTTGTTGCACGCTTTGTGTGGCCTCCGCTAGTTAAGGCGTTAGATGAGCGTTCAAGCAAAATTGCTGATGGCTTGGCGTCTGCCGAGCGCGGCAAAGAGGCGCTCGCATTGGCAAGTAATGAAGCCGAGCAAGAATTAACTAAAGCACGCCAAGAGGGTGTACAGCGTGTTGCAGAAGCAGAAAAGCGTGCTCAAATGTCTGCCGAAGAAATTCGCGCAAACGCACAGGCTGAAGCTGCTCGTATCATCTCCCAGGCCAAGCAAGACGCCGATCAACAAGTAACACGCGCTCGCGAAATATTGCGTGCTGAAGTGGCTGTTCTGGCCGTTAAAGGCGCAGAACAAATTTTGCGTCGTGAGGTAGATGCAAAAGCCCACAGCACATTACTTGATCAACTAAAGGCAGAGCTTTGATATGGCTGAATTAGCCACTATTGCTCGGCCATATGCTGAGGCGCTTTTCCAAAGCACTAAGCCTGCTGAACTTGCTACATGTTTAGAGCAGTTAAATGAATTAGCTCAGTTAGCTTCCTTACCAGAAGTTGCCGTCTTATCAAATAATCCAAAAGTATCTGCAGATGATCTAAGCAAGCTGCTTTCTGGCATGGTGAAGATAAAGCTTGACGGCAAAATCGCAAGCTTTCTGAGTCTTGTAAATCAAAACCACCGCTTATCAGCTATCCCTGAAATTGCTAAACAATTTGAGACGATGAAGAATAAGAGCGAGGGTGCAGCAGAAGTAATGATTACTAGCGCATTCCCATTAGAGGGCTCTGCGTTGAATGATTTGTTGTCAAGTTTGAAGAAGCGCTTTGGGGGTAAAGAATTGCGCCCAACTATCCAAGTAGATCCTGCATTGATTGGCGGAGTTCGCATTCAGGTTGGTGATGAAGTAATGGATAGTTCTGTAAAAGCACAGTTAGCTCAAATGCAAGCAAGTCTTGGCGCATAAGTTATCCCTATTAAGAACATACGAAATAAGACCCAGGAGTAAGTAATGCAACTCAACCCTTCCGAGATCAGTGAACTGATCAAAAGCCGAATTAGCGAAATGGGCGTTGACTCCCAACTTCGCAACGAAGGCACTGTAATTTCAGTGACTGATGGTATCTGCCGCGTACATGGCTTGTCTGGCGTTATGCAGGGCGAAATGTTGGAATTCCCTAACAACACTATCGGACTTGCGTTGAACCTAGAGCGTGATTCAGTTGGTGCTGTAGTGTTGGGTGAGTACACCCACATTAAAGAAGGCGATCCAGTTAAATGTACTGGCCGTATTTTGGAAGTACCAGTTGGACCAGAGTTGCTAGGTCGCGTTGTCAACGCACTTGGTCAGCCAATTGATGGCAAAGGCCCAATCAATACCAAGTTAACTGACTTTATCGAAAAAGTTGCTCCAGGCGTTATCGCACGCCAATCCGTTAGCCAGCCAGTTCAAACTGGTTTGAAGGCGATTGATGCGATGGTTCCAATCGGCCGCGGCCAGCGCGAGTTGATCATTGGTGACCGCCAAACAGGTAAGACGGCAGTTGCTGTTGACGCAATCATCAATCAAAAAGGTAAAAGCGTTTATTGCGTTTACGTTGCGATTGGTCAAAAAGCTTCTACGATTGCTAACGTTGTACGCAAACTTACAGAATTAGGCGCAATGGAGTACACCGTTGTTGTTGCAGCAAGTGCCTCTGAGTCTGCAGCAATGCAATATCTCTCAGCATACGCTGGCTGCACAATGGGTGAATACTTCCGCGATCGCGGTGAAGATGCATTGATCGTTTATGACGACTTAACAAAACAAGCTGTTGCATACCGTCAGATTTCTCTACTCCTCCGCCGCCCGCCAGGCCGTGAAGCTTACCCTGGAGATGTGTTCTATCTCCACTCCCGCTTGCTTGAGCGCGCTGCTCGTGTAAGTGCTGATTATGTCGAGAAATTTACAAACGGCACAGTTAAAGGCAAGACAGGTTCTTTAACAGCGTTGCCAATTATTGAAACTCAAGCTGGTGACGTTTCTGCATTCGTTCCAACCAACGTCATTTCGATTACCGACGGCCAGATCTTTTTGGAAACCGACTTGTTTAACGCCGGTGTGCGCCCTGCGATTAACGCTGGTATTTCTGTTTCACGTGTTGGTGGCGCAGCTCAAACTAAAGTTATTAAGAAGCTATCTGGCGGTATTCGTACCGACTTGGCACAGTATCGTGAATTGGCAGCGTTTGCGCAGTTCGCTTCTGATCTTGACGAAGCAACTCGTAAGCAGTTAGAGCGCGGTCGTCGCGTTACCGAATTGTGTAAGCAGGCACAGTACAAGCCTTTGCAGGTTTGGGAAATGGCAGCTTCACTCTACGCTGTGAATAACGGCTTCTTTGATGACCTCGAAGTGAAGAACGTATTGCCATTCGAAAAAGGTTTGCAAGATCATTTGAAATCTAAATACGCTGATTTAATTGGCCGTATTGAAGAGACTAAAGATTTGAGCAAGGATGACGAGGCTGCCTTACGTGCTGCAATTGAGGATTACAAGCGTTCAGCCTCTTTCTAAGAGGACTCGCATAAATCATGGCAAGCACAAAAGAGATACGATCTAAGATCAAGAGCGTGCAAAACACGCGCAAGATCACGAAGGCAATGGAAATGGTCGCCGCATCCAAGATGCGTCGCGCCCAAGAGCGCATGCGCAATGCGCGTCCATATGCTGAAAAAATTCGTGAGATTGTTGCCAATCTTTCAAAAGCAAATCCTGAGTTCCGCCCTGCATACATGGCAACTCGTGAAGTGAAGAAAATTGGCACAATCTTAGTTACAACAGACAAAGGTTTATGCGGTGGCTTGAATACCAATGTATTGCGTCTGATTGCAAACCAAGTACGCGATATGGAGAGCGGCAATATTGGCATTGAATATACTGCCATAGGTTCAAAAGGCCTCCAGTTTTTAAATCGCTCTAAAGCAAAACTCATTTCTCAGACAATTCAGATTGGCGATACGCCACATATGGATATTTTAATTGGCGCTATTACAGCCCAATTAGAGGCGTTTGAGCGCGGAGAAATTGATGCCGTGTATTTGGCATATACCCGCTTTGTTAATGCAATGAAGCAAGAGCCTGTTTTAGAAAAACTCTTACCATTGGAGTCTGTAGCATTAACTCCAGAGGAAAAGTCCGGGAACTCTTGGGACTACATCTACGAGCCAGACGCTGAGTCTGTCTTAAATGGCCTGCTAAAGCGCTACGTAGAGGCAATGATTTATCAAGCTGTTGCTGAAAATATGGCTTCAGAACAATCTGCACGGATGGTCTCAATGAAGGCCGCCTCAGATAATGCGAAGAATGTAATCGGCGAATTGCAATTGGAATACAACAAAACAAGACAGGCTGCTATCACTAAAGAGTTGTCAGAGATTGTTGGCGGAGCGGCTGCGGTTTAAGCGGTTAGCGTTTAGGAATACGAAAGAATTCAGGAATTAAAAGCGGAGAAATGCGATGAGTAACGGAAATATCGTGCAATGTATCGGTCCAGTGGTGGACATTCAGTTCCCACGCGACAAAATGCCAAACATTTATGATGCGTTGACATTAGTTGATAGTGGCGAAAAATCATTTGCTGAAAAAGGCTTGACCTTTGAAGTGCAGCAACAAATTGGCGATGGTGTAGTTCGTGCGATTGCTATGGGCGCAAGCGATGGTTTACGTCGCGGTATGGAAGTTGCTTCTACAGGCAAGCCAATTTCAGTCCCAGTTGGCCCAGCAACATTGGGTCGTATCATGGACGTTTTGGGTCGCCCAATTGATGATGCAGGTCCGATTGCCACTGAAGAGCGTCGCGCTATTCACCAGCCAGCACCGAAGTTTGATGAGCTCTCCCCTTCTGTTGACTTGCTAGAAACCGGCATTAAGGTTATTGACTTAGTTTGCCCTTTTGCTAAAGGCGGTAAGGTTGGCTTGTTCGGTGGTGCGGGTGTTGGTAAGACCGTGAACATGATGGAATTGATTAACAACATTGCTAAACAACACTCAGGTTTATCAGTGTTTGCCGGTGTTGGTGAGCGTACTCGTGAAGGTAATGACTTCTACCACGAGATGAAAGAATCTAACGTTATCGACAAAGTGGCGATGGTGTTTGGTCAGATGAATGAGCCTCCTGGCAACCGTTTGCGCGTTGCATTGACTGGTTTGACAATGGCTGAAGCGTTCCGTGATGAAGGCCGTGATATTTTGTTCTTCGTTGATAACATCTACCGTTATACATTGGCCGGTACTGAAGTTTCTGCGTTGCTCGGCCGTATGCCTTCAGCCGTGGGTTATCAGCCTACATTGGCTGAAGAGATGGGTAAATTACAAGAGCGTATTACCTCCACAAAGACTGGTTCTGTTACTTCTATTCAGGCTGTTTACGTTCCTGCGGATGACTTAACCGATCCATCACCAGCGACAACCTTCTTGCACTTAGACTCCACAGTTGTATTGTCACGCGACATTGCTGCTTTGGGTATTTATCCAGCGGTTGATCCATTGGACTCAACCAGCCGTCAACTTGACCCACAAGTAGTTGGTCAAGAGCACTACGACGTAGCTCGTGAAGTTCAGATGACTTTGCAACGTTATAAAGAGTTGCGCGACATTATTGCTATTTTGGGCATGGATGAACTGTCACCAGAGGACAAATTAGCTGTGTCACGTGCACGTAAGATTCAACGTTTCTTGTCCCAGCCATTCCACGTTGCTGAAGTATTTACTGGTTCACCAGGTAAATACGTTCCATTGAAAGAAACCATCCGCGGTTTCAAAATGATCTGCAGCGGCGAATTGGATCACTTGCCAGAGCAAGCGTTCTACATGGTGGGTTCAATTGATGAAGCCATCGAGAAAGCTAAGAAGCTTTAATCGAACTCATCTAGGGAAATTATGTCAACCATACGCGTCGATGTAGTAAGTGCTGAGCAATCTATTTTCAGCGGAGAGGCCAAGTTCGTTGCGCTTCCTGGCGAGAATGGTGAGCTCGGTATTTTACGCGGCCACACTCCTTTGATTACACGCATTCGTCCAGGTTCAGTTCGTATTGAAAAAGCTGATGGAGATGAAGAGTTTGTATTCGTTGCAGGTGGCTATTTAGAAGTACAGCCGGATCATGTGACTGTATTGGCAGATACCGCCATTCGCGGACATGACCTTGATGAAGCCAAAGCTAACGAAGCCAAGAAACGCGCTGAAGAAGCTATGCAGAATCGTGGTACTGACTTTGATATGGCCTTAGCACAGTCAGAGTTTGCTATGGCAGCAGCACAACTGGCTGCTATTGCACGTTTCCGTCGTAAAAAGTAAGGGGCGAACATTTCCTTGTTATTAAATGATCGATTTCTAAAAGCCTGCTTGGGCGAAGCGGTTGATCAAACCCCGCTCTGGCTTATGCGTCAAGCCGGACGATATCTCCCGGAATACAATGCAACCCGAGCTAAGGCTGGTAGCTTCCTTGGGCTCGCTAAAAATCCAGCTTATGCCACTGAGGTAACACTCCAGCCATTGGATCGCTACCCATTAGACGCTGCGATTTTGTTCTCCGATATTTTGACCATTCCTGATGCTATGGGTTTGGGTCTAAAATTTACTACAGGAGAGGGACCTAGTTTCGAGCACCCCCTTCGTACTGAAGAAGCGGTAAAAAAATTACGCGTTGCTGATATGAATCAGCTCAAATATGTTTTTGATGCTGTATCAGAAATTCGCAAGGCATTGATTCAGGACGGCAAACAGCGGGTGCCGCTCATTGGTTTTTCCGGAAGCCCGTGGACACTAGCTTGCTACATGATTGACGGTTCAGGTTCAGATGATTTTCGTCATGCCAAGACTATGATGTTCAGTCGCCCAGATTTGCTTGAACATATTCTTGAGATTAATGTCCAGTCGGTGGCAGCCTATTTAATTGAGCAGGTAAAAGCC
This sequence comes from Polynucleobacter sp. JS-Mosq-20-D10, assembly GCF_018687755.1. Taxonomy (NCBI): domain Bacteria; kingdom Pseudomonadati; phylum Pseudomonadota; class Betaproteobacteria; order Burkholderiales; family Burkholderiaceae; genus Polynucleobacter; species Polynucleobacter sp. JS-Mosq-20-D10. Next base: position 23,059 of record NZ_CP061305.1, read on the forward strand.
GGAGCACAAGCACTCATGATATTTGATACCTGGGGAGGATTACTTCCCGATGGATGGTATCAGCGCATGTCCTTGGCTGCCATGCAAAAAGTGATTGAACTATTGCCCCGTGAACATGAGGGGCGCAAGCTCCCAATCATTATGTTCACAAAAGGTGGTGGTATTTGGTTAAACGATATGGCGCAAATTGGGGCAGATGTCATTGCGATTGACTGGACCATGCGCTTAAGCAGTGCACGCAAGGAACTTTTAGATATCAATAAGCCACTGGCTTTGCAGGGCAACCTAGATCCGCTTATTTTGTTTTCAGAGCCGAAGCAAATTGTAAGTGCTGCAGAGGGTCTTTTGGAGGATTTGGCTGGTGCCCCCCCACTAAAGCCGGGGCTTCATCCGCTGGATGGACACATCTTCAATTTGGGTCATGGCATCAACCAATTTACCCCACCTGAAAGCGTGACAGCTCTGTCCGAAGCAGTAATTTCCAAGTCAAAAGCCTTACGGGCAAAGCAATAGACGCAAGTAATTGCTAACTTAGGCCATTATTACGCCAGAAAGTTATGCACAGAAATGTGCAAAATCATAAATACAGAGAGATTCGAGAGAGTTGTGAACTTTCACCTTTAGTAATCATTCTAAAGTATTGATTTATATAGAAATAAATAAAATGCTAGTTTTCTGTGCAAGCTATTGTTCCTATAAAATAAATAAAGAAGTAGAAAAAATCAAATGATATCCACAGACTTATCCACAGGATAAAACAGAAAAAATAGTAAATGGCGCTTAAACCCACTGTTGTGCAGGTAGTAATAGATAAGCCTTTGGCCCAGGGCTTTGACTACCTGTGGGATGCTGAAAAATTAGGCAAATTACCAGAAATAGGTAATGTAGTTGCAGTACCATTCGCAAGATCAAAAGTAATCGGAGTTGTAATAAAAGTGAGCAATCACTCTGATTATGAAATATCAAAACTAAAGTCTGTAGAAAAGCTCGCACCACTTCCAGTATTCGATCCAGCTCTATTGAGGCTAATGAATTTTGCAAGTCAGTATTACGTTCATGCGCTTGGAGAAACTATCTTGCCAGTTATTCCGCAGATGTGGAAAAAGGCGGAAGACTGGGAAAAGATTCCAGAAAAACTGAAGTCAGCAGAGAAAAAAAGCAAAAAAGGGTTTGATGTGAGCTCAGAGGGAATAATCACACAAAATCAATTGAACCCCAATCAAAAGGCCGCTCTTAATAAATTATTGGGAGATGGTGAAAAAAAAGAAAAACAATTTCGGGCAATACTATTGCAGGGTCAAACTGGAAGCGGGAAGACTGCCGTCTTCCTCAATTGGCTAGCGAGCATCCTTGACGATGAAAGTGCCCAAGCACTTTTACTAGTGCCAGAAATTAATTTAACCCCACAATTAGAAAGACGAATAAGCGCCTATTTCCCCGATAAAAAAATGGCGGTATTGCATAGTGGTATCAGTGAAAAGAAAAGAGGTATTGCTTGGTATGAGGCAATGACTGGCAAGGCACAAATTATATTAGGAACTAGGCTGGCAGCTTTGACGCCAATGCCAAATTTACGAGTCATAGTGGTGGATGAAGAGCACGACCCATCTTATAAGCAACAGGATGGCACTCGATACTCAGCAAGAGATTTAGCAATCTGGCGAGCGCATGATCAAAAGATTCCCATTCTATTATCTTCTGCAACACCATCTCTAGAAACCTGGTTAGCAGCTCAATCAGGCCGCTATGAAAATATTCGACTTGATCAGCGCGCCAAAGGAGCAAGCTTACCCAGCGTGCACTTAATTAATACACGTAACCCGCAAAATCAATTTAGCCCAGGAGATGAGGGTGCGCCAAAGCAGAAAAGCCTAATTACAAAAACACTTGCAAATGCCATTACTAAATCACTTGCAGAAAAAAAACAAAGTTTGATTTTGATTAATAGGCGCGGCTATGCCCCAGTACTCAGTTGCTCAGCATGTAATTGGTTATCAAAATGCACGCAATGCTCTACCTACACAGTAATGCATAAAGCCGGCGCATTAAGCAAAAGATCAGTCTTAAATTGTCACCATTGTGGGTTGGTAAAGCCTATTCCACAGTTTTGCCCTGATTGTGGAAATGCAGACCTTAAAACACTTGGTCATGGGACTCAAAAAGTAGAAGATGCTATTGAAGACATGTGGCCGCAAGCAAGGGTATTACGAGTCGACACAGACTCAAGTAGAAAGAGCAAAGGAGCAGAAGCTCTCTTTACAGAAATACACGATGGTAATGTTGACATTGTCGTTGGCACTCAAATGATTGCCAAAGGACACGACTATCAAAACATTGGATTAGTAGCCGTATTAGATGCGGACAGTCGACTATATTCAGCTGACTTTAGAGCAGCCGAAAGATTATTTGCGCAGTTAGTTCAAGTAGCTGGGCGTGCTGGAAGATCTGGAGCTAGCGGTCAAGCTGGGGGTGATGTTTATATTGAGACACAATACCCTGAGTCACCAGTATTTCAGTATTTATTAAGACACGACGTCGATGGATTTTTAGCATTCACTGCTAGTGAGCGGCAAGAAGCAAAATTACCACCCTACTCATATCAAGCGCTTATTCATGCAGAAGGTAAAAGCCTAGATAAGGCGATTAGGTTTTTGAATGAACTAAAGGCGCGCATAAAAAGTAGGGGGATGATTACGAGAGAGCTTCAGGTGTATGACCCAGTACCTAAGCCAGTCATGCGGGTAGCAGGCGCAGAGCGGGCTCAATTATTAATTGAATCGGGCAATCGCAAGGTGCTGCAAGAAACGCTCGAAATAATTGATCAAGAATTACGCCAAGAGTCCACGGGAAGAATCAGCAAAACATCGCGCATTCGATGGTTGGTAGAGCGCGATCCGATTGCTATCTAAGCGCCTGCACTAGATTCGTATTGTGATAGCGACATTAAGTCGTTTAGATTGGTGCTAAGCGTTTCGGAAGATGTTGGTTTAATTTTAAATAACCAAACTGTATACGGCTGAGTATTTACGGCCTCAGGTCTGGCATCCATTTCTTCATTGAGGGCAATAATCTCACCGCTAATAGGAGCATGAATGTCGCTTGCCGCTTTAACAGACTCAATTGCAGCAATAGCTTCGCCCTGCTTCACTTGCTGGCCAATTTTTGGCGCTTGGAAAAACATCACATCACCCAAAGCTTCTTGCGCATGATTGCTGATGCCTACCCATACTAGTCCATCATCTTCGATGCTGGCCCACTCATGTGTTTCTGCGAATTTAAATGTGTCTTGAGTTTTCATTGCATACCCTGTGGGCGATATTTTAGATTATTTGCCACACATAAGTGACTGAGCAAATTACACGCTTATTTTGTTTATGCTGATTAAATTAGGGAAAGGGTCCAGTTACCCCATTCCACTGGGTGCGCCAACTTGAGGACCCGCAGATTGATGAGTAGCTTTACTTAGACCACTTCCATAACAAACTAGAATTTTGGATTTGGTGATGCAAAAGCCTTTGTATCAAAGAGCTGGTTTGAAATTTAGGTTTTTGCTGAGCCGGTACGATGTGTGCGATTGTATAAACAACTTGCACAAATCCAACGCTGCTTGCGATTGCTTGTCGGAATCCAGGTGCCACCCTCCAGGCGCTTTTCGCGACTGCATGAGGAGCAAAACTTAAGGCTCTGTGAAGTTTCTTGGGTAGCAGCTGGAGTCGAAGTAGTCATGGGTAATCCGGGTAATCCAAATCATGTACAGAAGTTCTATTTTACCCGTTTTGTCCTGCTGGGGCTGGGCTAAGGACGACTCTGACCGAATCAGCCGTTTTATTGCCATCAAAATCGAGCCAAGCCTTGTTCTCGAAGTCATAGAGCTTGCACTTGCGAGCGGTATCAAAGTACCAGGCCCAGGAGAACTTCTGGATAAAAATACGCTCTGGAAGGATGGTTTCTAGGGTATTTTGAGCCTCTTGGAGGCGGTATAAAGGTACGCTCATATCCACATGGTGGGCGGTATGCTCCATGATGTGGTGCATTAAGGAACCCCAAATCCAATTGAAGGTCAAATGCACTGTGGTCGACACAAAAGGCTGGGCGCGCAACCACTCAGATTTTTTGTCATACCAAGAGACTGAAGTGTGGGTGTGGTGAACATAGACCACAAAACCAATCATTCCGTTCCAGAAGAGGAAGGGAACGGCAAAACCGGTAATAATGCCAAGCCAAACAGATTGACCAGTAGCGAGGGCGCCGGCAATGAGACAAGCAATCCAAATAATGGCAAAGCCAGTCACCAGTAAATTATCTTTCAAGAAAATTGGACGGTCGCCAGGTTTATTTTTGGCATTCGGGAAGTACTCACGTCTCCACCAGATCTCAATGAGGTAGTAAAAAACAGGGCCCCAACCGCTACGGTAGAGACGCTCCAAGGCTTTACGCCATGCAGGAAGGGCATCGAATTCCGTTTTTGATAATGGAGCCCAAACAAAGTCAAAGCCCTTGAGGTTAGTCTGACCATGGTGAACCACGTTGTGGCCTACATCCCATAAGCTATATGGGGTTAGAGATGGCAAGAACGCAATGCGGCCCAATACTTTATTAAGTTCGCGGTGTGGTGTATAGCTTTGATGGCAGGCATCATGACCTAAGATGAAGATGCGACCAGTAACAAAACCAGCAACTAAGCCCAATACGATTTTGATCAGCGCGCTTTCAATGAAAATAGTGCCAGCGATACAGGCAAGCCATAAAACAGCATCTAGCACTAGCAAGGCAATTGCTTTTGCTGTTTCTCCTTGAGCCATAGGGATCAGCCAGCTGCGAATAACTTTTCGGTGCGGCAATGGATGATCTGGAGCCAAAGGATTGGCCAAAGATGGTTCGGATAGGGCAGAATTTAGATGATTTGACATGATAAGAATCAATAAGTTAGGGAGAAATGATAGCCTTTTTCACGAATTCACGCATGATGTAGGTCAAAACCCCCTCTGTTTTGGTGCGCCCGGCAGGAATCGAACCTGCGACCCTTGGCTTCGGAGGCCAATACTCTATCCACTGAGCTACGGGCGCCCGTAGGAAATTCGCTTACTTCGCTATTGTAAGTGCCTATATCCCATACAGTCTCGTTATAATTGGTGCAAATTAAACCTTACAACCCGTCTAACGATAAAAGTCCTATGAGCGAAGCACACGGCAGTCTAATTAAGTCACCCAAACAATTGATCATCATGGTGTTTGCTAGCTTTTTTGTACCACTCATCATCATTCTTTTATTAATGGTGTTCGTAAACAATGGCAAGCGAGTAGATTTGGACGCATCGGCTGAGCAACTCATTAAGCCAGTAGCGCAATTGAATTTTAAAGATGCCGGCGCATCTGCAGAATCTAAGGAAGCGACTTCCGCTGCTAAATAATTTTTTGGCACCTAAAAAAAGCTGGCATCTAGCCAGCTTTTTTATTGTTAGCTATTTTGATCTTTGGCATCCAAGGCCACCTGGTAAGCCTCCTTTTTACTGAGCCCAAGCATTTGAGCAAGTACGGTAGCAATTTCTTTGCTGCCTAAGTAAGGACTTAAGGCATTGGCCCATAGCAAGAGCGTTGAATGTTCGGGGGACTCATCTGCATTGGCTGGGCGGCCAGCCACTAAGACAATGAACTCACCCCTGAGGCTCTCCGCTTTCTCAAGCCACTCTGGAATATCTGCAGCAGTGAGCGTCACCAGCTGCTCAAATTTTTTGGTGAGCTCCCTGCCTACTAGTACTTGTCGCTTGGGCTCCAACTCTTTACTTAGCGTTATCAGGGTGTCACGTATTTGATGTGGTGATTCAAAAAAGATACTCGTTTTTGAATTGTTACGAATATCTTGAATGAGTACTCCACGCTCTTTGGCTTTATTCGGCCAAAAGCCAAGAAACTGAAATCGACCCTCGGATGGCAGCATGACTGAGCCGCTAGCAGAAATGGCGGACGACACTGCACTAGCTCCGGGAATAGGAATAATTCGAAAGCCTGCTTTCTGAACAGCGTTTACTAGTCTTGCGCCTGGATCAGAAACACCTGGCGTGCCCGCATCCGAGATGTAGGCCCAGCGTTCATTTTCAGCGAGGCGCTCAATAATGGCTTGCGCGCCAGTAATTTCATTGTGCTCATGCAAGGCAATACATTTCTTGTGGATGCCAAAATGTTGAAGCAGGGGCGCGCTATGCCTGGTGTCTTCACAGGCAATGCCATCCACTGAATTAAGCACATGCAGCGCACGCAAGGTGATATCCCCCATATTGCCAATCGGAGTGGCAACCATATATAAGGCCTTGGCTGGCAGATCCTGCTGTTTTAAAAAGTCAAAGGAGCTCAATTCCATGGGGCAATCTTTTGCTAATGAGATATTAATAAGTAAGAGAATACGTCCCTTTTGAATTCAGGGGCAGCGCAGACATATTGCTTGCACTTTGGCGCATAATAATGCGATGGATAAAGATACTCTCGAACGTTTGCGCGCTCGCGCATCCCAACATTTCTTAGACAGCATTGCTGTTAAGCAGGCGGCTGAAAAAATACTTCCTGAGCAGGTTGCTCGCGGCATAGTCGCCATGACAGATTGTTTGCGTGCTGGCGGAAAAGTGATGGCTTGCGGTAATGGCGGATCTGCTGCTGATGCGCAGCATTTTTCTGCTGAATTAATGGGCCGCTTTGAGCGTGAGCGACAAGAGTTGGCAGCGATTGCATTAACTACCGACACTTCAATCTTGACCGCAGTTGGCAATGACTACAGTTACGATGAAGTGTTTAGTAAGCAAGTGCGCGGCCTCGGCAAAAAAGGCGATATCTTGATCGGCATCTCCACCTCAGGGAATTCAAAAAACGTAGTGCAGGCAATTGAGGCTGCAAAAAAGATGGGGATAAAGATTATTGCCTTGACTGGTAATGATGGCGGAAAAATTGCAAGCCTATTAGATACGGATGACATTCATCTGTGCGCGCCCTCGACCCGCACTGCTCGCATTCAAGAAACACATTTAGTTTTGCTTCACGCCTTATGCGATGGCGTAGATCATTTATTGCTCGATTAATAGTCTCACACATTAGAAGGTACGCATATGCGAAATACTCTCATCATCAAATTATTTGCCGCGATTTTGATTTCCGTATTCATATCTGGTTGCGGAGTATTGGCTATTGGTGGTGTAGTGGCGGGTGCAAGTGTAATGGCGGATCGCCGATCGCCGGCCGTGCAGGCAATCGATAAAGGCATTGAGTTGGAAGCTGGTAATGCTTTAGCTAAGCGATATGGCGATGATGCGCACGTCAACGTGACATCATTCAATCAAAAGGTATTGTTGACTGGTGAAGTGAAAGATGCGGACATAAAGAGTCAGGTTGGGGCGTATGTAAGGGCCATGAAAAATGTTCGCTCTGTCTTTAATGAATTGGTGATTGGGCCAAACAGCACCTATACGGCTCGAGCGAATGACTCTTTCCTCGAATCTAAAATCAAAACCCAAATGATTTTCACAGACAAACTTCCGTCGAATTCAATGGCGATTGTTGCTGAAGGTAGCAGTGTTTATTTGATGGGTATTCTGTCACAAAATGAAGCAGCGATTGCTAAGAAAGTAACGAGCAATGCTGACGGTGTAAAGGATGTTTACGTCTACTTCGATATTATTTCTGAGGCAGAAAAGACGCGCCTAGAAAAACAAGGTAAGGCAGATGAAGTGCAACCAAACTCAATGCCAAAACAGTAAAGCTGTTTGATGGAAGGTGAGTAACGAATTTACCTATGCAACAGTTGAAATATTTTTTACTCGCCACCGTCTTCTTGCTATGTTCGCTGACTGCTAAGGCATCTAGTGACGATACAAAAGCGGCTGTACTTGCAAAACAAAATGCTTGTCTGGGATGTCATGCAGTTGATAAAAAAATTGTGGGCCCTAGCTTTCAAGCTGTCGCAAAAAAATATGCATATGATTCTGGTTCAACAGAATTTCTAAAAAATAAAATCTGGAAGGGTGGCTCCGGCTCTTGGGGTGTCGTGCCAATGCCAGCAAATGCGAAGTTAGGCGATGCTGATGTTTCTTTACTGGTGAGTTGGATTTTGCGCGGAGCGCCTAGCGCAAATTAAGTTGGGCGAACGACTGGCTTTCCAAGAAACCAGGACCACACATCATTTGAGCGCTTAAAGTTTTCTTTAAGGGCATAGTCAAAGTCAGCCCACTGCTCATTGGCAGCTTCTTCAACAATCGTGCCTGAATTTGCGGGTGGTAATTTCAAGTAAGCATCTGCATCGCCATGGGCGTACTCAACAAGCATCCCCGCCTTTTGCGCGAGATGCATCATCGCCCGGTTATTTGCCAAGCAATGCACGAATAAGGTTTCGATGCGAGTATTGCGTGAGTGCACCGAAGCACGTGCCAATAAAGCTGTACCTATGCCCTGCCCTCTGCCATTAGGTAGCACTGATACGCCAAACTCGGCGGCTAGTGGCTGACCTTTAGTTTTCGGTAAATATGCCAAATGAGCCATACCAATCAGGTTGAGCTGGGAGTCAAAACTGCCAAAGATCGTATCCTGATTGAATTCAAGGTGCTCTACATAGCGATGAATAACAGCATCAGGAGTTTGAGTGCCGAAACGAAGACGACGATCCTCTTCATTTAGCAGCAAAAGATGCTGAAGAACACGCTCTCTATGGCCAGCATGTAGTTCGCGAACAGGCACGACTAAGCCAGCCTTATATGGCTTGCCGGGTAAGTGACTATTCGCTAATTTATTGTGCATAGCAATATATTAGCAGAAAGCAGAACTAAATACAGGGTTTTCCCTTACACATGGGAATATAGACAAAAAGGGGGTGATAAGTGGAGTAAAAAACTGAATACATGACCCAAACATACCGCCTTATCCATAAAAACCCGTATATTTTCAAAAAAGTTGAAAATATTTTCAATCCCCATCTTCTTGTTTTTAATAGCTTTATTTTAAAAGTAGGAAAAAACATCGCCTTTTAATAGAAAAAGACTACGAAAGGTGTTGACGGACCCCAAAAAGGGGTATAAAGTCTCATCTCTCTGCTGCAACGTTTTATGAAATACGAAAACGCGCAGCCCTCTTTAAAAATTAGTCAACCGATAATTGTGGGTACTAAGTGAAAGCATCAAGTCCTTCGGGACAGATGTAAATAAATAGTACTCATAGACAGTAAAAAGATTTGGTTTTTAACCAAGTCAATTTCTTGAATGAGTGCGACGATCCGCAAGGATCACAGGAATTAAACTGAAGAGTTTGATCCTGGCTCAGATTGAACGCTGGCGGCATGCCTTACACATGCAAGTCGAACGGCAGCACGGGTACTTGTACCTGGTGGCGAGTGGCGAACGGGTGAGTAATACATCGGAACGTACCTTATCGTGGGGGATAACGCAGCGAAAGCTGTGCTAATACCGCATACGCCCTGAGGGGGAAAGCGGGGGATCGAAAGACCTCGCGCGATTAGAGCGGCCGATGCCTGATTAGCTTGTTGGTGGGGTAAAAGCCCACCAAGGCGACGATCAGTAGCTGGTCTGAGAGGACGATCAGCCACACTGGGACTGAGACACGGCCCAGACTCCTACGGGAGGCAGCAGTGGGGAATTTTGGACAATGGGGGCAACCCTGATCCAGCAATGCCGCGTGAGTGAAGAAGGCCTTCGGGTTGTAAAGCTCTTTTGTCAGGGAAGAAACACCGGCTCTAACACAGTCCGGGAATGACGGTACCTGAAGAATAAGCACCGGCTAACTACGTGCCAGCAGCCGCGGTAATACGTAGGGTGCAAGCGTTAATCGGAATTACTGGGCGTAAAGCGTGCGCAGGCGGTTATACAAGACAGGCGTGAAATCCCCGGGCTTAACCTGGGAATGGCGCCTGTGACTGTATAGCTAGAGTGTGTCAGAGGGGGGTAGAATTCCACGTGTAGCAGTGAAATGCGTAGATATGTGGAGGAATACCAATGGCGAAGGCAGCCCCCTGGGATAACACTGACGCTCATGCACGAAAGCGTGGGGAGCAAACAGGATTAGATACCCTGGTAGTCCACGCCCTAAACGATGCTGACTAGTTGTTCGGGATTTACATCCTGAGTAACGTAGCTAACGCGTGAAGTCAGCCGCCTGGGGAGTACGGTCGCAAGATTAAAACTCAAAGGAATTGACGGGGACCCGCACAAGCGGTGGATGATGTGGATTAATTCGATGCAACGCGAAAAACCTTACCTACCCTTGACATGTCACTAACGAAGTAGAGATACATTAGGTGCCCGTAAGGGAAAGTGAACACAGGTGCTGCATGGCTGTCGTCAGCTCGTGTCGTGAGATGTTGGGTTAAGTCCCGCAACGAGCGCAACCCTTGTCTTTAGTTGCTACGCAAGAGCACTCTAAAGAGACTGCCGGTGACAAACCGGAGGAAGGTGGGGATGACGTCAAGTCCTCATGGCCCTTATGGGTAGGGCTTCACACGTCATACAATGGTGCATACAGAGGGTTGCCAACCCGCGAGGGGGAGCTAATCTCAGAAAATGCATCGTAGTCCGGATCGTAGTCTGCAACTCGACTACGTGAAGCTGGAATCGCTAGTAATCGCGGATCAGAATGTCGCGGTGAATACGTTCCCGGGTCTTGTACACACCGCCCGTCATACCATGGGAGTGGGTTTTGCCAGAAGCCGTTAGCCTAACCGCAAGGAGGGCGACTGCCACGGCAGGGTTCATGACTGGGGTAAAGTCGTAACAAGGTAGCCGTATCGGAAGGTGCGGCTGGATCACCTCCTTTCTAGAGAAAGATGCTGGAGCTCTAGTGCCCACACTTATCGGTTGACAATAAAAGCCACGGGTCTGTAGCTCAGCTGGTTAGAGCACTGTGTTGATAACGCAGGGGTCGTAGGTTCAAGTCCTACCAGACCCACCACCAGCCAGAAACAAGACTTAGTGGGACGTTGGGGGATTAGCTCAGCTGGGAGAGCACCTGCTTTGCAAGCAGGGGGTCGTCGGTTCGATCCCGTCATCCTCCACCATCATCTAAATGTCAAAACTAAACGAAAATTTAATCGTTTAGTTTTGCCATTTATGGCTGTTCTTTAAAAATTTGAGTAAGCAAAGTGTCAAATGTTTCTTTGAGAGGACATTTGACAATGTAATAAGGGTAAAGATTGAATCATCAATCAGTAATACAAACGAGTTTTACCAAGTTCTTTAACAAGTACTTACAGTTTGGATTACGGCAAACATGTCAGAAGTAGAAGTAAACCTGTAACAGGTACTAGCAATGGTGCTCGTTATAGGATCAAGTGAATAAGTGCACATGATGGATGCCTTGGCGATTACAGGCGACGAAAGACGTTATAACCTGCGATAAGCCCCGGGGAGCTGGTAAATAAGCTTTGATCCGGGGATTTCTGAATGGGGAAACCCACCACTTTTGTGGTATCCATACCTGAATACATAGGGTATGAGAAGCGAACCTTGTGAACTGAAACATCTAAGTAGCAAGAGGAAAAGACATCAACCGAGATTCCCAGAGTAGTGGCGAGCGAAATGGGAACAGCCTTCTAGTGATAGCTCAGTAATTAACAGAACGGAATGGAAAGTCCGACAATAAAGGGTGATAGTCCCGTATGTGAAAATTATTGGGTGGTACTAGGCTAGAGACAAGTAGGGCGGGACACGTGAAATCCTGTCTGAATATGGGGGGACCATCCTCCAAGGCTAAATACTCGTAATCGACCGATAGTGAACAAGTACCGTGAGGGAAAGGCGAAAAGAACCCCGGGAGGGGAGTGAAATAGATCCTGAAATTGTGTGCATACAAACAGTAGGAGCCTCGTAAGGGGTGACTGCGTACCTTTTGTATAATGGGTCAGCGACTTACATTCAGTAGCAAGCTTAACCGAATAGGGAAGGCGTAGCGAAAGCGAGTCCGAATAGGGCGCTAGTTGCTGGGTGTAGACCCGAAACCAGTTGATCTATCCATGGCCAGGTTGAAGGTGCGGTAACACGTACTGGAGGACCGAACCCACTAACGTTGAAAAGTTAGGGGATGAGCTGTGGATAGGGGTGAAAGGCTAAACAAAACTGGAAATAGCTGGTTCTCTCCGAAAACTATTTAGGTAGTGCCTCGTGTATCACTGTAGGGGGTAGAGCACTGTCATGGTAGTGGGGTCCATTGCGGATTACTGCGCCATAGCAAACTCCGAATACCTACAAGTGCAATCACGGGAGACAGACATCGGGTGCTAACGTCCGGTGTCAAGAGGGAAACAACCCAGACCGCCAGCTAAGGTCCCTAATATATGCTAAGTGGGAAACGAAGTGGGAAGGCTAAAACAGTCAGGAGGTTGGCTTAGAAGCAGCCATCCTTTAAAGAAAGCGTAATAGCTCACTGATCGAGTCGTCCTGCGCGGAAGATGTAACGGGGCTAAGCATATAACCGAAGCTGCGGATCACAGTAATGTGATGGTAGGAGAGCGTTCTGTAAGCCTGTGAAGGTGTCTTGTAAAGGATGCTGGAGGTATCAGAAGTGCGAATGCTGACATGAGTAGCGATAAAGGGGGTGAAAAGCCCCCTCGCCGTAAGCCCAAGGTTTCCTGTTCAACGTTCATCGGAACAGGGTGAGTCGGCCCCTAAGGCGAGGCAGAGATGCGTAGCTGATGGGAACAAGGTTAATATTCCTTGACCATTGTTAGATGCGATGGGGGGACGGATCGCGGAAAGTTGTCCGGGTGTTGGATGTCCCGGTTCTTGCGTTGGAGATGGCTATTAGGTAAATCCGGTAGCGTAATTCAAGGGCGTGAGACGAGCGAATTTATTCGCGAAGCAATTGGAAGTGGTTCCAAGAAAAGCCTCTAAGCTTCAGTCTAACAAGACCGTACCGCAAACCGACACAGGTGGGCGAGATGAGTATTCTAAGGCGCTTGAGAGAACTCAGGAGAAGGAACTCGGCAAATTTGCACCGTAACTTCGGGATAAGGTGCGCCCTGGTAGTTTGACCCTGTACAAGGGGAGGACGAAAGGGTTGCAATAAAAAGGTGGCTGCGACTGTTTAATAAAAACACAGCACTCTGCAAACACGAAAGTGGACGTATAGGGTGTGACGCCTGCCCGGTGCTGGAAGATTAAATGATGGGGTGCAAGCTCTTGATTGAAGTCCCAGTAAACGGCGGCCGTAACTATAACGGTCCTAAGGTAGCGAAATTCCTTGTCGGGTAAGTTCCGACCTGCACGAATGGCGTAACGATGGCCACACTGTCTCCTCCTGAGACTCAGCGAAGTTGAAATGTTTGTGATGATGCAATCTACCCGTGGCTAGACGGAAAGACCCCATGAACCTTTACTGTAGCTTTGCATTGGACTTTGAACCGGTCTGTGTAGGATAGGTGGGAGGCGTTGAAAGCGGGATGCTAGTTCCGCTGGAGCCAACCTTGAAATACCACCCTGGTTTGTTTGAGGTTCTAACCTTGGCCCATTATCTGGGTCGGGAACAGTGCATGGTAGGCAGTTTGACTGGGGCGGTCTCCTCCCAAAGTGTAACGGAGGAGTACGAAGGTACGCTTGGTACGGTCGGACATCGTACCTAAAGTGCAATGGCAAAAGCGTGCTTAACTGCGAGACCGACAAGTCGAGCAGGTGCGAAAGCAGGTCATAGTGATCCGGTGGTTCTGTATGGAAGGGCCATCGCTCAACGGATAAAAGGTACTCTGGGGATAACAGGCTGATACCGCCCAAGAGTTCATATCGACGGCGGTGTTTGGCACCTCGATGTCGGCTCATCTCATCCTGGGGCTGTAGCCGGTCCCAAGGGTATGGCTGTTCGCCATTTAAAGAGGTACGTGAGCTGGGTTTAAAACGTCGTGAGACAGTTTGGTCCCTATCTGCCATGGGCGTTGGAGATTTGACGGGGGCTGCTCCTAGTACGAGAGGACCGGAGTGGACGTACCGCTGGTGTACCTGTTGTTTCGCCAGAAGCATCGCAGGGTAGCTATGTACGGAAGAGATAACCGCTGAAAGCATCTAAGCGGGAAACTTGCCTGAAGATGAGATCTCCCGTAGGTTTAACCTACATAAAGGGTCGTTGAAGACCACAACGTTGATAGGTCAGGTGTGGAAGCGCAGTAATGCGTTAAGCTAACTGATACTAATTGCCCGTTAGGCTTGATCCTATAACCAGCACTATTGTGTTGGATGTTTGCCAGATTTAATCTGCATCCTAATTACATGCTTACTCAAATAGAGTTGTTGATGATTTATCAGCAACTCGACCCTCTACGCCCGGTGACCATAGCAAGTTGGAACCACTCCTTCCCATCCCGAACAGGACAGTGAAACGACTTTACGCCGATGATAGTGCGGATTACCCGTGTGAAAGTAGGTAACTGCCGGGCACCAATGCGACGCCCAGACCCTCTTAGGTCTGGGCGTTTTTACTTGTGCGAAGCGTTTTGAGGTTTAAGAGATTGACAATAACTCCATTAGGAGTCAAAATATTGGGTTCGCGGAGGGGTGTCCGAGCGGCTAAAGGAGGCAGACTGTAAATCTGTTGGCTATGCCTACGTAGGTTCGAATCCTACCCCCTCCACCAGAGATGTGCGGGATTAGTTTAATGGTAAAACAGCAGATTTCCAATCTTCGGTCAAGAGTTCGATTCTCTTATCCCGCTCCAGTTTTAACGGTATTTGTATTTGCCCATGTGGCTCAGTGGTAGAGCACTCCCTTGGTAAGGGAGAGGTCGGCAGTTCGATCCTGCCCATGGGCACCATGGCTTGTGTAGTAAAAAAATTTAATTTCGTGTGTTGGTTTAAGAGTTAACTAAAGGCAGACAAAAAAATGGCAAAAGAAAAGTTTGAGCGGACAAAACCGCACGTAAACGTTGGCACCATTGGTCACGTTGACCACGGTAAAACCACATTGACAGCAGCAATTGCAACCGTGCTTTCTAAGCAATTTGGTGGCGAAGCAAAAGCATACGATCAGATCGATGCCGCTCCAGAAGAAAAAGCACGTGGTATTACGATTAATACAGCACACGTTGAGTATGAGACTGCAAATCGTCACTATGCTCACGTCGATTGCCCAGGACATGCTGACTACGTCAAGAACATGATTACTGGTGCTGCTCAGATGGACGGCGCTATTTTGGTTTGCTCTGCAGCTGACGGCCCAATGCCACAAACTCGTGAGCACATCCTCTTGGCACGCCAAGTAGGTGTTCCATACATCATCGTATTTTTGAACAAGTGCGACATGGTTGATGATGCTGAATTGCTCGAGTTAGTTGAAATGGAGGTTCGTGAACTTCTGTCTAAGTACGACTTCCCAGGCGATGACACACCAATCGTTCAAGGTTCTGCTAAGTTAGCTCTTGAAGGCGACGAAGGCCCATTGGGTAAAGAAGCCATCATGAAATTGGCTGAAGCATTAGATACCTATATCCCAACTCCAGAGCGTGCTATTGACGGTGCCTTCTTGATGCCAGTAGAGGACGTGTTCTCTATCTCCGGTCGCGGTACTGTTGTTACAGGCCGTATCGAGCGCGGTATCGTTAAAGTTGGTGAAGAGATTGAAATCATTGGTATCAAGCCAACACTGAAGACTACTTGTACTGGTGTTGAAATGTTCCGCAAATTGCTCGACCAAGGTCAAGCAGGCGATAACGTTGGTATCTTGTTACGCGGTACAAAACGTGAAGAAGTTGAGCGCGGCCAAGTATTGGCTAAGCCAGGTTCAATCACCCCACATACTCACTTTACAGCCGAGGTTTACATCTTGGGTAAAGATGAAGGTGGTCGTCATACGCCATTCTTTAACAACTATCGTCCACAGTTTTACTTCCGCACTACGGACGTAACTGGTTCAATCGAGTTGCCAAAAGACAAAGAAATGGTGATGCCTGGTGATAACGTGACTATTACCGTCAAGCTCATCGCGCCAATCGCGATGGAAGAAGGTTTACGTTTTGCGATCCGTGAAGGTGGCCGTACTGTTGGCGCCGGTGTGGTTGCGAAGATTTTGGCTTAATTCATTTAATAAAGGGGTGTAGCTCAATTGGCAGAGCGTTGGTCTCCAAAACCAAAGGTTGGGGGTTCGATGCCCTCCGCCCCTGCCACGATTTAAACTGAAAGTTATATGTCTCAACAAACAGCAAGTCACTCTGAAGAAAAGAGCAGCTGGGTCTCTGGACTCGCTGCTTTAATCGTCGTTGCAGCGTTAGTTCTTTACTACACGTTGGCGGACCAATCTCTATTGGTTCGTTTAGCTGTTTTGTTTGGCGGCATTGCAGTTGCAGTTTTGATTGTGGCGTTGTCAGCGGATGGGCGTCGTTTTATCGCCTACGCTAAAGACTCTTGGTATGAAGTAAAAAAGGTTGTTTGGCCGACTCGCAAAGAGACGACTCAAATGACTCTAGTCGTATTTGGCTTTGTCGTGATCATGTCCATGTTTTTGTGGCTTGCAGACAAATTAATTGAATGGCTAGTTTTTTCAGTCTTTTTGGGCTGGAAGTGAGTGAAAAATGATTGATGCTGAATTAGTCTCAAACCCACAGGCTACTGGCAATATGCGCTGGTACGTTATTCATGCTTATTCAGGCATGGAAAAAAGCGTTAAAAGAGGCTTAGAAGAGCGCATTGCTCGCTCTGGTATGCCAGAAAAATTTGGTCGTATCTTGGTTCCATCCGAAGAGGTTGTAGAAATCAAGTCTGGCACTAAATCTGTATCTGAGCGTCGTTTCTTCCCAGGATATGTCCTGATTGAGATGGAAATGACGGATGAAAGCTGGCATTTGGTGAAAAATACACCAAAAGTGACTGGATTCGTTGGTGGTGTTCGTAACCGCCCAAGCCCGATTTCAACAGCAGAAGTATCCAAAATCATGGATCAAATGCAGGCTGGGGTTGATAAGCCTAAGCCTAAGACCTTATTTGAGGTCGGTGAGATCGTGCGAGTTAAAGAAGGCCCATTTGTTGACTTCAACGGCAATATTGAAGAAGTTAACTATGAGAAGTCAAGATTGCGCGTTTCTGTTACAATTTTTGGCCGCGGTACCCCAGTTGAGCTGGAGTTCGGGCAAGTAGAAAAGATGTAAAAAGCACCCTATTTAAGGGTGTTTTGTAGCAAAAAGTAGTGGTTTTAAGTGGTTAGCAATAACCGAGGAGCGGATCTAGAAAGCCAAAAACTAGTGAAGCGTTTACTCAACAGCGGTCTTTCCTAATGAGGTTAGGCGCGCTTTTAGGAGCAATCAATGGCAAAGAAGATCATTGGCTTTATCAAGCTGCAGATCCCTGCAGGTAAAGCAAATCCATCACCTCCCGTAGGTCCAGCATTGGGTCAACGCGGCCTCAATATTATGGAATTCTGTAAGGCGTTTAATGCTCAAACTCAGAGCATGGAACCTGGCCTTCCAATTCCTGTCGTGATTACAGCGTTTGCTGATAAGAGCTTCACTTTCATCATGAAGACTCCTCCAGCAACCATCATGATTAAGAAGGCTGCAAAGATCGAAAAAGGATCACCACGTCCGCATACCGATAAGGTAGGAAAAATTACACGTGCTCAAGCAGAAGAAATTGCTAAAGCAAAAATGCCAGATTTGACAGCTGCTGATATGGATGCTGCTGTAAGAACAATCGCTGGTAGCGCCCGTTCAATGGGCATCACAGTGGAAGGTCTCTAATCATGACTAAGTTATCAAAGCGTTTAAAAGCAATCGAATCTAAAGTAGATCGCAATAAGTTTTATGCATTAGAAGATGCATTGAACCTCGTTAAAGAGTGTGCAACTGCCAAGTTCGATGAGTCTATCGACGTTGCAGTTCAGTTGGGTATTGATGCTAAGAAATCTGACCAAGTTGTGCGTGGCGCAGTTGTGCTCCCAGCTGGTACAGGTAAGCATGTTCGTGTAGCGGTATTTGCACAAGGCGAAAAAGCTGAACAAGCTAAAGCTGCTGGTGCTGAGATCGTTGGCATGGAAGACCTTGCTGACCAAATTAAAGGCGGCAAAATCGATTTCGATATTTTGATTGCATCCCCAGACACAATGAAGATCGTTGGTACTTTAGGTCAAGTATTGGGCCCACGTGGTTTGATGCCGAATCCAAAAGTTGGAACTGTTACTCCTGACGTTGCTACTGCAGTTAAGAATGCAAAAGCAGGTCAAGTGCAATTCCGTGTGGACAAAGCCGGTATCGTGCACGCAAGTATTGGCCGTCGTTCATTCGAGCCAGCTGCATTGAAATCAAACTTACTCGCATTGCTTGAGGCTTTGAATAAAGCGAAGCCACCTGCATCTAAGGGTATTTATTTAAAGAAGGTTGCCGTAAGCAGCACCATGGGTGCAGGCGTACGTGTAGACCAGGCATCGATACAAGCGGCGCAGTAATCCGTTTGTAGCAAAAAGAACTTTGGGTCGACTCCCGCTCTTTGAGTGAGAGTCGAACATCAAAGACCGTTGGTGAATTATTTGCTTACTCAGAACTAATTCTTAATCGTTACGAAAGTAATAGCCAGCGCAGATGGCGACCCTGAAAAGATTTCACAAGATTCTCTTGTGACAAATGATCAGACGCTGGTGTGTAACCCCAACTGGAAACAGTTGGTTTTTTAGGAGTTAAACCGTGCCTTTGAATGTACAAGACAAAAAAGCGATTGTTGCTGATGTCGGCGCTCAATTGGCTGGAGCTCAAACAGTCGTGCTCGCTGAATACCGTGGTATTCCAGTAGAGCAGTTGACAAAGCTACGTGCTAGCGCACGTGACCAAGGTGTATATCTTCGCGTTTTGAAGAACACATTGGCACGCCGTGCTGCACAAGGCACACAGTTTGAGCCTCTTGCTGATTCGATGGTTGGCCCCTTGATCTATGGCATCTCTGCTGATCCGATTGCTTCGGCAAAAGTATTGCAGAACTTTGCTAAGACTCAAGACAAGCTGGTCATTACTGCTGGCTTATATAACGGCAAGTTGTTGGACGTAGCGGGCGTTAAATCCCTCGCGTCTATTCCAAGCCGCGACGAGTTGTTATCTCAGTTGCTAGGTGTGATGTTGGCACCGGTGTCTGCGATGGCTCGCGTATTGGGCGCAGTAGCAGCGCAAAAATCAGCCGGAGCACCTGCTCCAGTTGCGGCACCGGTAGCAGAAGTAGCAGCAGCCCCAGCAGAAGTAGTTGCTGAAGCCGCCGCTCCAGAAGCAAGTGCTGAGCCTGCAGCAGCAGCCCCAGAAGCTGGAACAGAAACACCTGAAACCCCTGCCGCTGAATAAGCGACAGATTAACTATTTAAGTATTAGGAGCTAAAAATGGCGATTACTAAAGAAGAAATCATTGATGCAGTAGGTAGCATGTCCGTAATGGATTTGAACGACTTGGTTAAGGCGTTCGAAGAGAAATTTGGCGTTTCAGCTGCAGCGATGGCTGTTGCTGGTCCTGCTGGCGCTGCTGGTGGTGCTGCTGCTGAAGAGCAAACAGAATTTACTGTTAACTTGCTCGAAGCTGGCGCAAATAAAGTTTCAGTAATTAAGGCTGTTCGCGAAATCACTGGCCTTGGCTTGAAAGAAGCTAAAGACTTAGTTGATGGCGCACCAAAGCCAATCAAAGAAGCTGTTGATAAGAAGACAGCTGAAGAAGCTAAGAAGAAGCTTGAAGAAGCTGGCGCTAAAGCAGAACTCAAGTAATACAAACAAAGCTAGTGCCTCTCAAAAGGGGGTGCTAGCCCTGTTGGGTTTGACCATTAGTGGTCAAACCCGATTTCATTTCTGATTGAAATCGGGTTTGCCTTCTGATACGACTGCAGAATGCAAGTTTGGTCGGACACTAGATCTTTCGATTTAGTGTTGTCCGCCAGTGATTGGTAGTGGCCAATCGCCAAATCTTTGTACAGTCGCTGAATTCGGAGATGAAATGAACTACAGCTTCACCGAACGCAAGCGAGTCCGTAAAAGCTTTGCTAAGAGAGTAAACAATCATCAGGTTCCATACCTGATCGCAACGCAGCTGGAATCCTACGCTAAATTTTTACAGGCTGAAAAGCCAGCAATGTCTCGTCTTACAGAGGGACTTCAAGCTGCCTTTACATCAGCATTCCCAATTGTGTCCAACAATGGCTACGCACGTATGGAATACGTGTCATACCAGTTGTCACAGCCACCGTTTGACGTTAAAGAATGTCAACAACGTGGTTACACATATCACTCAGCCTTACGTGCAAAAGTTCGCTTAATTATTTATGATCGCGAAGCACCTACTAAGGTTAAAGAGGTAAAAGAGAGCGAAGTCTACATGGGTGAAATTCCACTCATGACTGATAACGGCTCGTTTGTTATTAACGGTACTGAGCGCGTTATCGTTTCTCAGTTACACCGTTCCCCAGGCGTGTTCTTCGAACACGATAAGGGCAAGACACATAGCTCAGGTAAGTTGCTGTTCTCAGCACGCATCATTCCTTACCGTGGTTCATGGCTCGATTTTGAGTTTGATCCAAAAGATATTCTGTATTTCCGCGTTGACCGTCGTCGTAAGATGCCAGTTACCATTTTGCTCAAAGCAATCGGTTTAAACAACGAGCAGATTCTTGCAAACTTCTTTAACTTTGATCATTTCTCATTGAGCGCCAATGGCGCATCAATGGAATTTGTACCGGAGCGTTTGCGCGGTCAAATGGCCAACTTTGATGTGCTTGATAAGAATGGCGTAGTCGTCATTCAAAAAGACAAGCGTATCAATGCAAAGCATATTCGTGAACTCGAAGCTGCTAAGACTAAGAATATCGTTGTTCCAGATGACTATTTAGTTGGCCGCGTAGTTGCACGTAACATCATTGATCCAGACTCCGGTGAAATCTTGGCTTACGCTAATGATGAAATCACCGAAGAGTTGTTGGCTACATTGCGCGATGCAGGCATTAAGCAATTGGAAACCATCTACACCAATGATTTGGATTCTGGTGCGTACATTTCACAGACATTGCGTACTGATGAAACTGCAGATCAAATGGCTGCTCGTATTGCCATCTATCGCATGATGCGTCCTGGTGAGCCTCCAACAGAGGATGCTGTTGAAGCTTTGTTCCAGCGCCTGTTCTACAACGAAGATAGTTACGATTTATCACGCGTTGGTCGTATGAAAGTAAACAGCCGTCTCGGTCGTTCAGAGATGGAAGGTAAGATGGTTTTGTCGGATGAAGATATCCTCGATACCATTAAGTCTTTGGTTGACTTGCGTAACGGCAAGGGCGAAGTCGATGACATCGACCACTTAGGCAATCGTCGTGTACGTTGCGTAGGTGAATTGGCAGAGAATCAATTCCGTGCAGGTTTATCACGCGTTGAGCGTGCGGTTAAAGAACGTCTCGGCCAAGCCGAAACTGAAAACCTCATGCCGCATGATTTGATTAACAGCAAGCCAATCTCTTCAGCAATTCGTGAGTTCTTTGGTTCTTCACAGTTGTCCCAGTTTATGGATCAAACAAACCCATTGTCAGAGATCACGCACAAGCGTCGTATTTCCGCATTGGGACCTGGTGGTTTGACACGCGAGCGCGCAGGCTTCGAAGTGCGCGACGTGCATCCTACTCACTACGGACGTGTATGCCCAATTGAAACTCCAGAGGGACCAAATATTGGTCTAATCAACTCACTCGCGCTGTTTGCGCGTTTGAATGAGCATGGCTTCCTAGAGACTCCGTATCGTAAAGTTGCCAATAGTAAAGTAAGCGACGAAGTGGTTTATCTCTCTGCGATTGAAGAAGCGAAATACGTGATTGCTCAGGCAAATGCAACGATCGACAAGAGCGGTAAGTTGGCCGATGAATTAGTTTCAGCGCGTCAAGCTGGTGAGACTATGATGGTTAGCCCAGAGCGCATCGATTTCATCGACGTTGCTCCTAGCCAGATCGTTTCTGCTGCTGCTTCATTGGTTCCATTCTTGGAGCATGATGATGCGAACCGTGCGTTGATGGGTGCGAATATGCAACGTCAAGCGGTTCCTTGCTTGCGTCCAGATAAGCCATTGGTTGGTACCGGTTTAGAGCGTATTGTTGCGGTTGACTCAGGCACTGTTATTTTGGCTTCCCGCGGCGGTATCGTTGATTATGTTGACGCAAACCGTGTCGTGATTCGTGTAAACGATGACGAGACAGCGGCTGGTGAAGTTGGTGTGGATATTTACAACCTCATCAAGTACACCCGTTCAAACCAAAATACCAACATCAATCAACGTCCTATCGTTCAGGCTGGTGATCGTGTAGCTCGTGGTGACGTTGTTGCTGACGGCGCATCTACCGATTTAGGTGAATTGGCTTTGGGTCAAAACATGACTGTGGCATTTATGCCATGGAACGGCTACAACTTTGAAGACTCAATCTTGATCTCTGAAAAAGTGGTTGCTGACGACCGTTACACCTCTATTCATATTGAAGAGTTGT
Organism: Polynucleobacter sp. JS-Mosq-20-D10; assembly: GCF_018687755.1. Lineage (NCBI taxonomy): Bacteria > Pseudomonadati > Pseudomonadota > Betaproteobacteria > Burkholderiales > Burkholderiaceae > Polynucleobacter > Polynucleobacter sp. JS-Mosq-20-D10. The sequence goes on from NZ_CP061305.1 coordinate 45,489, forward strand.
CGGTTGTTGCTCGTGATACCAAGCTGGGTTCAGAAGAAATTACACGCGATATCTCTAATCTGGCTGAGTCACAACTCTCCCGCTTGGATGAGAGCGGTATTGTTTATATCGGTGCTGAAGTTGAAGCTGGCGACGTATTGGTTGGTAAAGTAACTCCAAAGGGCGAGACTACTCTCACTCCAGAAGAGAAATTACTGCGTGCAATCTTCGGTGAAAAAGCATCTGACGTTAAAGATACTTCTTTGCGTGTTCCATCAGGAATGATTGGTACTGTTATTGACGTTCAAGTCTTCACTCGTGAAGGTATTGAGCGCGATGCCCGTGCACAAGCAATTATTCAAGAAGAATTACAACGCTATCGTTTGGACTTAAACGACCAGTTGCGTATTGTTGAGGGCGATGCCTTCATGCGTTTAGAAAAGCTGTTGGTTGGCAAAGTTGCTAACGGCGGCCCGAAGAAGTTAGCTAAAGGCACCAAGATCGATAAGGAATACCTTGCTGATTTGGATAAATACCATTGGTTTGATGTTCGTCCGGCAGATGATGAAGTTGCCTCACAAGTTGAAGCAATCAAATCTTCTATCGAAGCGAAGCGTAAGCAGTTTGATGAGGCCTTCGAAGAGAAGCGCACTAAGCTTACCCAAGGCGATGATTTGCAGCCTGGTGTAACGAAGATGGTGAAGGTGTACTTGGCTGTTAAGCGTCGTTTGCAGCCTGGTGACAAGATGGCCGGTCGTCACGGTAACAAGGGCGTGGTTTCTAAAATCGCCCCAGCGGAAGATATGCCATTTATGGCTGACGGACGCCCTGTTGACATCGTCTTGAACCCATTAGGCGTTCCTTCCCGTATGAACGTAGGTCAGATCTTGGAAACCCACTTAGGTTGGGCGGCTCAAGGTATTGGTAAGCGTATTGATGAGATGGTTCGTCAACAGGCCAAACAAGCTGAACTCCGTAAGTTCATGAAGCAGCTTTACAACGAAACCGGTCGTATCGAGGATATCGATAACTTCACTGATGAGCAGATTAACGTTTTGGCTGAGAATTTACGTCAAGGCTTACCATTCGCTACTCCAGTGTTTGATGGTGCTACTGAAGCAGAAATCGGACGCATGCTCGAGTTGGCTTATCCAGAAGAAGTGGCTACTTCTTTGAAGATGACGCCTTCACGTCAGCAAATGATTTTGTGCGACGGCCGTACTGGCGATCAGTTTGAGCGTCCTGTAACTGTTGGTGTAATGCATGTCTTGAAACTCCACCACTTGGTCGATGACAAGATGCACGCACGTTCAACTGGACCTTACTCGTTAGTAACGCAACAGCCACTGGGCGGTAAAGCTCAGTTTGGTGGTCAGCGCTTTGGTGAGATGGAAGTTTGGGCCCTCGAAGCATACGGTGCTTCATATGTCTTGCAGGAAATGCTGACAGTGAAGTCCGATGACGTCGCAGGCCGTACCAAGGTTTACGAAAACATCGTCAAGGGCGAGCACACAATTGATGCTGGCATGCCCGAATCCTTCAACGTGTTGGTAAAAGAAATCCGCTCGTTGGGTATTGACATTGACATGGAGCGCAACTGATATGAAAGCATTGCTCGATTTATTTAAGCAAACGCAGGGTGATGAGCAGTTTGATGTCATTAAGATTGGTCTTGCATCCCCTGAGAAAATTCGCTCATGGTCTTTTGGTGAAGTACGCAAACCAGAAACCATCAACTACCGGACTTTTAAGCCCGAGCGTGATGGTTTATTCTGCGCCAAGATTTTTGGACCAACTAAAGACTACGAGTGCCTATGCGGTAAGTACAAGCGTTTAAAGTTCCGTGGAGTTATCTGCGAGAAGTGCGGCGTTGAAGTTACGCTCGCTAAGGTACGTCGTGAGCGCATGGGCCACATTGAGTTGGCAGCCCCTGTAGCGCACATTTGGTTCTTGAAGTCATTGCCATCCCGCTTGGGCATGGTTCTCGATATGACCCTCCGGGATATCGAACGCGTTCTTTACTTTGAAGCATATGTAATTGTTGATCCTGGTATGACTCCTGAAGGCGCAATGAAGCGCGGTCAGATCATGTCTGAAGACGAGTACATTGCTAAGACTGAAGAGTATGGTGACGGTGCGTTTACTGCCATCATGGGCGCTGAAGGTATTCGTGATCTCTTGCGTTCGATTGATATCGATCGTGAAGTAGAGACCATTCGTGCTGACTTAAAAGCTACTGGTAGCGATGCCAAGATCAAGAAATACGCTAAGCGCTTAAAAGTGCTCGAAGCGTTCCAGACTTCAGGTATTAAGCCTGACTGGATGATCATGGAAGTATTGCCAGTTTTGCCACCAGAGTTGCGCCCATTGGTGCCATTGGATGGCGGTCGCTTTGCTACCTCCGATTTGAACGACCTCTATCGTCGTGTGATTAACCGTAACAACCGTTTAAAGCGTTTGTTAGAGTTGCGCGCACCAGAGATCATCGTTCGTAACGAAAAGCGTATGTTGCAAGAAGCGGTGGACTCATTGCTCGATAACGGTCGTCGCGGCAAGGCTATGACTGGCGCCAACAAGCGTCCTCTCAAGTCCTTGGCTGAGATGATTAAAGGTAAGAGCGGCCGTTTCCGTCAAAACTTGTTAGGTAAACGTGTTGACTACTCAGGTCGTTCAGTCATCGTAGTTGGCCCAACATTGAAATTGCATCAGTGCGGTTTGCCAAAATTGATGGCCTTGGAATTGTTCAAGCCATTTATTTTCAACAAGCTCGAGACTTTGGGAATCGCAACTACTATTAAGGCTGCGAAGAAAGAAGTTGAAAGTCAGACTCCAATCGTTTGGGATATTCTCGAAGAAGTGATTCGTGAGCATCCAATCATGTTGAACCGTGCGCCTACATTGCACCGTCTCGGTATTCAGGCTTTCGAGCCAATGCTGATTGAAGGTAAGGCGATCCAATTACACCCATTAGTCTGCGCGGCATTTAACGCTGACTTTGACGGTGACCAAATGGCGGTTCACGTTCCTTTGTCGCTCGAAGCGCAAATGGAAGCGCGTACATTGATGTTGGCATCGAACAACGTATTGTTCCCTGCTAACGGCGAACCGTCCATCGTTCCTTCACAGGACGTGGTGTTGGGTCTGTACTACGCTACTCGTGACAAGATCAACGGCAAAGGCGAAGGTATGGTTTTCGCTAACATTACTGAGGTAATGCGTGCCTATGATGCTGGCCAGGTTGAATTAGCCTCCCGCGTTGCTGTGCGTATTACTGAGTTTGAGATTGTGGACAAGAAGGCAGAGGGCGATGCCCGTTTTGCTGAAAAGACCAAGATCTATCAAACCTCAGTTGGCCGTGCAATCTTGTCTGAAATTTTGCCTAAGGGCATGTCTTTCGAGGAAATCAATAAGCCTCTAAAGAAAAAAGAAATCTCACGTTTGATCAACACCTCATTCCGTAAGTGCGGTCTTCGTGAAACAGTTATTTTTGCTGACCGTCTCTTGCAGTCTGGTTTCCGCTTGGCTACTAATGCCGGTATCTCGGTTGCGATCGACGATATGCTGATTCCTAGCTCTAAAGAGCGCATCATCACTGAAGCTTCAACCAAGGTTAAGGAATATGACAAGCAGTTCATGTCAGGTCTCGTAACCAATCAAGAACGTTATAACAACGTGGTTGATATTTGGGGCGCTGCTGGTGACCAAGTTGGTAAGGCGATGATGGATGAGTTGTCACATGTTGACGTACTCGACCGTAACGGTAAGACTGTGCGTCAAGAATCTTTCAACTCTATCTATATGATGGCGGATTCCGGTGCGCGTGGATCTGCAGCGCAGATTCGTCAGTTGGCTGGTATGCGTGGTTTGATGGCCAAGCCTGATGGCTCGATTATTGAAACCCCAATTACTGCGAACTTCCGTGAAGGTTTGAACGTGTTGCAGTACTTCATCTCAACCCACGGCGCTCGTAAAGGTTTGGCCGATACCGCGTTGAAGACAGCGAACTCGGGCTACTTGACACGTCGTTTGTGTGACGTAACTCAAGACCTCGTTGTCATTGAAGATGATTGTGGAGCAACTTCTGGCGTCACAATGAAGGCGCTGGTTGAAGGCGGCGAAATCATTGAAGCATTGCGTGACCGTATTTTGGGCCGCGTATGTATTGATGACATCGTTCATCCTGATACGCAAGAAGTTATCGTTCCCCATGACACCTTGCTTGATGAAGATCACGTTGATCAAATTGTTGCCTTGGGCATTGACGAAGTTAAAGTTCGTACAGTGTTGTCATGCTTAACTCGCTTCGGTTTGTGCGCGAAGTGCTACGGACGTGATTTAGGTCGCGGTGGTTTGGTGAACGTGGGTGAGGCAGTTGGTGTTATCGCTGCTCAGTCCATCGGTGAGCCAGGCACACAGTTGACTATGCGCACCTTCCACATTGGTGGCGCAGCGTCACGTGCATTGGTTGCAAGTAATATTGAGGCGAAGTCAAATGGCGCTTTGAAGTTCTCTGGCACGATGCGTGTTGTGAAGAACGCGAAGGGTGAGCAGATCGTGATTTCACGTTCTGGCGAAGCTGTGATCATTGACGATAACGGTCGTGAGCGTGAGCGTCACAAAGTGCCTTACGGTGCAACGCTCTTGTTTAAAGAAGATGCTGCAGTCAAGGCCGGCGCAAGCTTAGCAACATGGGATCCGTTAACACGTCCAATTATTTCTGAGTACGCTGGTATTGCTCGCTTTGACAACGTTGAAGAAGGCGTTACTGTAGCTAAGCAGGTTGACGAAGTAACCGGACTCTCCACTTTGGTGGTGATTGACGGTAAGCGTCGTAGTGCTGCTAGCAAAGGTGTTCGCCCAATGATCAACTTAGTTGATGCCAAAGGCGGCGAAGTGATGATTGCGGGTACAGATCATCCGGTTAACATCGGTTTGCAAGTTGGCGCTTTGATCACTGTTAAAGATGGTCAAAAAGTTGAAGTTGGTGAAGTATTGGCACGTATTCCAATCGAATCACAGAAGACTCGCGACATTACCGGCGGTTTGCCACGCGTTGCTGAATTGTTCGAAGCACGTTCACCAAAAGATGCCGCTGTATTGGCTAAAGTCACTGGAACTGTTTCCTTCGGTAAAGAAACCAAAGGTAAGCAACGTTTAGTGATTACCGATATGGATGGCGAAGCTAATGAATTTTTGATTCCTAAAGAGAAGCAAGTTCTCGTTCACGACGGCCAAGTTGTGAACAAGGGCGAGATGATTGTGGAAGGCCCTGCCGATCCACACGATATCTTGACACTCAGAGGCATTGAAGAGTTGGCGATCTACATCGTGGATGAAGTGCAAGACGTTTACCGTTTGCAAGGCGTGAAGATTAATGACAAGCATATTGAAGTGATCGTGCGTCAAATGTTGCGTCGCGTGCAAATTACCGATGGTGGCGATACTGCCTACATCACTGGTGAGCAAGTTGAGCGCTCTAAGCTGTATGACGCAAACGATGCTGTGATTGCTCAAGGTAAGCGCCCAGCTCAGTTCGAGAATGTGTTGCTCGGTATTACTAAGGCATCCTTGTCGACAGACAGTTTCATTTCAGCGGCTTCTTTCCAAGAAACCACCCGTGTATTGACCGAAGCTGCGATTATGGGCAAGACCGATACACTCCGTGGCCTCAAGGAAAACGTCATTATTGGTCGCCTGATCCCTGCTGGTACCGGCTTGTCTTACCGCCGTGCACGTAAGGTCAGAGAGCAATTCGAGCGTGATCGCGCTCAAATGATTGCCGCCGAAGAGGAAGCAATGGCTGATACGCCTGTAGAAATAGAGGCTGAAGTGATTGCTCCTGCTGGGGAGGCTGATCCGAGCTAATTTGGTAATTCTGGCCAGAAATGGCCAGTTTTTTCCCCATTTGGTTGACGGAAAAGGCTGGCCAAGCTAGAATGCTGAGTTCTACTGATTCAGAAGAAGGTCTTTTTGAACTAGAATTTATCTAAGTCATTGATTTTCTTGAAGAAAGCAACAAAGAAGTACTAACCGAGCTATTTTATGCCAACAATTAATCAATTATTACGTAAGCCAAGAACACGGCTGACCGTTAAAAGCAAGAGCCCTGCGCTGCAAAACAGCCCGCAACGCCGTGGTGTATGTACACGTGTGTACACAACCACTCCTAAGAAGCCTAACTCTGCGCTACGTAAGGTAGCCAAGGTTCGCTTAACCAATGGTTTTGAAGTGATTTCATACATTGGTGGTGAAGGCCATAACCTCCAGGAACACTCAGTCGTGTTGATCCGCGGTGGTCGTGTAAAGGATTTGCCAGGCGTTCGTTACCACATCGTTCGTGGTTCACTTGACTTGCAAGGTGTTAAAGATCGTAAGCAGTCACGTTCCAAGTACGGTGCTAAGCGCGCTAAGAAAGCTGCTTAACAGCAAAAAGTATTTGTAGTTAGTCTTCGTTTGTCAGACTTTAAAGACAAGTAAGTGGCCGTTCCGTCTGGAGGTTTCTCTAGATAGTAGGACGGCCGGAGCGGGTGATCCATCTGGGCCACCCCTAACTGAACTGAAGGAGTAGTTATGCCACGTCGTCGTGAAGTTCCCAAACGGGAAATCCTGCCTGATCCAAAATTCGGCAATGTAGAAGTAGCTAAATTCATGAACGTCCTGATGTTGGACGGCAAGAAATCGGTTGCAGAGCGTATCGTTTACGGTGCCTTTGATCACATCGAGAAAAAAGCAAACAAAGAACCACTCGAAGTTTTCTCAACAGCTATGGGCAACGTTAAGCCAATGGTTGAGGTGAAGAGCCGTCGTGTTGGTGGCGCTAATTACCAGGTTCCTGTTGAAGTTCGCCCATCACGCCGTTCTGCTTTGGCAATGCGCTGGGTGCGCGAAGCCGCTAAAAAGCGCGGTGAAAAATCTATGGCTCAACGTTTGGCCAACGAATTATTAGAAGCTGCAGAAGGTCGCGGCGGAGCAATGAAGAAGCGTGAAGAAGTTCATCGTATGGCAGAAGCTAACAAAGCTTTCTCACATTTCCGCTTCTAATCGCACAGTAAAGAAAAGGTACCAACAGTGGCACGTAAAACTCCTATCGAAAGATACCGCAACATCGGTATTTCTGCGCATATTGACGCAGGCAAGACAACAACAACAGAACGCGTTTTGTTCTACACCGGTGTTAATCACAAAATTGGTGAAGTACATGATGGCGCTGCAACCATGGACTGGATGGAGCAAGAGCAAGAGCGTGGTATCACGATTACTTCTGCTGCTACTACAACGTTCTGGAAGGGCATGGCTGGAAATTTTCCAGAGCATCGTATCAATATTATTGACACCCCAGGACACGTAGACTTCACGATTGAAGTTGAGCGTTCAATGCGCGTTTTGGATGGCGCTTGCATGGTTTACTGTGCGGTAGGTGGTGTGCAGCCACAATCTGAAACTGTTTGGCGTCAAGCTAATAAGTATCAAGTTCCACGTTTAGCATTTGTTAACAAGATGGACCGTACTGGCGCGAATTTTTTCAAGGTCTATGACCAGATGAAATTGCGCTTGAAGGCTAATCCTATCTTGATCCAAATTCCGATTGGCGCTGAAGAAAACTTCAAAGGCGTTGTGGATTTGGTCAAAATGAAAGCCATCTATTGGGATGAGGAATCACAAGGCACTAAATTTACCTACGAAGAAATTCCTGCTGAGTTACAAGCCTCGGCTGAAGAGTGGCGCGAAAAGTTGCTTGAAGCCGCTGCTGAAAGCTCAGAAGAGTTAATGGAAAAGTACCTCGGCGGTGACGCACTGACCGAAGACGAAATTAAAAAAGCATTGCGTCAACGCACTATCGCCAATGAAATTATTCCAATGATGTGTGGAACAGCCTTCAAAAATAAAGGTGTTCAGGCGATGTTGGACGCGGTAGTGGAATTGCTGCCATCACCATTGGATGTTCCGCCGGTTCCTTGTGAATTGGAAGACGGTACACCTACAACACGTAGAGCTGCTGATGATGAGAAATTTTCAGCGTTGGCATTTAAGATCATGACTGACCCATTTGTTGGCCAGCTCATCTTCTTCCGTGTTTATTCAGGCGTAATGAAATCTGGCGATACGATCTACAACCCAATCAAGGGCAAAAAAGAACGTGTTGGTCGTTTGTTGCAGATGCATGCAAACGAACGTGAAGAAATTAAAGAAGTATTTGCGGGTGATATCGCAGCTGCCGTTGGTCTAAAAGACGCAACCACTGGCGAAACATTGTGTGATCCAGATGGCATCGTGATTTTGGAGCGCATGGTATTCCCAGAGCCGGTGATCTCACAAGCAGTTGAGCCAAAGACAAAACCAGACCAAGAAAAAATGGGTCTTGCTTTGAATCGCTTGGCACAAGAAGATCCATCATTCCGCGTAAAGACAGACGAAGAGTCTGGTCAAACAATTATTTCCGGTATGGGCGAGCTCCATTTGGAAATTTTGGTTGATCGTATGCGTCGTGAGTTTGGTGTTGAGGCAACCGTTGGCAAACCACAAGTTGCTTATCGTGAAACCATTCGCAAAGTTTGCGAAGAGGTTGAAGGCAAATTTGTTAAGCAGTCTGGTGGTCGCGGTCAGTACGGACACGTTGTGCTCAAGCTCGAGCCACAAGAACCAGGTAAGGGTTTTCAATTCGTTGACGCTATTAAGGGCGGTGTAGTTCCACGTGAATACATTCCTGCAGTAGAAAAAGGCATCATCGAAACCTTGAACTCCGGTATTTTGGCTGGCTATCCAGTTGTAGATATCAAGGCAACATTGTTCTTCGGTTCATACCATGATGTTGACTCCAACGAAAACGCATTTAAGATGGCGGGCTCGATGGCATTCAAAGACGGTATGCGCAAAGCATCACCGGTGTTGCTTGAACCAATGATGGCTGTTGAAGTTGAAACACCAGAAGATTTCATGGGTAACGTAATGGGCGACCTCTCATCACGTCGCGGTATTTTGCAAGGTATGGATGACATTCCAGGCGGCGGCAAGATCGTTCGTGCTGAAGTGCCATTAGCAGAGATGTTTGGTTATTCAACTGGCTTGCGCTCGTTGACCCAAGGTCGCGCTACCTACACCATGGAATTTAAGCATTATTCCGAAGCACCTAAGAACGTTGCTGAAGCAGTTATGGCTGCTAAAGCGAAGTAATTTATCCACATTATTTTGAATATTGACTAGCTAAGAAGGCAGACAAAAAAATGGCAAAAGAAAAGTTTGAGCGGACAAAACCGCACGTAAACGTTGGCACCATTGGTCACGTTGACCACGGTAAAACCACATTGACAGCAGCAATTGCAACCGTGCTTTCTAAGCAATTTGGTGGCGAAGCAAAAGCATACGATCAGATCGATGCCGCTCCAGAAGAAAAAGCACGTGGTATTACGATTAATACAGCACACGTTGAGTATGAGACTGCAAATCGTCACTATGCTCACGTCGATTGCCCAGGACATGCTGACTACGTCAAGAACATGATTACTGGTGCTGCTCAGATGGACGGCGCTATTTTGGTTTGCTCTGCAGCTGACGGCCCAATGCCACAAACTCGTGAGCACATCCTCTTGGCACGCCAAGTAGGTGTTCCATACATCATCGTATTTTTGAACAAGTGCGACATGGTTGATGATGCTGAATTGCTCGAGTTAGTTGAAATGGAGGTTCGTGAACTTCTGTCTAAGTACGACTTCCCAGGCGATGACACACCAATCGTTCAAGGTTCTGCTAAGTTAGCTCTTGAAGGCGACGAAGGCCCATTGGGTAAAGAAGCCATCATGAAATTGGCTGAAGCATTAGATACCTATATCCCAACTCCAGAGCGTGCTATTGACGGTGCCTTCTTGATGCCAGTAGAGGACGTGTTCTCTATCTCCGGTCGCGGTACTGTTGTTACAGGCCGTATCGAGCGCGGTATCGTTAAAGTTGGTGAAGAGATTGAAATCATTGGTATCAAGCCAACACTGAAGACTACTTGTACTGGTGTTGAAATGTTCCGCAAATTGCTCGACCAAGGTCAAGCAGGCGATAACGTTGGTATCTTGTTACGCGGTACAAAACGTGAAGAAGTTGAGCGCGGCCAAGTATTGGCTAAGCCAGGTTCAATCACCCCACATACTCACTTTACAGCCGAGGTTTACATCTTGGGTAAAGATGAAGGTGGTCGTCATACGCCATTCTTTAACAACTATCGTCCACAGTTTTACTTCCGCACTACGGACGTAACTGGTTCAATCGAGTTGCCAAAAGACAAAGAAATGGTGATGCCTGGTGATAACGTGACTATTACCGTCAAGCTCATCGCGCCAATCGCGATGGAAGAAGGTTTACGTTTTGCGATCCGTGAAGGTGGCCGTACTGTTGGCGCCGGTGTGGTTGCGAAGATTTTGGCTTAAGTAGTCAGTTTTAATTAGTAAAAATATTTAGCGGTTTGCTAACCGGTGACATCAGTGCTGCTGATGTCACCGAGCTCTTTAGAAATATAACGTGGCAGCACCACAACGCTCTTTGGAATTAATATGCAAAACCAAAAAATTCGTATTCGTCTTAAAGCATTTGATTACCGTTTGATCGACCAGTCTGCAGCTGAAATCGTTGATACAGCTAAGCGTACTGGTGCAGTTGTTAAGGGTCCAGTACCTTTGCCAACGCGTATTGAGCGTTTTGACATTCTGCGTTCACCACACGTAAATAAGACTTCACGTGATCAGTTAGAGATTCGTACCCATCTACGTTTGATGGATATCGTTGATCCTACAGAGAAAACGGTGGATGCCTTGATGAAATTAGACCTTCCAGCAGGTGTGGACGTCGAAATTAAGTTGCAGTAATTTGGTATTTCCAGTCTTAGTGCTTGTCAAGACTGGATTTTCGGGATAGAATCTAAGGCTTCGCTCAATTATTTGGGCGAATATTCAGGTCTTATCAGCATTAAAAACGTTGTAACTTATTGATTTAGAAGTACTTTTACTTGTAAATCACTTAAATTAATTTTGCCGACCAATCGAAGTCGGCGTGGAGCATGAATATGAGCTTAGGCTTAATCGGTCGCAAGATCGGCATGACCCGTCTATTTACGGACGAGGGGGAAGCAATTCCTGTCACCGTAATTGACGTGAGCGACAACAGAATCGCTCAAATCAAGACCCAGGCAACTGATGGCTATGATGCTATCCAGTTAGCACATGGCACACGTAGAGCTACTCGCGTTACCAAAGCAATGGCTGGTCACTTCGCCAAAGCGGGTGTGATGGCTGGTAACGGTCTCAACGAATTTCATTTAGATGCAGCAAAAATCGCTGAAATGGCACCAGGACAAGTAATTCCTGCTGACACTGCATTTGCTGCTGGCCAAAAAGTGGACGTACAAGGCGTAACGATTGGTAAAGGCTATGCCGGTACCATCAAGCGCCATCACTTCGCTTCAGGTCGCGCGTCACACGGTAACTCACGTTCACATAACGTGCCAGGTTCTATCGGTATGGCGCAAGATCCAGGTCGTGTTTTCCCAGGTAAGCGCATGACTGGCCACCTTGGTGATGAAACACGCACTGTACAAAATTTAGTCATCGCACGCATTGATGCAGAACGCAATCTCATCATGGTTAAAGGCGCTATTCCAGGTGCCCCAGGCGGTAAAGTGATTGTTACTCCAGCGGTGAAGACACCGTTGAAGAAGAAATAAGGAGAGCGAATATGGAACTTAAGCTTCTCCAAGACAACGGAACTTTAGGTGCAGGCATTCAAGCCTCACCAGAAGTATTCGAACGCGAATATAACGAAGCATTGGTACACCAAGTTGTTGTGGCATACCAAGCAAATGCACGTAGCGGTAACCGAGCACAGAAAGACCGTGAGCAAGTTAAGCACACAACCAAAAAACCTTGGCGTCAAAAAGGTACTGGTCGTGCACGTGCTGGTATGAGCTCTTCCCCGCTGTGGCGTGGAGGTGGTCGTATATTCCCGAATTCACCTGAAGAAAATTTCAGCCAGAAAGTAAACAAGAAAATGTACCGCGCTGGTATGAGATCTATTTTGTCTCAGTTAGCACGCGAAGGTCGTTTGAATGTTGTTGACCAATTTAATCTTGATGCACCAAAGACTAAAGTTTTAGCTGACAAAGTTAAAGCAATGGGATTGGATTCAGTCTTGATCATCGTTGATCAGGTTAGCGAGAATTTGTACTTGGCATCACGTAACCTGCATAAGGTTGCTGTATGTGAGCCACAGCACGCTGATCCATTGGCTTTGGTTCAATACAAAAAAGTATTGGTAAGCAAAGCAGCGATCGCAAAAATTGAGGAGTTGCTGAAATGAGCCAAGTCCGTAAAAACGATCACAGCTTGATGAAGGTTCTACTTGGACCGGTTATCTCTGAAAAAGCTACTATGGTTGCAGAGAAAAACGAACAAGTGGTATTCCAAGTTACACGTGACGCCAACAAGAGCGATGTGAAACAAGCAGTTGAGTTGCTCTTTAAAGTGCAAGTTGACTCAGTTCAAATCGTGAATCAAAAAGGTAAGCCAAAGCGCTATGGCCGTTTTGAAGGTCGTCGTGACCACACTAAGAAGGCCTACGTTAGCTTGAAGCCAGGTCAAGAAATTAACTTTGAAGCGGAGGCGAATTAATCATGCCTTTGATGAAGACAAAACCGACCTCACCAGGTCGTCGCTCAATGGTCAAGGTGGTAAATCCTGACCTGCACAAAGGTAAACCTTTTGCAGCGTTGGTAGAGCCACAGTTCCAAAAAGCAGGTCGTAACAATAATGGTCACATTACTACCCGTCACAAGGGTGGTGGTCATAAGCATCACTATCGTGTAGTTGATTTCAAGCGCAATGACAAAGATGGTATTCCAGCAAAAGTAGAACGCTTGGAATACGATCCAAACCGCAGTGCAAACATTGCATTGATCGTGTTTGCTGATGGTGAGCGTCGCTATATTCTTGCTGCAAAAGGTATGACTGTTGGTCAGGCATTGATGAGTGGCTCAGAAGCCCCAATCAAGTCTGGTAACAACTTGCCGATTCGCAACATTCCAGTTGGTAGCACGATTCACTGTGTAGAAATGTTGCCAGGTAAAGGTGCTCAAATCGCACGTTCCGCTGGCGGCTCTGCAGTGTTATTGGCTCGTGAAGGTGTATACGCTCAGGTGCGCTTGCGCTCAGGTGAAGTACGTCGTATTTTGATCGATTGCCGTGCCACTATTGGTGAAGTTGGTAATGAAGAGCACAGCTTGCGCGTTATCGGTAAAGCTGGTGCAAATCGCTGGCGTGGTATTCGCCCAACCGTTCGCGGTGTGGCAATGAACCCAGTAGATCACCCACACGGCGGTGGTGAAGGTAGAACTGGCGAAGGCCGTGTACCTGTCTCCCCATGGGGCACACCAACCAAAGGTTATCGTACACGTCGCAACAAGCGTACAACTTCGATGATCGTTCAACGTCGTCAAAAACGTTAAGCGATAAGGATAAATAAATATGACACGTTCAGCTAAAAAAGGCCCATTTTGCGAAGCCAGCTTAGTAAATAAAGTTGAAGTCGCACAAGCCAACAAAGACAAAAAGCCGATCAAAACATGGTCACGCCGTTCAACAATCCTCCCAGACTTTATTGGTCTGACGATTGCTGTACATAACGGTCGTCAACACGTTCCGGTATATGTATCAGAAAACATGGTGGGTCATAAGTTAGGCGAATTTGCCTTGACCCGTACTTTCAAAGGTCACGCTGCTGACAAGAAAGTAACGAAGAAGTAAGGGGATGATGATGGAAGTTAAAGCTATTCACAAAGGCGCCCGCATTTCTGCGCAAAAGACACGTTTGGTCGCTGACCAAATCCGTGGTTTGCCGATTGCACGTGCATTGAACATTTTGAATTTCAGCCCCAAGAAAGCTGCCTTCATTGTGAAAAAAGTTGTTGAGTCTGCAATGGCCAACGCTGAACACAATAAGGGTGCTGATATTGATGAGCTCAAGGTTTCAACAATTATTGTTGATAAGGGTACTTCCTTGAAGCGCTTCACAGCACGCGCTAAGGGTCGTGGCAATCAAATCGAAAAACAAACATGTCACATTACCGTGACCTTGAGTAACTAAGGGAAGATATGGGACAAAAGATAAACCCAACCGGATTCCGACTCTCGGTAACGAAGAACTGGACATCAAAGTGGTATGCAAATAATACTGACTTTGCAAAGATGCTTAAAGAGGACGTCGATGTCCGCATCTATTTGAAAAAGAAATTAAAGAATGCATCTGTTAGCAAGGTAATCATCGAGCGTCCTGCGAAGAATGCACGTATTACTATCTATAGCTCACGTCCAGGTGTTGTGATCGGTAAAAAAGGCGAAGATATTGAAGTTCTCCGCCGCGAACTCCAGAAGCGTATGGGTGTTCCTGTCCATGTGAATATCGAAGAAATTCGTAAGCCTGAAGTGGATGCTCAACTGATTGCTGATTCTATTACTCAGCAGCTCGAGAAGCGCATCATGTTCCGTCGTGCAATGAAGCGTGCAATGCAAAATGCAATGCGCCTTGGTGCGCAAGGAATCAAGATTATGTCCTCTGGTCGTTTGAACGGTGCCGAAATTGCACGTCGCGAATGGTACCGTGAAGGCCGCGTTCCACTTCATACATTGAAGGCTGATATTGATTACGCTACATCAGAAGCGGAAACAACATACGGCATCATCGGTGTAAAAGTTTGGGTATACAAAGGCGATACATTAGGTCGTGGTGCGGATGCTCCTGCTGTAACAGCAGAGCCAGTAGCTGATGAGAAGAAGCCACGTCGCGCACCAGCCAAAACCAGCGCACGCAAACCAGCAGCTGACAGCAAGCCATTGGTTGCTGCTAAGCCAACAGTTAAGCGTGTACCGAAAGCCGTTGAAGCCGCAAGTGCTGAAGCGCAGAAGTCAGGAGAGTAAGCATGCTACAACCAAAGCGTCGTAAGTATCGCAAGGAACAAAAGGGACGTAACACCGGCGTGGCAACACGCGGTAGTTCAGTAGCCTTTGGTGACTTTGGATTGAAAGCTATTGGCCGCGGTCGTTTGACTGCACGTCAGATTGAATCTGCACGTCGCGCAATGACCCGTCACATTAAGCGTGGCGGTCGAATCTGGATTCGTATTTTCCCAGACAAGCCAATTTCACAAAAGCCAGCTGAAGTACGTATGGGTAACGGTAAAGGTAATCCAGAGTACTACGTAGCAGAAATTCAACCAGGCAAGATTTTGTACGAGATGGATGGAGTGGATGAAACATTGGCGCGCGAAGCTTTCAAGCTTGCTGCTGCTAAGTTGCCATTACAAACCACTTTCGTGATTCGCCACTTAGGTTGATCGGGATAGAAATTATGAAAAAGACAGAATTAGCATCCAAAGACCTGGTTGCCTTGAACGCAGAATTAACAGAGCTCTTGAAGACAAGCTTCAAACTCCGTATGCAAAAAGGTACTCAGCAACTCACAAATACCAGCCAATTGGGTAAGACTAAACGTGAAATTGCTCGCGTTAAGACTTTTATTACCCAAAAAACTGCACAGAAATAAGGAAAAAGGGATATGACAGAATTATCTAAACCCTTGCGCCGCACCCTAGTGGGCCGTGTCGTTAGCGATAAAATGCAAAAAACTGTGACTGTGCTAGTTGAGCGCCAAGTAAAACATGCGCTTTATGGCAAATATGTTGGACAGTCCAAAAAATACCATGCGCATGACGAAGCTGGTCAATACAAGATGGGTGATACCGTTGAAATTGCTGAATCTAAGCCAATTTCACGTACAAAATCTTGGGTTGTAACCCGCTTGGTTCAGGAATCAAAAGGTATTTAAAGAAATATTAGGGATTTTGGCGAAATTTATTGCCAAATCCCTGTTTTACGTAGTATGATAGTCGGCTTCTCTGGTTTTATTGAGGGAAGCAGTGTTTTTTCATTAATTCCGGGTTTTAGCTCTCGTTAAAGCCCATAGACGGAACCAAGACTGTTTGCCTTTGGCTAACAAGTTGGGGATTAAAAAATGATTCAGACCGAAAGTAGATTACAGGTCGCCGATAACACAGGCGCCAGTGAAGTTTTGTGCATCAAGGTATTGGGCGGCTCTAAGCGTCGTTACGCCAGTATCGGTGATGTCATTAAAGTGACTGTAAAGTCCGCTGCTCCACGTGGCCGTGTAAAAAAAGGTGATATTTATAACGCCGTAGTAGTGAGAACTGCTAAGGGTGTTCGCCGTCCAGATGGCTCATTGATTAAGTTCGATGGCAACGCTGCGGTATTGCTCAACGCTAAGCTTGAGCCAATTGGCACACGTATCTTTGGACCAGTAACGCGCGAGTTGCGTACTGAGAAGTTCATGAAGATCGTATCTCTCGCCCCCGAAGTTATTTAAGAGGCTGATATGAAAAAAATTCGTAAAGGTGATTCAGTAGTTCTGTTGACTGGCCGCGATAAAGGCAAGCAAGGAACTGTTACGGCCGTTCTCGAGAACAAATTAGTGATCGAAGGCGTCAATATTTATAAAAAGAGCGTTAAGCCAAATCCAGCAGCCGGTGTTACTGGCGGCATGATTGACAAGACGATGCCTGTTCACATTTCTAATGTGGCTGTGGTTGACGGTAACGGCAAACCATCACGTGTTGGTATCAAACTCGTGGACGGTAAAAAGCAACGTTTCCTCAAAACCACTGGCGCAACTTTAAGCGCATAAGGGGCACGGAGAAATTATGAGCACACGTTTTCAAGAACACTATCAAGCTAAAGTAGTTGCTGATTTAATTGCCAAATTTGGTTACAAGTCAGTGATGGAAGTTCCACGTATTACTAAGGTAACCCTGAACATGGGCCTGGGTGATGCAGTGAACGACAAGAAAATTATCGAAAATGCAGTTGGTGATTTGACTAAAGTAGCAGGTCAAAAACCAGTTGTGACAAAAGCGAAAAAAGCGATTGCTGGATTCAAAATTCGTCAAGGCTACCCAATTGGTGCCATGGTTACATTGCGCGGTCAGCGCATGTATGAATTTTTGGATCGCTTCGTAACTGTTGCTTTGCCACGCGTACGTGACTTCCGCGGTATTTCCGGTAAGGCATTTGACGGCCGTGGTAACTACAACATCGGCGTTAAAGAGCAAATCATTTTCCCAGAAATCGAATACGACAAGATTGATGCCCTCCGTGGTCTCAATATCAGTATTACGACGACCGCTAAGACTGACGAAGAAGCAAAAGCTTTGTTAGCAGCGTTCAAATTCCCTTTCCGCAATTAAGAGGCTAACGTGGCAAAACTATCCCTAATTGAGCGCGAGAATAAGCGCGCTAAAACTGTAGAGAAGTACGCTGTAAAGCGTGCAGAACTCAAAGCAATCATCGCCGATCAATCGCGTAGCGATGAAGAGCGCTATGAGGCTCGCTTGAAACTACAGGCACTTCCACGTAACGCAAGCCCGATTCGTCAAAGAAATCGTTGTTCATTAACCGGTCGTCCGCGCGGTGTATTCAGCAAGTTTGGTTTAGCGCGTAGCAAAATTCGCGAAATCGCCTTCCGTGGCGAAATCCCCGGTTTAACCAAGGCCAGCTGGTAAGCGGCGAAAGAATTAGGAGAACTCATGAGTATCAGCGATCCAATCGCCGACATGTTGACAAGGATCCGCAATGCGCAAGCAGTGCAGAAACCCGTAGTCTTGATGCCGTCGTCAAAAGTTAAAGTAGCTATTGCAAAAGTCTTGCAGGATGAAGGTTATATCGATAGTTTTGAAATCAAAGGTGAAGCAGCTAAGCCAGTGCTACACATTGAACTCAAATACTACGCAGGCCGTCCTGTTATTGAGCGTATTGACCGTGTTTCTACACCAAGTCTACGTATCTACAAAGGCCGCCACGACATTCCTGAAGTGATGAATGGCTTAGGTATTGCAATTATTTCAACCCCACAAGGCGTAATGACAGACCGCAAAGCACGTGCAAACGGCGTTGGTGGCGAAGTTATTTGCTACGTCGCGTAAGGAGAGAAATATGTCCCGCGTTGGTAAATCACCTATTCCAGTCCCTAAGGGCGCTGAAATCAGCATCAACGGTGCAAATATTACTGTTAAGGGTCCGTTGGGCACTTTGACACATAACTTGCATCCTTCTGTTGGTTTGAAACAAGAAGACGGCGTATTGACAGTTGTTTTAAATAACAACACACCAGAAGCTGGTGCGCAGTCAGGTACAGCCCGCGCTTTGGTAAACAACATGGTTGTTGGCGTAACTGCTGGCTTCGAGCGCAAGCTCAGCTTAGTAGGCGTTGGTTACCGTGCTGCTGCCCAGGGCGATTCATTGAAATTGCAGTTAGGTTTCTCACACGACATTATTTATAACCTGCCAAAGGGTGTAAAAGCTGAGACTCCAACTCAAACTGAAATCATTATCAAAGGTTCCAACAAGCAGCAAGTTGGCCAGGTTGCCGCTGAAGTTCGCGCATACCGTTCACCAGAGCCATACAAAGGCAAGGGTGTTCGTTACGTGGATGAGGTTGTACACCTGAAAGAAACTAAGAAGAAGTAAGCGAGATTAGAAAATGAATAAAGACGAATCCAGACAAAGACGTGCTAGGCAGACTCGTATTCGCATTGCCGAAGCATTGGCAAATCGCTTAACAGTTATCCGTAGCAATGCACATATTTCTGCGCAGGTTTATAGCCCATGCGGAACCAAGGTTGTAGCAGCTGCTTCAACAATGGAAAAAGATTTGCGCCAAGCGATCAAAAACGGCGGAAACGCTGAAGCGGCTAAACAAATCGGCAAGTTAGTTGCTGAGCGTGCTGTTAAGGCAGGCATTGTTGATGTTGCTTTTGATCGTTCCGGGCATCGTTATCACGGCCGCATTAAGGCCTTAGCTGAAGCTGCGCGTGAAGCCGGCCTGAAGTTCTAAAAAGGTTTAGGAAAAAGACATGGCAAAAATGCAAACCAAGATGCAAAACGAAGAGCGTGATGATGGTCTTCGCGAGAAGATGATTGCTGTTAATCGTGTAACTAAAGTGGTTAAGGGTGGTCGTATTCTCGGCTTCGCTGCACTCACTGTAGTTGGCGATGGCGATGGTCGTATCGGCATGGGCAAAGGCAAATCAAAAGAAGTTCCAGTTGCTGTTCAAAAGGCAATGGATGAAGCACGCCGCAAGATGATCAAAGTCTCGTTACGTAAAGGTACTTTGCAGCACACTGTGATTGGCAAGCATGGCGCGTCACGCGTGATGATTTCTCCAGCTAAAGATGGTACTGGCGTTATCGCTGGTGGCCCAATGCGCGCAATTTTCGATGTAATGGGTGTAACTAACGTGGTTGCTAAATCACTTGGTTCAACAAACCCTTACAACATGGTTCGTGCAACGATTGATGGCTTGAGCAAGATGAGCACTCCTTCTGAAATTGCTGCTAAACGCGGTAAGTCAGTCGAAGAGATTCTCGGCTAAGACCAAAAGATTAGGAATCTATAAATGACAACAACTAACTCTAAAGTCAAACTGCAATTAGTACGCAGCTTGATCGGCACACGCGAAAGCCATCGTGCAACTGTTCGCGGCTTAGGTCTGCGTCGTATCAATTCAGTTTCAGAATTGGAAGATACACCAGCTGTTCGCGGAATGATTAATAAAGTTTCTTATCTAGTTAAGGTCGTTGGCTAATAACTAGCAAGTAAATAGGCGAAGAATATGCAACTCAATACACTCAAACCAGCACCAGGCTCCAATAAAAATCGTCGTCGCGTAGGCCGCGGTATCGGCTCTGGTCTTGGAAAAACAGCTGGTCGTGGTCACAAAGGTCAGAAGTCGCGTTCAGGCGGATTCCACAAAGTTGGATTCGAGGGCGGTCAGATGCCGATGTATCGTCGTTTGCCTAAGCGCGGTTTCGTGTCATTGACACGTCGTCACGTTGGTCAAATCACTTTGAACGACTTAGCAAAAATTAACTTGCCAGAAGTAGACTTATTGGTTTTGCGAGCTCATGGTTTTGCTGGTGAGCAGATCAACTCAGTAAAAGTTATTAAGACTGGTGAACTGTCTATTGCTGTAACCCTCAAGGGTATTACTGCAACTGCAGGTGCAAAAGCAGCTATTGAAGCAGCTGGCGGCAAATTGGTTGACTTAGTTTAATTAGCTTTAAGTAAACGATGGCACTCGCACCTACCAACGCAGCAAATATTGCTCAATCAGGAAGCAAGTTTGGAGAATTACGCCAACGCTTGATATTCCTGGTTTTGGCATTGCTCGTGTTCCGTTTGGGTGCGCATATTCCTGTGCCAGGCATTGATCCAGACCAATTGGCGCAATTGTTCTCTGGTCAAAAAGATGGCATCTTGGGAATGTTCAACCTGTTCTCAGGCGGTGCGTTATCTCGCTTTACAGTATTTGCCTTAGGAATCATGCCGTACATCTCTGCCTCAATCATCATGCAGTTAATGACCATTGTTATTCCTTCACTAGAATCTTTAAAAAAAGAAGGCCAAGCAGGACAGCGCAAGATTACTCAGTACACCCGTTATGGAACTGTGCTTTTGGCAACATTCCAGGCTTTAGGTATCTCTGTTGCACTGCAAGCCCAACCAGGTTTGGTTATTAACCCTGGTCTGATGTTCGAGCTCAACACAGTGGTGACTTTGGTTACTGGCACTATGTTCCTAATGTGGCTTGGCGAGCAAATTACTGAGCGTGGTCTTGGTAACGGCATATCCATCATTATTTTCGGCGGCATTGTTTCTGGACTGCCAACCGCAATCGGCAGCTTACTTGAATTAGTTCGCACCGGTTCGATGAATATCCTGTCTGCATTACTGATCGTAGTGATTTGTATTGCAGTAACTTATTTTGTAGTTTTTGTAGAGCGTGGTCAGCGCCGTATTTTAGTGAACTACGCTAAGCGACAAGTTGGTAACAAGGTATATGGCGGCCAATCTTCATACTTCCCATTGAAGTTAAATATGGCCGGAGTTATTCCTCCAATTTTTGCTTCATCTATTATTTTGTTCCCTGCAACGATTGCTGGCTGGTTTACATCAGGCGAGCCAAGCAACATGTTTAGCAAAGTCATTAAAGACTTGGCAGCAACATTAGCTCCAGGTCAACCTGTCTACACAATTTTGTATGCAGCAGCAATTATTTTCTTCTGCTTCTTCTACACAGCTTTGGTTTTCAATAGCCGTGAGACTGCGGATAATTTGAAGAAGAGCGGTGCCTTTGTTCCAGGTATTCGCCCGGGTGATCAGACAGGTCGTTACATTGACAAAATCTTAGTTCGTTTGACATTGGCCGGTGCAATTTATATGGTTTTGGTTTGCTTGTTGCCAGAATTTTTAGTGTTGAAGTACAACGTGCCATTCTATTTTGGCGGTACTTCATTGTTGATTATTGTCGTTGTTGCAATGGATTTTATGGCTCAAGTTCAGTCATTCGTAATGCAACAACAATATGGTTCTTTGATGAAAAAAGCTAACTTTAAGATGGGCGCTTAACTGAATGTCTAAAGACGATGTAATTCAGATGGCGGGAGAAATTATTGAGAATTTGCCGAACGCAATGTTTCGCGTGAAGCTAGAGAACGGACATGTGGTTTTAGGGCACATTTCTGGAAAGATGAGGATGCATTACATCCGCATCCTGCCAGGAGATAAGGTAACGGTGGAGATGACTCCTTACGACCTGACGCGCGCCAGAATCATTTTCCGAGCGAAGTAAAGATTAAGAAGTACATATTTTTTTAGAGGTGAGTTATGAAAGTTTTGGCATCCGTTAAGTGTATTTGCAGAAATTGCAAGATCATTAAGCGCAAACGCGTTGTTCGCGTGATCTGTTCTTCAGACGCACGTCACAAGCAGCGTCAAGGCTGATCTGGTTAATTAAGAGGAAATCTCATGGCACGTATCGCTGGGGTAAACATCCCAAATCATCAACATACTGTTATCGGTTTAACAGCAATTTTTGGCATTGGTACTACCCGTGCTCGCAAAATTTGTGAAACCACAGGTGTTGCTATCGACAAAAAAGTTAAAGATCTTACTGACGGTGACTTGGAAAAGTTGCGTGATGAAGTAGGTAAATTTATTACTGAAGGTGACCTTCGTCGTGAAGTAACGATGAGCATCAAGCGTTTGATGGACTTAGGCTGCTACCGCGGCGTTCGTCATCGTAAGGGCTTGCCTGTACGTGGTCAACGCACTAAGACTAACGCGCGTACCCGCAAGGGCCCGCGTAAGTCTGGCGTGCAACTCAAGAAATAATCAAGAAAGTTTATTGACATGGCAAAACAACAATCCGCTTCTGCAGCTTCACAGCGCACACGCAAGAAGGTTAAAAAGAACGTTGCTGACGGTATTGCACACGTTCACGCTTCTTTTAATAACACCATTATTACGATCACTGATCGCCAAGGCAATGCGCTTTCATGGGCAACATCTGGTGGTCAGGGCTTCAAGGGCTCTCGCAAATCAACACCTTTTGCTGCTCAGGTAGCGGCAGAAGTAGCAGGTAAAGCTGCTGTTGAATGCGGAATCAAGAACTTGGAAGTTCAGATCAAGGGCCCAGGTCCAGGTCGTGAATCAGCAGTTCGTGCATTGAACTCTTTAGGCATCAAGATCACTGAGATTCAAGACGTAACTCCAGTTCCACATAATGGTTGCCGTCCTCCTAAGCGTCGTCGTATCTAAGCTTGGATGTTGGCAGTAAACAGTTTAGTAGTTTTTATTAAAGCCCACTGTTCATCTGAATTAAAGGGTGAACTCACCGTCAGTCGTAAGACTGCGGCAAAGAAAGGAAAGCATCGTGGCACGTTACTTAGGGCCTAAGGCCAAATTAGCACGTCGGGAAGGTACCGATTTATTTTTAAAGAGCGCACGTCGCGCCCTGTCAGACAAGTGCAAGTTAGATACTAAGCCTGGTCAACATGGCCGTACATCTGGCTCAAGAACATCTGATTACGGTAATCAATTGCGTGAAAAGCAAAAGGTTAAACGTATGTACGGAATTTTAGAGCGTCAGTTCCGTCGTTATTTCGCTGAAGCTGAGCGTCGTAAGGGTAATACTGGCTCAACATTACTTCAGTTGTTGGAATCACGTCTAGATAACGTTGTTTATCGTATGGGCTTTGGTTCTACTCGTGCTGAAGCGCGTCAATTAGTTTCCCACTGTGCAATTTTGCTCAATGGTAGCCCAGTAAATATTCCATCTATTCAGGTCAAACCTGGTGATGTAGTTGCTATTCGTGAAAAAGCGAAGAAGCAAACACGCATTACAGAATCACTCAATTTGGTTCAGCAGATGGCAGCAGTTGGCTGGGTATCAGTCGACGCAGCCAAGCTGGAGGGAACATTTAAGCAGGTGCCTGACCGTGAAGACATTAGCGGCGAAATTAATGAAAGTTTGATCGTCGAATTGTATTCACGTTAATTAAGCACTCTCAAGGAAAAAATATGCAAACAAATTTGCTCAAGCCAAAAATTATTTCTGTTGAAGCGCTTACTGCCAACCAAGCTAAGGTTGTTATGGAGCCGTTCGAGCGTGGCTATGGCCACACACTCGGAAATGCATTGCGCCGTGTTTTGTTGTCCTCGATGGTTGGTTATGCGCCAACTGAAGTAGCAATTGCTGGTGTTGTTCATGAATACTCCACATTAGATGGCGTTCAAGAGGATGTAGTTAACCTTTTGTTGAACCTCAAAGGTATCGTATTTAAGTTGCAGTCACGTGATGAAGTGACTATCAATTTGCGTAAAGAAGGCCCAGGCGTCGTTACAGCAAAAGATATTGACTTGCCACATGATGTAGAAATCATCAATCCTGATCACGTCATCGCTCACTTGTCAGCTGGTGGCAAGTTAGATATGCAGATCAAGGTTGAAAAAGGCCGTGGTTATGTACCTGGCAATATGCGTCAATACCATGACGAAGCTACCAAGATCATTGGTCGTATCGTGTTGGATGCCTCATTTAGCCCAGTAAGCCGTGTTAGCTACGCTGTTGAGTCTGCTCGTGTTGAGCAACGTACCGACCTCGATCGTCTCGTAATGACAATCGAAACAAACGGTGTGTTGTCACCTGAAGAGGCAATTCGTCAAGCTGCTACCATTTTGGTTGATCAGTTAGTTGTATTCGCAGCCCTCGAAAGCAGCGAAGTTTCTGGTGATCTCGCGCCAAGCCGCTCTTCAATGGTTGATCCAATGTTGATGCGTCCGGTTGATGATCTCGAACTCACAGTGCGCTCTGCAAACTGCTTGAAGGCTGAGAACATTTACTACATCGGTGACTTAATTCAACGTACAGAGAATGAATTGTTGAAGACGCCTAATTTAGGTCGTAAATCTTTGAATGAAATCAAAGATGTATTAGCGGCCCGTGGCTTAAGTCTTGGCATGAAACTCGAAAGCTGGCCTCCAGCTAACCTCGAGAAATAATTAGAAAGGAAGCATCATGCGTCACGGAAACGGCTTACGCAAACTAAATAGAACATCATCACATCGCTTGGCGATGCTGCGCAACATGTCCAATTCTCTTTTGGAGCACGAAGTGATTAAAACCACTTTGCCAAAAGCAAAAGAATTGCGCATGGTGGTTGAGCCTTTGATTACCTTGGGTAAAAAAGATAACTTAGCAAACCGTCGCTTAGCATTCAATCGCACACGCGATCGCGATATCGTGACTAAACTCTTCACAGAGCTCGGACCACGTTACGCAACTCGTCCAGGTGGCTATCTTCGTATTTTGAAGTTTGGCTTCCGTCATGGTGACAATGCACCTATGGCTCTGGTTGAATTGGTAGATCGTCCGGAAGTTGAAGAAACAGCAGTCGCTGAAGTGGCTTAAGCCCTTTAGCAATATTTAAAGCCAGGCTTCGGTCTGGCTTTTTTCATTTATACGGTTATAAATACGTAATGACCCCTGATAAATCTACTGATTTACTAATTGTTATCACCACTTTTGGATCGCTAGAGGATGCAAAGAAAATGGCGCATCAACTAATTGAGAGTCGATTAGCTGCCTGCTTACAAATTCAAGAGGGAGTTCATTCTATCTATCGGTGGGATGGCAAGATTTGTGATGGAAAGGAAGTTCTACTGTCAGCAAAAACAATTGCAGATAAATGGATTGATATTTCTAATTTCATAAAAAGTCATCACCCTTATAATTTACCTGAGGTAATTGCGTATGCTCCTGAAAAATACGAGGCGCATTATGGCAAATGGGTGGAGTCCGAGGTAAAGTAGTTCTATGAGATTCCTTGGTAAATTTATTCCTCTAATTGCTTCATTATTTGTAGTTATTAGTAATGCATTTGCAGCACCGGAATTCCTTCCACCTGAAAAGGCATTTCAGGCTGAAGCGTCATGGGTAACAAATACAAATGATGTCGAGGTAGAGATTTTCCCAGCCAAGGCTTACTACATCTATCAGGAGTCGCTGCATTTAAAGATAGGCTCTGAGCCCAATAAATTAAGGGCCGTAAAGGCCTCATTACCAGCTGGCATTGAAAAGTTTGATGAGACTTTCCAAAAGAAAATGCAGGTTTATAAGCAGACATTTCTTATTACGCTAGATAAAAAAGCTGAAACAGGAAAGCCACTCTATCTAGAATTGGAATTACAGGGTTGCGCCGAGGCGGGAATTTGTTATCCACCAATGACGCTAAAATTTTTACTTTCGGGTCCCGGAGTGAAGGCACGGCCGATACCTGAAGTATTGGATGGAGTTGAGTCAAGCAAGGATTCTAAAAATGCATTGAGTTTGATGGATGTCTGGCGTGAGCGTGATGATGTTAATGCCATTAGTCGCTTTTTAGAGAGCACGCCCACAGCATATCTATTCTTGGCCTTCTTCATACTGGGCTTGGCTTTAGCTTTTACACCTTGCGTACTTCCCATGTTGCCTATTTTGTCGAGCATCGTGTTTGGAACGCAGGGTAAGCATTCCATTGCAAAGGGTCGTGCAAGCCTCTTAGCAGCGGCCTATGTGCTTGGAATGGCTTGCGTCTACGCATTAGCGGGGGTCTTGATGGCTGCGCTAGGCGGTAGCGTTCAAAGAGCCCTACAAAGCCCCATAGCGCTGATTGGGTTTGCATTGCTGCTGCTAGCCTTATCAGGGAGTCTATTCGGACTGTACGAGCTCAAAATGCCCCACTCATGGCAGCAAAAGGTGGATCAATTAGCGGGGCGTCACAAGGGTGGTAGTTTTGCGGGCGCCTTTGCTTTAGGTGGAATTTCTACATTAGTTGCCAGCCCTTGTATTACCGCTCCCTTAGCTGGAGTGCTCGCTTTTATTGCTCAAACAGGTTCAATGAGTTTGGGGGCAGGACTACTTTTTGTAATGGCTCTAGGTATGGGGTTGCCACTCCTCTTTATTGCCATTGAGGCTCGCATCTTAATCCCATCCACTGGCATTTGGATGGTCTGGCTACAAAGAACATTAGGTGTTTTGTTGGTAGCAACCGCAGCCTGGATTGCATCCCCGCTGTTGCAAAGTGGTAGTAACGAGGCGGGCAAGACGATGGTCAATGGTCAGCGCCAACATCAGATTGGGGCAGCTAGTTTTGCCCTGATTGACTCAAGTGCGCAGTTAAACCAATTTTTATCCAAAGCAAAAGAACAAAAGAAACTAGTACTCTTAGATTTTTATGCAGACTGGTGCATCTCTTGTAAGGAGATGGAGGTCAGCACGTTTGCTAATCCTGAAGTGAATGAAGAGTTACAGAAATTTGTTTTACTGCAGGCCGACGTAACAAAAAACAGTCCTGAGAATCAGGCTTTATTGAAACGCTTTGGATTATTCGGGCCACCAGGAATTTTGATTTTTGATCTCAACTCAGAAGAATTAAAAGATCAACGAGTAATTGGCTATATGCCACCACAACGTTTTGTTGAGCGCTTGAAAAAAGTACTGGAAAATTAATTTAACCGAAATATGAATGGGTATAGAACCCATTCATTCACGCTTAGATAATTATTTATTTGCTTTTAAGAGGCGTGCAGCTTCAAGTGCAAAATAAGTCAAGATGCCATCGGCACCAGCACGCTTAAATGCGAGCAACGATTCCATCATCACAGCATCATGATCAAGCCAACCATTTTGCGCAGCAGCTTTAAGCATGGCGTATTCGCCACTTACTTGATAGACATAAGTCGGGTAGTTAAATTCATCGCGCACTCTGCGAACGATATCTAGGTAGGGCATACCAGGTTTGACCATCACCATATCAGCACCTTCGCTAATATCAAGAGCAACCTCCCGCAAAGCCTCATCAGTATTGGCGCAATCCATTTGGTAGGTTTTTTTATCTGCTTTGCCTAGATTTTTTGCTGAACCTACTGCATCACGAAATGGGCCATAAAAAGCAGACGCATATTTAGCGGAATAAGCCATGATGCGGGTATGAATCAGATTTTTTTGCTCTAAGGCTTCGCGAATTTTTCCGATACGGCCATCCATCATGTCTGATGGTGCAACGATATCAACGCCAGCTTGTGCTTGAGCAATAGATTGCTGCACTAAGATTGCCGTAGTCTCATCATTCAGGATGCGACCTTGATCATCCAGGATGCCATCTTGACCATGGCTTGTGTAAGGGTCAAGCGCCACATCGGTCATGATGCCCAAATTAGGAAAGCGTTTCTTTAGCTCACGTACTGCGTTTGGAACTAAGCCATTCGGATTGAAAGCTTCTTTGCCGTCAGGTGTTTTTAGAGATGCATCAATCACCGGAAAGAGTGCTAGAACGGGAATGCCTAAGGAGACACATTCTTGCGCAACGCTAAAAAGTAAATCGAGTGATACACGATTAACCCCAGGCATGGAAGCAACAGCTTGAGATTGATTTGTGCCTTCAAGTAAAAATACTGGATAGATTAGGTCATTTGTGCTGAGATGATTTTCTTGCATGAGGCGACGTGACCAATCATCACGTCGCATACGACGAGGGCGATGAGCCGGAAAGCTCAATATAGAGTTAGCTTGTGATTTCATCTTCTTGAGTCTCCGCTGCAAATAACCATTGAATAACAATATTGTCGGCCTCTTCAAGGCCAATGCGCTTGGTGCTTGAGAATAATTGTGCCGTAAGTTTCTTGGAATCACCATTGCCATCAGGTAGCGCTGGATCAT
This sequence comes from Polynucleobacter sp. JS-Mosq-20-D10, assembly GCF_018687755.1. Lineage (NCBI taxonomy): Bacteria > Pseudomonadati > Pseudomonadota > Betaproteobacteria > Burkholderiales > Burkholderiaceae > Polynucleobacter > Polynucleobacter sp. JS-Mosq-20-D10. The sequence continues at coordinate 73,603 of NZ_CP061305.1, forward strand.
ATTGTTGTAATTGTTTGCGTACCGCTTCTAAGGCATGCTTACATTCACTTTTATTGAGCTTGTCGCACTTACTGAGCAAAATATGGATTGGTTTACCGGTAGGGACAAACCACTGAATCATTTGCTCGTCCAGTTCGGTAATGCCCCGCCTAGAGTCCACAATCAGCACCATGCCTACCAGTTGCTCCCGCTCTTGCAGATAATCGCTGAGAAGGGCATTCCAGTGGTATTTAGTCTCATGATTGACGGCAGCATAGCCATACCCGGGTAAATCCACCAGATAGGCCAAAAGATCGTCTTTTGCAAAAAGGCCAAAATAGTTGATGTGCTGGGTACGCCCAGGTGTTTTACTGGCAAAAGCAAGGCGTTTTTGGTTACAAAGCACATTAATTGCGCTGGATTTACCCGCATTTGAGCGCCCAGCAAAGGCTACCTCTCGGAGTGGAGTGGCAGGTAGACAATGGGTGTCATTGACTGTGGTCGCGAAGCGGGCTTGAAAGAGTTTAGACATGTCCAGAAGCTATTGTAAAATCACGCAAAATCATGAAATATTTCATAATGTTGGGTGAAAGTTGTAAAAGGAAGGGCCCAAACATTTTTAAGAATTTTTGCCAAGGTAAACATAATGCGTCAAACCCCTCAAATCTCCAAATTAACTAGCTTACGTGCTGGCTTTGCAGTTCTGTCTATTTTCGCTCTAAGCGGTCTTGCGCCACAAGCTTTTGCTGCTGATCCAGCACCCATGGCTCCGGCTGCAGAGGCAAAGGCTGCGGTTCCAGCTAAGCCAAAGGTTGATGCGGCTGCTGGTGAATCACTCTATAACTCTGGAGATGCCACTCGCGGAGTTGTAGCCTGTATTACATGTCATGGCCCTAAAGGTCAGAGCGCTGTAGCCACTTGGCCCAAGTTGTCTGCTCAGCATGCTGCATACACAGCAAAACAGTTGAAGAATTTTAAAGAAGGCACCAGAGTGAATGCCATCATGATGGGCATGTCTATGCCTTTAAATGAGCAAGATATGATCAATATTGGCACTTTCCTGTCTCAGCAGGCTCCATCGCAAGGTGTCTCCCAAAGTAAAGATACTATTGCATTGGGTAAGAGTATTTATGGTGGCGGTATTGCATCAAAGGGTGTTCCAGCCTGTGCTGGCTGCCATAGTCCCAACGGTGCAGGCATTCCTGCGCAATATCCACGCCAAGGTGGACAGTGGGCTGAATATTCCTACAATCAGTTAGTCAATTTCCGTGAAGGTACTCGTAAAAATAGTACTCAGATGACAACAATTGCTACGAAACTTTCTGATCAAGAGATGAAAGCTGTTTCTGATTACATGGCAGGCTTGCATTAATTTACGTTCAGTAGAAAAACAAAAACCCCGCTGATGTCGCGGGGTTTTTTATTGCCTGGAATTTACTTAGAGAAGTTAATTCAATAGCAATATTAATTTGGCAAGGTGGTTTCACTAGCAAAGAGATCGGCAATATTTTCACGTGCACGAATGACATAGGCGTTCTTACCATCAACCATGATCTCTGCGGGTTTTGGTCTGGTGTTGTAATTAGATGCCATCACAAAGCCATAAGCACCAGCAGACAGAATGGCTAGCAGGTCACCTTCTTCAACCGCAAGCTGACGATCTCTTCCAAGCCAGTCACCAGATTCACATACGGGTCCGACAACGTCATAAGTAGAGCTTGTAACCTGTTTAGTTTGAACTGGAACAATCGCATGATAAGCCTCGTAGAGCGCTGGGCGCATCAACTCTGTCATTGCTGCATCCACAATGCAAAAGTTTTTCTCAGTACCAGGCTTGAGATATTCCACTTGGGTCAAGAGCACGCCAGCATTACCCACCAACGATCTACCAGGCTCTAAAACGATATCAAGATGCCCAAAACCACGTTCAGCAACGCGATTGAGTAAGGTGTTGGTGAACTCAGTAATATCAGGTGGATTGTCGTCACCGTAAGAAATACCAAGACCTCCACCTAAATCAAGATGGTGGATCTCAATACCTTCTTTTTTTAATTGAGTAACTAGCTCAAGCACTTTATCAAGCGCGTCAAGATAGGGTGAAGTGTTTGTGATTTGCGAGCCAATATGACAGTCAATACCAACCACATCAATTTGTGACAGTAAGGCAGCTTCACGATATGTTTTTAAAACCTCATGATAAGCAATACCAAATTTATTGCCTTTTAATCCAGTGGAAATGTAAGGATGCGTTTGCGCATCTACATCGGGATTCACTCGTAGGGAAATTGGGGCGCGGCAATTGAGCTTAGTGGCAACCCGATTAATTTGGTGGAGCTCTGCAATCGACTCTACGTTGATGCACTTAACACCAGCTTTCAAGGCTTGCTCAATTTCATGAGCAGACTTACCAACACCTGCAAATACGAAGCTTTTTGGATCTGCGCCAACAGCAAGGGCGCGCGCTAATTCACCACCGCTGACCAAGTCAAAGCCTGAGCCTAATTTTTTAAAACAATCAATCACCGCTAAATTGCTATTCGCCTTCATCGCATAGTGAACGCGAGCTCGTCTTTTGCCAGAGGAATCAATACAAGCTTTGTCGTAGGCCTGGTAAGCCTCGGTTAATGCTTTTTTGCTATAGACATAGAGGGGTGTGCCAAATTCTTTTGCCAAATCTGATAACGGAATTTCCTCTGCATACCAAGTACCATTTCGTTCTGTAAATCCAGCTAAGTTGGGGAGTGGAGTCACTTTACTTGTCATTGCTTGGCCGGTGATGGGTTAGTTGTAACGGGGCTTTGGGGTGGGTAGAGCTTGCCTTTGGGCTCTGGCTCAGCAGGAGGACTGGGTGCTGGCGGCACATTTGGCAAATATAAGGGACCTCTAACCCCACATCCAACAAGGGATATTAGAAGGCTAATGCCAAGAGTTCTTTTAAGAATCGCTATCATGAATGTCTCTAAAACGAATGATTGAATATAGCATGCAGGACTCTAATATGAAGCCAGGCGATTTAACTGTAGAAGCGATTGACGATAAGCAATTTCATCATTTGGGCAGTAATTTATTGGAGTCCATAGAGGTGGCCCTAGAAGCCGCAGACGATGCTCTAGACCTCGATCTAGATGTGGAGCGCCAGGGTGGAAACGTGATCAATATTCGGTTTAGAGATCGCAGTGTGATTGTGGTCAACACCCAGCCCCCTTTGCACGAGATTTGGGTAGCAGCTAAATCTGGCGGTTATCACTATCGTTGGGCGGGTACCTTAGCCTCCCCACTGTGGTTGGATACTAAAACTGGGCACGAACTACTAGGCGACTTATCAGAATTTGCCAGTGCTCAAGCTGGCCAGGCGATCACTATTGGTCTTCTGCAGAGATAAGTAAGCCAGGAAATTAAATTGCTCCGGTCGCTGTTAGGGTCTCTATGACCTGAGCATCGGGAACGCTCTGAATTTGGGCTTTGCCAATCTTTTCTAAAACGACATAGCGAATTTGTCCGCCTTCAGTCTTTTTATCTACCTGCATTAATTCCATATATCGCTGTGCGCCAAACTTGGGCGGTGCTATCGGCAGATTCATGGATTGAATGATTTGAGTTAGACGGTTGACCTCATCTTGAGTGATAAAGTTCAGGCGTCTTGAGAGGTCTGCACCCATGACCATACCGCAGCCAACAGCTTCACCATGCAACCACTCGCCATAGCCCATACCCGCTTCAATTGCATGACCAAAGGTATGCCCGAAATTCAATGTGGCACGAATACCACCTTCTCTTTCATCGGCTGACACTACGGCTGATTTAATTTCGCAAGAGCGTAAGACCGCATGCGCCATTGCAGTGGTGTCGCAGGCTAGTAAAGCTTTTGCATTTACTTCAATCCAACTTAAGAACTCAGCATCTGCAATCGCACCATGCTTAACTACTTCAGCTAGGCCTGCAGACAGTTCACGTGCAGGCAATGTCTTTAAGGTATTGAGATCAGCAATCACCGCTACTGGCTGATGAAACGCTCCGATCATATTTTTCCCGAGTGGATGGTTAATGCCCGTCTTGCCGCCAACGGAGGAGTCCACCTGAGCTAATAAGGTTGTTGGGACTTGAATGAAGCGAATGCCGCGCATAAAACTAGCAGCAGCAAAGCCAGTCATGTCTCCAATAACACCACCACCTAAAGCCACCAACATGGTTTGACGATCAGCTCCATACTTGAGGAGGTCATCAAAAATCAGTTGGAGATTTTTCCAGTCCTTATAAGACTCTCCGTCAGGCAGTACAATCGTTCTAACGGGCTTACCTAGTTTCTCTAAAGTCTTAGTGAGACGATCTGCATATAAAGGGGAAACAGTCGTATTGGTAACGATATAAATAGATGTCGCCTTTTCGCAGGCGTTAAATAATTTTGGCTGATCTATTAAATCTATGCCGATATGAATGGGGTAGCTACGATTGCCTAGATCAACTTCTAATGTTTTCATGGATAAATTTATGCGGAGAGTTCGAGTTGCATGATTAAGGTGTTGACTAACTGATTGACGCTGGGTTTTCCAGTCTCAATAACGAAGTCAGCAATTTCGCGATACAGGGGATCGCGAATAGCGTAAAGGTTTTCTAGAATCTTTTTTGCATCACCATTTTTTAGGAGTGGCCGACCTTCACCACCTTTAGTGCGATGCCATAACTCCATAGGGTTAGCGTGGAGGTAAATTACCGCCCCTCTTTCACTGAGGAATTGGCGATTCTCAGGCAGGAGTACAGCGCCACCACCAGTAGCCAAAATGACATCATGTTCGGCTGTGATGTCTTTGATTACCTGAGCCTCACGCTTGCGAAATCCATCTTCACCTTCCATTTCGAAGATGACGGGAATCTTGACTCCACAACGATCTTCAATCACATGATCAGCATCTAGAAATCGACGCCCTAACTTCTTGGCTAGTAATTTACCTACGGTCGACTTCCCAGCGCCCATGAGGCCAATTAGAAAGATATTGTTGGATGAAGAGTTCACCCTGTGATTTTATTAGTGTTTGTCCAGCACGGTGGGGGTTAAGAAGACTAATAGTTCAGTTTTGTCTGCCAATTTGGATTTATGGCGAAATAAATGCCCTATCAATGGAATATCCCCTAGGAGTGGAACTTTGATCTCGTCATCGCGTTCGGTGGTTTGAAAGATGCCTCCAATAATGGCCGTACCCCCATTTTCAACGGTGACCTCAGAGCTGAGATTTTTGGTGTCAATTGCATAGCCCTGTTCAGTTTTCATGCCAATGGTGTCTTTATTGATCCCCACTAACATCGAGATCTTTCCATCCGGATGAATCTTGGGCAAAACCTCTAGGCGTAAATTAGCTTTGCGAAACTGCAATTTGCTCCCGCTTTGAGAGCTGACTTGGTAGGGTAGTTCAGTTCCCTGCTCAATCGTGGCTTTAACCTGATCGCCAGTCATGATGCGGGGGTTCGAGAGAATCTTGCCCTGGCCATCAGACTCCAGTGCTGAGAGCTCCATTTGCAAGAGTCGGGCCGCATTCTTAGAAACTAAGGTGGCAGCCAATGTGGCTGGATTAAAGCCGGCTAAGCCGGTTCCTGCCAGATCAAGGTTTGCGCTAGCGTTTTGGTCTGGCTGATTTCCAATGCCATTGGCTTGATACCCCAACTTGATGCCCAATTCTCGGGCAAAGCGCTGATCAGCTTCGACGATGCGAGCCTCTATGAGGATCTGGCGTGGGCTATTAATATGATCACCCCCAAAAGGTAGGGCAGCATCCTCCCGACGAAATTTTTGAAAGCTTTGAATTTCTGCATGAGGACCAATCCAGTAAATATCGCCATTACGGACAAGGCGCAATCCTCGGCTAGCAAGTATGGAATGGAGAGCAGTTTGCCAGGGAGTGTCCTTGAGGTCGACCGAGATTTTGCCTTGAATAGATTCGCTGAGGAGAAAATTGGTATTTCCCATTTTGGCTAAAACCTGCAAAAGTTCAGTTACTTCAATTTGGCTAAATTGAAGGCTAATGCGATTATCTTTAAGGGCGCTTGTAGGGCTGGTTTCAGGGAGATTTCCTAGGGCTGAATTAAGTAAAAAAACCAGTATCAAGGGGGGTAAGGTGGCGCGGGATTTATGTATGATCTTCAATAGAGTCACTCTGAGTTGGTGGATTTAAAGGTGATGGATTTACCTTTGGGATGAGTCAAGATAGCCAGCTCTTTTTCGGCTTGAGTCAGGTGCCATTCCCCTAAAGCCAGATCCCCTTTGCCCACCATCTTCGTAGACTGGCCGGTATGAAAAAAAGCCTGCTCTAAAGCCCCCATACGAGTGATACCTAAATACCTCCAGCGACGAAGCTCTGCTTCATACGGGATAGCGGTAGGCTTACTTTGAGTTGCTTGAGTTAGTGGTTTTGTATTAATTGAGTGAATACTCACTTCTATTTCATCTATTACTTCATATAAATCTTCTCGCTCAGAATGCCATTCATTTTGAGAGGATTCCAATTCTTCTTTGAGGGCTAATAATTGGCGTTGAAGCGTATTTATTTCCTGTTCAGACCCAGACTTACTGGATTCAAAGAAAAAAAAGAGGCTAACCCCGCAGAGTAATAAGGTGCTACCAAAGATCCAAATCGGACTCAAATTAAGCCATTTCACCTCGAATGTTTTAGTCGAAAAAGAGGGCTTTGGAGTCTTCGTTTGGGGTGAAGCATCCATCCTGGGTGGAGAGGCGGTTTTACGAATTCCGTGGGGATCTGGAATGGCGGGGTCGTCTCCCAGCTCACTCAAAATGTCATCAAAAGACTGGGGGGAAATATGGCGTGGTGGCATGCCATATTGTTCTTCTCAGAGATGGGAAAAGCGATCAGGGAAGGCGGAATTGAGCGTCAGAAAAGTACTAAGCGGGCATTTAAATGAGAGGTTTTGACCCTGGAGGGTGAATTACGTAAGCATCCTATAATTTGAACTATGGCTCTACCCCCAAAAGACAAGCCGCCATTAAACGGGCGGTTTAAACGACAACCTGATAGACGTCCCGGTCAGCCAAGAGGAGAATCATTCTCGCCGAATAAATCCGGAAGCAATCCGCTCATCAAAGCGCTCCTGATTATTAGCATGTTTTTTGCAGTAGTGCTTACTTTGTTAATGGGATATGCCTTCTTAGTAGCAAAGCCGAATCTCCCGAAGATTTCGGCCTTGATTGATTACAACCCCAAAACACCATTGCGTATCTATACGGCCGATAAAGTTTTGATAGGTGAGTTTGGGGAGGAGCGCCGTAAGGTAATTCCTTTAAACGAAATCCCAATGAATATGCGTAATGCAGTTTTAGCCATTGAAGATGATCGCTTTTACTCTCATGGTGGAGTGGATTACGTGGGTATCCTGAGAGCTACGCTCACCAATTTACGCGGCAACCTTTCCCAAGGTGCGTCAACCATCACAATGCAGGTGGCACGGAACTTTTTCCTTAGCAATGAGAAAACTTTTAGTCGTAAGATTTACGAGGTTCTCTTAGCCTGGGAAATTGAGTCCCAATTAAGTAAAGACAAGATTCTTGAGATTTATATGAATCAGATCTTTTTGGGGCAAAGAGCTTATGGATTTTCTAGTGCAGCCCAAATCTACTTTGGTAAAGAGCTAAGAGACATTACGATCGCTGAATCAGCGATGTTAGCCGGCTTGCCAAAAGCACCATCGGCATATAACCCGGTGAGCAATTTTCGGCGCGCCAAAATTCGACAAGAATATATTTTGCAGCGCATGCGTGATTTATCGTATATCACTCCCGAACAATATCAAATCGCAATGGCTGAAGACTTACATATCCGTGGTCTTGGCAATGAATTTAGTACTCGCGCAGATTTTCCTGCTGAGATGGTTCGTCAGCTCCTGATTACACAATATGGCGAGGCAATCTATTCGCAGGGAATAGATGTATACACCACGATCTTGAAGGCGGACCAAGATGCTGCATATAAAGCAGTACGTCGCGGTATTTTTGAGTACGACTTACGTCACGCATATCGTGGTCCCGAGGGGTTCATTGATTTGCCAGAAGATATAGTGAAGCGTCAACGTGCAATTGACGAAGCTTTATTGGCTTATCCGCAATTAGATGATTTACAGTCCGGCGTTGTTCTCGATATCAAGCCAAAAGAAATGCAGGTCATGATTGCAACTGGGGATACGATCACCATCAAGGGTGAGAGTATGAAGCTTGCCGCCGCCGCTTTAACTGATAGCACTCAACCAAAAAAACGTTTGCGTCCTGGTGCGATCGTTAGGTTACTTTCGGACGGTGGGGTTTGGAAGTTGGCGCAGTTACCTCAAGTTGAAGCTGCCTTTGTTTCAATGAATGCCGAGACGGGCGCGATTCTTTCTTTAGTGGGGGGCTTTGATTTCCGTCGAAATAAATTTAATCACGTCACTCAGGCTCAACGCCAACCGGGTTCGTCTTTCAAGCCATTTATTTATGCTGCTGCGATCGAGAAAGGTTTTTCTCCAAGTACGATGGTCAATGATGCCCCGCTATCTATTGGCAGCATGGAAACAGGAAGTCAAGCTTGGGAACCAAAGAACTACGATGGCAAGTATGAAGGTTTAATGCGCTTACGCACTGCTTTAGCAAAATCAAAAAATTTGGTTTCAGTGCGATTAATACGTGCTATCGGGCCATCTTATGCTCAAGACTATATTCAACGTTTTGGGTTTGAAGCGGAGAAACACCCACCTTATTTGACAATGGCTTTGGGCGCAGGATCTGTTACACCTTTGCAAATGGCGTCTGCATACAGTGTTTTTGCTAATGGGGGCTATCGTGTAGATCCCTACTTAATTAATAAGATGACGGACTCAAAAGGCGTGGTACTGTTTGAGGCCAAGCCTACTCATGCGCGCGAAGATGCTCCCCGCGTGTTAGATGCAAGAACTACTTTTGTGATTGACAGTATGTTGCAAGAAGTTACGAAAACCGGTACTGCAGCCAGTGCGAGAGCGAAATTAGGCCGGAATGATATCGCCGGTAAAACAGGCACCACCAATGAGTCGCACGATGCTTGGTTTGCGGGATATACCCCGAAGGTAGTTGCAATTGCTTGGATTGGCTTTGATAAACCTGCAAGTTTGGGTGATCGTGAAACTGGTGGAGGTCTCGCTTTACCAATGTGGATTTCTTATATGAGTACTGCCTTGAGGGATGAGCCGCAACAAGCACGCGAAGTGCCTGCGGGCGTTACCCAAGTTGATGGCGATTGGTTTATCCCTGAGTTTTCTAATAACGGCGGTGTGCGCGAACTACAGTAGTTCGTTTTTGTAATGGCAAGGCAAGCGCGCACCATCATTCCCGGTCAAGCGATGCATGTCATGGTCCGCGGCAATAATCGAGAAATACTTTTTTTTGATGATGCTGATCGCCGTATATATTTAGATTGGTTACGAGAGGCAGCAAAACAATTCGGCTGTGCAGTGCATGCATTTGCCTTGATGCCAAATCATGTACATCTCTTAATGACGCCCCAAAATAGCGATTCGCTTGCAAAAACAATGCAATCTCTAGGCAGGCGTTATGCCCAGTATTTCAATCAACAACAGCAAAGGTCGGGAACGATTTGGGAGGGACGCTATCGTTCCTCCTTAATAGATCCAGAGTATTTTTTACGCTGCCAACGCTTCATTGAACTCAATCCTGTAAGGTCTGGTTTTGAGTCAAGCCCACAGGCTTCCACTTGGACTAGTTTTGCTTCCCACATTGGAGACAATGCAGAGCCTTGGTTAGTTGACCACCAGCACTTTTGGAGCTTGGGTAATACTCCTTTTGAGAGGCAAATGACTTGGGCAGCATTTCTGAAAGAGGGTGCTCCTCACTGGGAAGATCGCCAAATTACCGAGGCTCTGGTGAGATCTAAGCCGTGGATAAGTGATATTTATGCAAAAAAGCTGTTTAAAGACAATCCTGAGCAGGCATTAATACGGCGCCGTGGGCGACCTAAAAAATTAATTTCAACTAATTCAATAGGTTAGGTATTAATTAGGACGATTGTCTCAAGCCTTATCGTCTTTATATTATTACTCTGTCCCTTTTATAAAGATTCACTTTAGCTTATCCCTAATTTAAATGGGACAGAGTTATTTTATTTCTATTGCTTCAATATGGGTATTCCCCTATATTAGATCCTCCAAAAGTAATCAGACCCTTAGGGCAAGCGGAAATACTATGACTACACATATGAATACAGGCCTTCGTCCAATCGCGCAGGGTCTTTACGATCCACAAAATGAGCATGATGCTTGCGGCGTAGGATTCGTCGCCCACATCAAGGGCAAGAAGTCACATGAGATCGTTGCTCAAGGATTGCAAATTCTTGAGAACTTAGATCACCGGGGCGCAGTTGGCGCTGATCCGCTAATGGGTGACGGCGCAGGAATTTTGATCCAAGTGCCGGATACCTTGTACCGCGAAGAGATGGCAAAGCAAGGTATTGATTTACCGCCATTTGGTGAATACGGCGTTGGTATGATTTTCCTGCCAAAAGAACAGGCATCGCGTTTAGCTTGTGAACAAGAGCTAGAGCGCACAGTTCGCCTAGAGGGCCAAGTTGTTTTGGGTTGGAGGGATGTTCCTGTTGACGTAAAGCTGCCAATGTCTCCAACAGTACAAATGACAGAGCCATTCATACGTCAGATATTTATTGGTCGCGGCCGCGACATCATGACTACCGACGCGCTTGAGCGTAAGTTATATGTCATCCGCAAGACCGCGAGTCACGCAATTCAGGATTTACATTTAAAACACGGCAAAGAATATTTTGTTGCATCGATGTCTGCTCGCACCATTGTTTACAAGGGTTTATTGTTAGCAAACCAAGTGGGTGCGTACTACAAAGACTTACAAGACTCACGTACGGTTTCTGCGTTGGCATTAGTGCATCAGCGTTTCTCTACAAATACTTTCCCAGCTTGGGAGTTGGCACACCCATATCGCATGATTGCGCACAACGGTGAGATCAATACTGTTAAAGGTAACGTCAACTGGGTCAATGCACGAGAGGGAGCAATCAGCTCCCCAGTACTTGGTGATGATCTTAAAAAATTATGGCCACTAATCTATCCAGGTCAATCTGATACAGCCTCTTTTGATAACTGTTTAGAGTTATTAGTCATGTCAGGTTATCCATTGGCACAAGCAATGATGATGATGATTCCAGAAGCATGGGAACAGCACGCATTGATGGATGAAAACCGTCGCGCATTCTATGAGTACCACGCCGCAATGATGGAGCCATGGGATGGCCCAGCAGCTATGGCCTTTACAGATGGCCGCCAGATTGGCGCTACCTTAGACCGCAATGGTTTACGTCCAGCGCGTTATTACGTAACAGATGATGACTTAGTCATCATGGGCTCTGAGGCTGGTGTTCTGCCAATTCCAGAAAGTAAGATCGTTCAAAAATGGCGCTTGCAACCGGGCAAGATGTTCATGATTGATATGGAGCAGGGCCGCATTATTGATGACGTGGAATTGAAAGATGCCGTCTCTAAAGCCAAGCCATACAAGAGTTGGATCGATGCCGTGCGTGTGAAGCTTGATGAAGTCGATGCCAGCAAGGCAGATTTAGTGGATGAAAAAAATACTATTCGACCAGCTGCAAAGCTATTAGATCGCCAACAAGCTTTTGGTTATACCCAAGAGGACATCAAGTACCTCATGGCACCGATGGCTATGAATGGCGAAGAGGCAATTGGATCAATGGGTAACGATAGCCCATTAGCCGTGCTCTCCAATAAGAATAAGCCACTTTATAACTATTTCAAGCAATTGTTTGCGCAAGTGACTAATCCGCCGATTGACTCTATTCGTGAAAACATGGTGATGTCTTTAGTGTCCTTTATTGGGCCTAAGCCGAATTTGTTGGACACCAACAATATCAACCCGCCAATGCGTTTGGAAGTAAATCAACCGATCTTAGATTTCAACGATATGGCTAAGATCCGTCATATCGGCCACTATACCAACGGTAAGTTCCGTTCATATGAGTTAGATATTTGTTATCCAGCATCCTGGGGCAAGGATGGCATTGAGGCTCGCTTAGCATCCTTGTGTGCGGAAGCTGCCGATGCCGTACGCTCTGGTTACAACATCTTGATCGTGAGCGATCGCCAGGTTGATGAGCAGCATGTGGCTATTCCAGCATTGTTGGCAACTTCAGCAATTCATCAACATTTGGTTGAAAAAGGTTTGCGTACTAGCGTTGGCCTCGTAGTTGAAACCGGTAGCGCGCGTGAGACACATCATTTCGCACTCTTAGCTGGTTATGGTGCTGAAGCAGTTCATCCGTACCTGGCAATGGAAACTTTGGCGGAGATGGCCAAAGGTTTATCGGGCGATTTGTCAGCAGAAAAAGCGGTCAAGAATTTTGTGAAAGCGGTTGGTAAGGGCTTGCAAAAAGTCATGTCCAAAATGGGTATCTCTACTTACATGTCTTACACCGGTTCCCAGATTTTTGAAGCGATTGGTTTAAATAAGGATGTGATTGATCATTACTTTAAAGGTACTCCATCCAACGTGGGTGGTATCGGTGTATTTGAAGTAGCTGAAGAAGCTTTGCGTATGCACCAGTCTGCATTCAGTAATGATCCTGTTTTGACCAACATGCTCGAAGCTGGTGGTGAATACGCCTTCCGCATTCGTGGTGAGGACCATATGTGGACTCCGGATACGATTGCGAAGTTGCAGCACTCTACCCGTGCTGGTATCGATAAGGGCTATCAAACTTATAAAGAGTATGCCAATCTGATTAATGACCAAACTAAGCGTCAGATGACCTTGCGTGGTTTGTTTGAGTTCAAGATTGATCCAGTTAAAGCGATTCCATTGGACGAAGTAGAGCCTGCAAAAGAAATCGTCAAACGTTTTGCAACGGGTGCGATGTCTTTAGGATCGATCTCTACCGAAGCGCATGCTACTTTGGCAATTGCGATGAACCGGATTGGCGGTAAGTCCAATACGGGTGAGGGCGGCGAAGATCCAAACCGTTATGTGAATGAACTCAAAGGCATTCCAATCAAGAAGGGTGAAACCCTAGCAAGTATTTTGGGTGACGATGTTGTTGAAGCAAACATTCCTTTGTTAGATGGTGATTCATTGCGCTCTAGAATTAAGCAGGTTGCCTCCGGTCGTTTCGGAGTGACTACTGAATATCTGCGCTCTGCTGATCAAATTCAGATCAAGATGGCTCAAGGTGCTAAGCCTGGTGAAGGTGGTCAATTGCCTGGTGGTAAAGTTTCCGATTACATCGGTAAGCTGCGCTTCTCCGTGCCAGGCGTTGGTTTGATTTCTCCTCCTCCACACCATGATATTTACTCTATTGAAGATATCGCTCAGTTGATTCATGATCTGAAGAACGTGAACCCTGCTGCTGATGTCTCTGTGAAATTAGTATCTGAAGTCGGTGTTGGTACGATTGCCGCCGGTGTTGCCAAAGCCAAAGCAGATCACGTTGTGATCGCTGGCCATGACGGCGGTACAGGCGCATCACCACTGTCTTCTATTAAGCACGCTGGTTCCCCATGGGAATTAGGCCTGGCTGAAACTCAACAAACATTAGTACTCAATGGTCTGCGTAGCCGTATTCGTGTACAAGCCGATGGCCAAATGAAAACTGGTCGTGATGTCGTGATCGGTGCATTATTGGGTGCGGATGAGTTTGGTTTTGCAACAGCGCCATTGGTTGTAGAAGGTTGCATCATGATGCGTAAGTGCCATTTGAATACCTGCCCAGTTGGTGTTGCTACACAAGATCCTGAATTGCGTAAAAAGTTCTCTGGTAAGCCAGAGCACGTTGTGAACTTCTTCTTCTTTATTGCTGAAGAAGCGCGCGAGATCATGGCTCAACTCGGCATTCGTCAGTTTGATGATTTGATCGGTCGTGTTGATCTCTTAGATACCCGTAAGGGTATTGAAAACTGGAAAGTACATGGCTTGGATTTCAGTAAGATTTTTGCTGAGCCTAATGTTCCTAAAGATACTCCCCGCTACCAGATCCTGACTCAAGAGCATGGCTTAGGTAGTGCGTTGGATAACATTCTGATCGAGAAGAGTGAGCCCGCATTACAGAGTGGTGAAAAAGTCTCCTTCATTGTTCCCGTGAAGAACGTGAACCGTACTGTTGGTGCAATGCTCTCCGGAGAAATTGCTCAGCGTTATGGCCATGCTGGATTGCCTGATGACACGATTCATATTCAATTGAATGGCACTGCCGGTCAAAGTTTCGCCGCCTTCTTGGCGCGCGGCATTACTTTGGATTTAGTTGGTGACGGTAATGACTACGTTGGTAAAGGCTTATCCGGTGGACGCGTAATTGTGCGTGCTCCACATGAATTCCGTGGCGATACTGCCAAGAACATCATTGTTGGTAATACTGTTCTCTATGGTGCAATCGGCGGTGAAGCATTCTTTAACGGTGTGGCTGGCGAGCGTTTCGCAGTTCGTAACTCTGGTGCCACAACGGTTGTTGAAGGTACTGGCGATCACGGTTGTGAATACATGACGGGTGGCACTGTAGCTGTGCTGGGTGCAACTGGCCGTAACTTTGCAGCCGGTATGAGCGGTGGTATTGCTTATGTCTATGACGAAGATGGTCTCTTTGAGAAGCGCTGCAATACCAGTATGGCAACTTTGGAAAAAGTATTGCCTTCTGCTGAGCAGATTGCCAAGATGCCTCAGTCACAGTGGCATGCCCCTATTGACGTGAAGGATGGTGGTGAGCGCATGACTGATGAGCAAATTCTGAAGGGCTTGATCGAGCGTCATTTCCGTCACACTGGTTCTGAGCGCGCTAAAGCACTCTTAGCTGATTGGGAAAATGCCCGTGGTCGTTTTGTGAAGGTACTTCCTACGGAGTACAAACGTGCTTTAGGCGAGTTGTGGGAAAAAGCCCAAAACAAAACTGTTGCTGCTTAATTAACAAAGATATTAAGAAAAGATACTAAGGATTCGATATGGGTAAGGTCACTGGATTTATGGAGTTTGAGCGCGTAGATGAAACCTACGAAGCTCCCGTTAAGCGCCTCCATCATTACAAAGAGTTTGTTGCGGCACTGACAGATGATGAAGCTAAAGTGCAAGGTGCGCGTTGCATGGATTGTGGTATTCCATTCTGTAACAACGGCTGTCCTGTTAACAACATCATTCCTGACTTCAATGATTTGGTATTTCATGATGACTGGAAGAATGCATTAGATGTTTTGCAATCCACCAACAACTTCCCTGAGTTCACTGGCCGTATTTGTCCTGCACCTTGTGAAGCTGCCTGTACCTTGGGTATCAATAGTGACGCGGTTGGCATTAAGTCGATTGAGCATGCCATTATTGATAAGGGCTGGGAAAATGGTTGGGTTAAGCCACAGCTACCTAAAACTAAAACGGGTAAAAAAGTTGCCATTGTTGGTGGTGGACCTGCTGGTATGGCGACTGCGCAGCAATTAGCGCGCGTCGGCCATGACGTCACCGTGTTCGAAAAGAATGATCGTGTTGGTGGATTGTTGCGCTACGGCATTCCTGATTTCAAAATGGAAAAATGGTTGATCGACCGTCGTGTAGAGCAAATGCAAGCTGAGGGTGTGAAGTTTGAGACTGGTGTATTTGTAGGTAAAGAAGCGATTGGTACTGAAGTAAAAAATTACTCCACAAAAACAGTTTCACCTGATCAGCTGATGAAAGATTTTGATGCTGTCGTCATTAGTGGTGGGTCTGAACAGCCGCGTGACTTGCCAGTTCCTGGCCGTGAGCTAAAAGGCGTTCACTATGCTTTGGATTTCTTGATTCCACAGAACAAAGAAAATGCAGGTGATTTGAAAAATGAAATTTCTGCAGCCGGTAAGCATGTCATCGTGATTGGTGGTGGCGACACTGGATCTGATTGCGTAGGAACATCAAATCGTCATGGCGCCGCCAAGATTACCCAATTTGAATTGCTACCGCAACCACCAGAGACTGAAAACAAGCCTTTGGTATGGCCATATTGGCCAACTAAATTGCGTACATCCTCTTCGCACGAAGAAGGTTGTGAGCGCGATTGGTCTGTTGCGACCAAGCGTTTTGAAGGTAAAGACGGCAAACTTGAGAAGTTGATCTGTGTGCGCTTGGAGTGGAAAGACGGCAAGATGTCAGAAATGCCAAACTCTGAATTCGAAATAAAGGCAGATTTAGTGTTTTTGGCAATGGGTTTTGTGTCCCCAGCAGCGCAGGTGCTGAATGCCTTCGGTGTTGAAAAAGACGCCCGTGGGAATGCAAAAGCCACTGTCGATGGCCAAAACGCTTACCAAACCAATGTTCCTAAGGTATTTGCTGCTGGTGATATGCGCCGTGGACAGTCTTTGGTGGTTTGGGCGATTCGTGAAGGTCGTCAGGCGGCCCAAGCAGTAGACGAGTATTTAATGGGGTCTTCTGTTCTGCCGCGATAATATTGACAATATGAACAGTGGCCGCTCCAACTCGGTGGAAGTGAAGCAAAAGACCTTTAGTGGTGGCCATGGCGAAGTTGTCGTTTCAATCAAGGACGTCAACTTCTCCTATGCCCCTGGCGAGCGGAAAATTCTATCGGGACTCAATATGGAGTTCCATCGCGGTCAAGTGGTTGCCGTCATGGGTGGCTCTGGTTGTGGCAAGACCACCATTCTTAGACTCATTGGTGGTCAATTTACCGCGCAGTCTGGTCAAGTTTTATTCGAAGGCCATGATATTGGCAAAATGAACAGCACTGAATTGATGGCAGCCCGTCGTCGTATGGGAATGCTCTTTCAGTTTGGCGCACTCTTTACTGACCTCAGTGTTTTCGAAAACGTCGCCTTTCCTTTGCGTGAGCACACCAATTTAAGTGAAGAGCTATTGCGCTCTTTGGTGTTGATGAAGCTCAATGCAGTGGGCTTGCGTGGAGCACGTGATTTAATGCCTTCACAGATTTCTGGTGGCATGGCGCGCCGTGTTGCGCTAGCAAGAGCGATTGCGCTTGATCCCCCTTTGATCATGTATGACGAGCCCTTTGCTGGTTTAGATCCGATTTCATTGGGGATTACTGCGCGCTTGATTCGGGATTTGAATCAGGCTTTAGGTGCAACCAGTTTATTGGTAACGCATGATGTGGAAGAAACTTTTGAAATTGCCGATTATGTGTATTTCATTGCTAATGGTCGTATTGGTGCTGAGGGAACACCAGAAGAGTTAAGTCGCTCAACAGATCCTTTTGTACGTCAATTCTTAGATGCCTCACCGGATGGTCCAGTACCATTTCACTATCCAGGGCAAAGCCTTGAAGAAGATTTTGGGGTGAGCCTCAAATGAGCATGCTTGATAAAACTATAGATTTCTTGAGTGATCTTGGATTCTTCGTTCGTCGAAACTTAACTAGCCTTGGGCTTGCTGCGCGCATGTTTGCCGCAGTGATTTGGCGCTCTAGCTTTTTATTAAAGAGACCACGTTTAGTTTCCGATCAAATTTTATTTTTGGGTAATTACTCGTTTGTGATTATTGCGGTATCTGGTTTGTTTGTTGGTTTTGTTTTGGGTTTGCAAGGTTATTACACCTTGAATCGTTATGGTTCGGAGCAGGCTTTGGGTTTATTGGTGGCTTTATCGCTCACCCGGGAATTGGGCCCTGTGATAACTGCCCTCTTATTTGCTGGTCGTGCTGGTACATCACTTACCGCTGAGATTGGCTTAATGAAGGCCGGTGAACAGCTCAGCGCCATGGAAATGATGGCGGTAGATCCATTAAGCCGCGTGATCGCCCCACGACTTTGGGCTGGGATTATTACGATGCCGATTTTGGCAACGATCTTTACTGCAGTCGGTGTCATGGGTGGCTATTTTGTTGGTGTTCCTTTAATTGGGGTGGACTCCGGCGCCTTTTGGTCGCAGATGCAAGGCGGGGTGGACCTCTTTTCCGATATTGGAAATGGCTTGATTAAAAGTCTGGTATTTGGTGTGGCAGTGACCTTTATTGCGCTTTATCAGGGCTACGAGGCAAAACCGACGCCTGAGGGCGTTTCGCAAGCCACCACCAGAACAGTAGTGATCTCTTCCTTATCGGTTTTAGCATTAGATTTCTTGCTCACCGCGATGATGTTCTCGAATTAGAAAGAATAAACTGGAACTCTTATGAGAAAAAGTGCAATTGATGTTTGGGTCGGAATCTTTGTAGCCATTGGTTTGCTGGCTGCTTTGTTTCTCGCATTGAAAGTTGGCAATATGAATGCCGTTTCATTTGCGCCCACTTACAAAATTTCTGCTCGTTTTGACAATATCGGTGGACTGAAGCCACGCGCACCAGTCAAAAGTGCGGGTGTAGTCGTTGGGCGTATTGCGAATATTTCTTTTGATGACAAGACTTATCAGGCCACTGTCACCATGACCATTGAGGAAGCCTATAAGTTCCCCAGGGATTCTTCTGCCAAGATTTTGACTTCAGGTTTATTAGGTGAGCAATACATCGGGCTTGAGGCCGGCGGCTCCGATGATATGTTGGCTGCTGGAGATAAGATTACTCAGACTCAGTCGGCTGTTGTTCTAGAAAATCTGATTAGCCAGTTCTTGTATAACAAGGCTGCCGATAGCGGTAAAGATAAGGGTGCTGAAAAGTAATGCAGTGGCTTGTCAAACTTAAACGTCTTGTACTGCTTGCTCTTGCAGCCGGCATGGTGGGTTGTGCCTCCATCCCTGCCGGCGTAGAACCTTCCCCAAGTGATCCTTGGGAGCCGTTTAATCGCTCCGTTTTTGAGTTTAATGAAGGCTTAGACGCCTATCTACTCAAGCCAGTAGTGACTGGCTACCGTTTTGTCTTGCCAGAGTTTGTGCGTGACGGTATTTATAACTTTTTTAGTAATTACAGCGATATCTACACTGCACTGCAGAATCTTTTGCAGGGCAAGCCCGACTATGCCTTTAGCGACCTGATGAGGGTGGTGGTTAATACCACCTTTGGTTTAGGTGGCTTAATTGATATGGCAACTCCAGGGGGTCTACCAAAGCATAAGGAAGATTGGGGCCAAACCTTTGGCGTTTGGGGTATTCCTTCTGGCCCTTATGTGGTTCTGCCGTTCTTTGGGGCAAGTAATGTACGCGATACCTTTGGTACCGCAGCTGATTTAGAGTCTGACTATCTATTTAGTTACATCAAAGATATCGGCCTGCGTAATAGTATTACTGGGTTGAGGGTGGTCAATGCACGTAATACGTATTACGAGGCGGGTGATTTATTAGATGGGGCTGCAATCGATAAATATAGCTTTGTGCGGGACGCCTATATTCAGAGACGTGCTTACCAGATCAATGAGGGGCGTGACGATGAAGAGCCTCTGATGCCAGTTTACGAGAACCCTTACCAATAAAACGCCTGAGCCTCACGGGATTTGGTTAAGGAGCTAAAATGAGCTTCAATGATTAGCATTAATCGAGGACTCATGAAAAGCCAAAAAACGATGCAAAAATATTTTTCAGTGCTGCTATTAAGCTTCTTATTGTTTGCTAGCAGTGCTTCTGCTCAAGCAGTGGATCAGTCCACGCCAGATGGTTTGATTAAGGCCGTTGTTTCTGATGTGATGGCTTCTGTAAAGTCTGATCCAGAAATTCAAAAAGGGAATATCCCGCGCGTTGTAGATTTAGTGGAAAAGAAAATTGTTCCTTACACCGACATGCGCCGCACTACTGAAATGGCGATGGGCCCCAATTGGAAGAAAGCGACTCCTGAGCAACAGGCTCAATTAGTTTCTGAGTTTAAGAATTTACTGATTCGTACATACTCTGGCGCTCTAAGCCAACTGCGTGATCAAACAATTCAATTTAAGCCTTTGCGTGCAGCTCCAGACGACAAGGAAGTGGTTGTAAAGACTGTAGTCGTCGGTCGCGGAGATCCAGTCCCGCTTGACTACCGCCTTGAAAAAACAGCCAATGGTTGGAGGGTTTACGACATGAACATCATGGGCGTCTGGCTGGTAGAGGCTTATCGCAATCAGTTTGCCAATCAAATTAGCCAAAATGGCGTTGAGGGTTTGGTCAAGTTCTTGCAGGATCGCAACAAGCAGCTTGCTGCTGCGAAGCCAGCAAACTAAAGACCGCACAGGTTCAATCAAAGATAAATATTAGATGCCATTCTTATTACCCAGTTCAGTGACGCAAGACAATGTATTGCAGTTGGAGAAAGATGGCCTCTTAAATCTTGCGACATTAAGAGCGGTAGATTGCTGCAATCTCAAGGATTTTGACTCTACTGTGCTAACTGTCTTATTGGCATGGCAGAAGAAATTACAAGCCGATGGTCAGCAGATTGCTGTGCAAAATGCGCCTGAAAAATTAATCGTATTAGCCGGCGTATATGGTGTAGCCCAGTTGCTAGGTTTGTCATAGCATGCACGCCGCAATATCAATTAAAAACGTATCCAAAAATTATGGCGCACTTCAAGCGCTAGATGATGTTTCTTTATCCATTGAGCCAGGTGAGTTCTTTGGCCTGCTGGGCCCCAATGGTGCCGGTAAGACAACACTCATCTCGATACTGGCGGGTTTAGTTACTGCAGATCGCGGTCACGCGGCAATCATGGGAGCAGATGTTCAAAGTCAATTTCGTGATGCTCGACGGATGTTAGGCGTCGTGCCGCAGGAGCTGGTGTTCGATCCATTCTTTACTGTTAGAGAAACGCTGCAATTTCAATCTGGTTATTTTGGGATTCGGCATAACGATGCTTGGATTGACGAGATTATGGCTAACTTGGATCTCACTGGTAAAGCCGATAGCAATATGCGTTCCTTATCTGGCGGTATGAAGCGCCGAGTATTGGTGGCGCAGGCCTTGGTTCATAGACCGCCAGTCATTATTTTGGATGAGCCTACTGCTGGAGTTGACGTGGAGTTGCGTCAATCGCTTTGGCAATTTATTAGTCGCCTAAACCAAGATGGTCACACCATCGTTTTAACAACCCATTACCTTGAAGAGGCTGAGGCATTGTGTCAGCGCATTGCCATGCTCAAGCAAGGAAAGATTGTTGCTTTGGATACAACCGCGAATTTATTGAGCCAATACGGCTCAGTGAAAAAAGATGGTGAGGGTAAAACAGATCTCGAAGATGTGTTTGTCAACATCATGTCGGGAGGTGCTCGATGAAGCCTATTCTGAATAAACTGCCAATCTCCTATGGGAGTGGTTTCCCAACCCTATTACGAAAAGAAATTAAACGTTTTTATAAGGTAGCGTTCCAGACTGTTGCTGCGCCAGTTCTTACTGCTGTTCTATATTTAATGATCTTCGGACATGTGCTCGAGGGAAAAGAGGTATATGGCCGCTTAAATTACACGGCCTTCTTGATTCCTGGTTTAGTCATGATGAGCGTACTGCAGAATGCATTTGCCAATACCTCTTCATCTCTCATTCAGTCTAAGGTAACTGGCAACCTAGTCTTTGTATTGCTAGCCCCTTTTAGTCACTTAGAGTTTTATGCTGCCTATGTCTTAGCTGCAGTGTTTCGTGGAATTGTTGTTGGTGCTGGTGTATTACTGATTACCGCATGGTTTGCTATGCCATCTTTTGAGTATCCCTTGTGGATCATGGCATTCGCTTTATTGGGCGCGGCAATTTTAGGAAGCATGGGTTTAATTGCGGGCATTTGGGCAGACAAATACGATCAATTGGCGGCCTTCCAGAATTTCATCATCATGCCAGCAACCATGCTGTCAGGCGTGTTTTACTCCATTCATTCTTTGCCAGTTGCATGGCAAGTGGTATCTCACTTCAATCCATTCTTTTATATGATCGATGGCTTCCGTTATGGTTTCTTCGGAGTGTCAGACATACCCCCTTGGAATAGTTTGGCGATTGTTGCCTGCTTCTTTATCGCAGTCTCAGTGATTGCTTTGCGTTTACTGCAAAAAGGCTACAAGCTTAGGAACTGAGTGCGTAAGGCTTGCTTCAAAATTAGTATTTAAGAATATTCAGAAATTAGAAATCAGGAGATTGTGATGTTCCCAACCCCAGAACAAATTGAAGGCTATATTCAGCAAGGCCTCTCATGCACCCACGTTAAAGTTGAGGGTGATGGTCAGCATTTTTTTGCGACGATTGTGAGTTCAGAGTTTGAAGGCAAGCGTTTGATTCAGCGTCATCAATTGGTATATGGTGCTATGGGTGATCGCATGAAAGCGGAGGTGCACGCTTTATCAATCAAAGCATTTACTCCTGAAGAGTTCGCACAAAACACCCCAACTTAAAAATACGGCATTAGCTTTTTACTGGAATAGTTTTATGGATAAATTACGAATGGTTGGCGGCACCCCTTTAAAGGGTGAGGTGCTGATTGCTGGCGCCAAGAATGCGGCACTACCAATTTTGTGCGCTTGCTTGCTCACTGATCAGCCTATTACTTTGCTTAATGTTCCCGACTTACAAGATGTTCGGACCATGCTCAAGCTCCTCCAGGAAATTGGTGTAACCGTAACTTTCCCAGATCCGAGCAATCGAAATCATGTGGTGCTCAACGCAGCCAATATTAAGAGTTCTGAAGCAACTTACGAAATGGTTAAAACCATGCGTGCCTCTATTTTGGTTCTGGGCCCATTGCTTGCCAGAATGCATAGCGCTAAGGTTTCACTGCCGGGCGGCTGCGCTATTGGTGCGCGTCCAGTAGATCAGCACATCAAGGGCTTGAAGGCCATGGGTGCCACCATCAAGATTAAGAGTGGTTATATTCAGGCAGAAACTAAATCTGCTACGGGTCGTCTACAAGGCGCTTCAATCTTGACTGACATGATTACCGTAACTGGCACAGAAAATTTATTGATGGCCGCTACTTTGGCATCAGGCACTACGATATTAGAGAATGCAGCGCGCGAGCCTGAGGTAGGGGACTTAGCTGAGCTACTCGTCAAAATGGGTGCGAAGATTACCGGTATTGGTAGCGATCGCTTGGTGATTGAGGGGGTTGAAAAGCTCCACAGTGCAGAACATGCTGTGATTGCTGACCGTATTGAGGCGGGTACATTCCTGTGCGCAGTTGCTGCCGCTGGTGGTGAAGTGCTGGTGAAGCACTGCCGTCCAGACACCTTGGATGCGGTGATAGTCAAACTCAAAGAAGCTGGCTTAGAGATGGAAGTGGGCCCTGATTGGATCAAAGCTTCTATG
Organism: Polynucleobacter sp. JS-Mosq-20-D10; assembly: GCF_018687755.1. Classification (NCBI taxonomy): domain Bacteria; kingdom Pseudomonadati; phylum Pseudomonadota; class Betaproteobacteria; order Burkholderiales; family Burkholderiaceae; genus Polynucleobacter; species Polynucleobacter sp. JS-Mosq-20-D10. The sequence goes on from NZ_CP061305.1 coordinate 96,737, forward strand.
AGAGGTCGTCCTAAGGCTGTCAGCTTCCGTACCTCTGAATATCCAGCCTTCCCAACCGATATGCAGGCGCAACTCATGGCAGTGAATGCGATTGCAGAGGGTAACGCCACCATTACTGAGACCATCTTCGAAAATCGCTTTATGCACGTTCAAGAGATGAACCGCCTCGGTGCTGATATCGCAATTGAGGGGAATACAGCAATTGCTCAGGGCGTGGAGAAGCTATCTGGCGCTATTGTGATGGCTACCGATTTGCGGGCCTCTGCTAGCCTAGTGATTGCCGGCTTAGCTGCCCAAGGAGAAACCCAGGTAGACCGGATTTATCACTTAGATCGTGGATATGACCGCATGGAGCAAAAGTTGACCCTCTTGGGGGCTAACATTCAGCGGATCAAGTAAGCCTGATGGATAATTAGTCCATGAAGTTAACTCTAGCCCTCTCGAAGGGGCGCATCTTCGAAGAAACCGCTGAGATCTTATCTAAGATCGGTATTCGTCCGCTTGAGGATCCAGAAAAGTCACGCAAACTGATTATTGAAACCTCCAATCCTGACGTGCGCCTGATTATTGTGCGCGCTTCAGATGTGCCGACCTACGTTCAATTTGGCGGAGCCGATTTTGGAGTTGCCGGTCTTGATGTCTTAATGGAGAACGGTACCGATGGCCTATATGTTCCTTTTGATTTGAACATCGCAAAATGCCGTATGTCAGTTGCTGTGAGAGAAGGTTTTGATTACGCAGCCGCAGTTAAGCAGGGCTCGCGTTTGAAAGTTGCAACAAAGTACGTTAACTGCGCACGCGAACACTTTGCTAATAAAGGTGTTCACATCGATACGATTCATTTATATGGCTCAATGGAGCTAGCTCCATTGGTTGGTTTGGCAGATGCGATTGTCGATTTAGTGTCCACCGGCAATACCCTGCGCGCTAACGGCTTAGTTGAGGTCGAGCCCATCGCTGATATCAGTGCACGCTTAGTGGTTAATCAAGCGTCTTACAAACGTAAGCGCGCTCAGCTCCAGCCATTTTTTGAGTTGCTAAAGTAAATTAAAAAATTCATATGTCAGTAGAGGTCATGGTCAAACGCCTTAATAGCAAAGATGCAGGGTTTAAAGAAACTCTGCTCTCCAGCTTATCTTTGCCAATGGCAGACGATGAGGCGATTGATGCCGCAGTGGTAAAAATTCTGGCGCAAGTCAAAAGCCAGGGCGATGCCGCAGTGCTCTCCTTTACAAAGCAGTTTGATCGCCTCAATGTTTCTAGTGTGGCTGAGTTAGAAATTTCTAAAGAAGAGTTAGAGAAAGCTTATCAAGGCTTATCGGTTGAACAAAAAAATGCGCTTGATATTGCCGCTCAAAGAGTGCGCACTTATCATGAGAAGCAAAAGATTGAAGCTGGTTGCCATTCTTGGGAATATGAAGAGGCGGATGGTACGCGCTTAGGTCAAAAAGTTACCGCCTTAGATCGTGTCGGAATTTATGTGCCTGGCGGTAAAGCTGCCTATCCATCTTCTGTGTTGATGAATGCAATCCCTGCAAAAGTTGCTGGCGTTAAAGAAGTCATCATGGTGGTGCCTACTCCCGATGGTGCTCGTAATTCTTTGGTCTTGGCTGCTGCCTACTTATCCGGTGTTGATCGTGTTTTTACAGTCGGTGGCGCGCAAGCGGTTGGTGCTTTAGCTTACGGTACGCAGACTATTCCGCCGGTAGATAAAATTGTTGGTCCCGGTAACGCCTATGTTGCCGCTGCTAAGCGCAGAGTATTTGGCACTGTTGGCATCGACATGATTGCTGGCCCATCAGAGATTTTGATTCTTTGTGATGGCGCTAGTAAGCCCGATTGGATTGCGATGGATTTGTTCTCGCAAGCAGAGCACGATGAATTAGCGCAATCTATTTTGCTTTGCCCGGATGAGAAATTTATTGAGCAAGTGCAGGCAAGTATTAATAAGCTATTGCCAGAAATGCCCAGAAAGAAAGTGATTGAAACATCGCTTACTAATCGTGCTTTATTAATTCAGGTAAAAGATATGAGCGAGGCCTGTGAGATTGCCAATGCCATTGCCGCTGAGCATTTGGAGATTTGTGCTGCTGAGCCGCGCAAGTGGGCTGACTTAATTCGTCATGCTGGCGCCATCTTTATGGGCAACTACACCAGCGAATCTTTGGGAGATTATTGCGCAGGCCCAAATCACGTTTTGCCAACAGCTCGCACTGCGCGTTTCTCATCTCCATTGGGGGTGTATGACTTCATTAAGCGCTCGAGCATGATTGAAGTGAGTGAAGCAGGCGCTCAAACCTTAGGTGCTGTTGCTAGCACCCTCGCACACGGCGAAGGCCTGACGGCTCATGCACGTGCTGCTGAGATGCGCCTGAAGAAATCAATTTAAGCGCTAGCCAAAATTTCTTTCAGGGCACCAATCAACTCATTCGTTTGATCATCGTTACCGATAGTGATGCGCATAAATTCTTCAATCCTTGGCGACTTAAAGTGACGCACAATAATTCCACGATCGCGTAAAGATTGATATAGCTTTGCTCCAGCATGTTTCGGATGACGCGTAAAAATAAAGTTGGCTGTTGATGGCAAAGTATCAAAACCTAGTGCGCTTAATTCAGCGACCAAGCGTTCGCGAGTTTGAATCACTTTTTTACTCGTCGATTCCAGATGCGCTTGATCTTGTATTGCAGCAATTGCTCCCGCTTGAGCCAAGCGGCCTAGCGGGTAAGAGTTAAAACTATTTTTTACACGCTCAAGACCTTCAATGAGGGCTGGGTGCCCAACGGCAAATCCAACTCGGAGTCCTGCTAGGGCGCGTGACTTGGATAACGTGTGAACGACTAAAAGATTTTCTGGGCAAGCGCTTCCGCGAAGTAGTGGAATGCAAGATTCGGTTCCGTAATCCACATAGGCCTCGTCAATCACTACTACCGATTCTGCATTTCTGCCGAGTAGGGCTTCGATATCTGAGCGAGGAATAGCGCGACCGGTAGGGGCATTGGGATTGGGGAAAATAATCCCGCCATTCGGAGTTTTGAAATCCTGAGCTTGGATCTCAAAATTTGAGCCCAAAGGAACTGCCTGATAGTCAATCCCAAATAACTTGCAATAGACTGGGTAGAAGCTATAAGTGATATCTGGAAACTGGATTGGCTTGACTTGTTTGAGTAGGCCTAAAAATACGTGGGCCAGGACCTCGTCTGAGCCGTTACCTAAAAACACTTGTTTTGGGTCAAGGCCGTGCAAATCAGCAATGGCTTTTTTAAGGGCCGCTCCTTCGGGGTCTGGATAGAGTCTTAAATCATCGGTATTTTGCCGATTTATAGCGGCTAGGGCCTTGGGGGATGGGCCATAAGGACTCTCATTCGTATTGAGCTTTACCAGCCGCTCCATTTGCGGTTGCTCCCCAGGGGTATAAGGGGTCAGGGTCTGAACAACGGGGCTCCAAAAGCGGCTCATGAGGGACTCTAGTTAAAAATCAGCAAAAATCAATAAACGCTAGCAATCAAAAAATCGGCATTTATATCTGTATTAGGAATGATATTATGAGGCTTCAATCAACACTTCGCCTCGCGGCGCACTGAAGCATGCGGCAAGCCGACGTTACCCGAAACACTTCGGAAACCAAAATTCAAATTGCTATCAATTTAGATGGCACAGGTAAGGCTGAGCTAGCCTCTGGCGTACCTTTCTTGGACCATATGTTGGATCAAATTGCCCGTCACGGCATGATTGACCTCAAAGTAGTCGCCACAGGCGATACCCATATTGATGACCACCATACCGTTGAGGATGTAGGAATTACTCTGGGGCAAGCATTTGCTAAGGCAGTTGGCGATAAGGCGGGTATTACCCGCTACGGCCACTCCTACGTTCCTTTGGATGAAACCCTTTCTCGGGTGGTCATCGACTTTTCTGGTCGTCCAGGGTTGGAGTTCAACGTGCCGTTTACCCGTGCACGCGTAGGTGACTTTGATGTGGATCTGAGCATCGAGTTCTTCCGTGGTTTTGTAAACCATGCTGGAGTAACTTTACACATCGATAACTTGCGTGGCATTAATGCTCACCACCAGATTGAAACTGTGTTCAAGGCCTTTGGCCGAGCACTGCGTATGGCATTAGAGCTCGATCCACGTGCTTCTGGTGTTGTTCCTTCTACTAAGGGCAGTCTCTAGCCTAGAAAATTTCTAGCGTTGAGTTGAAGACTGTCAAAAAACCACAGAACATAGGCTAACTTGGCGCAAACCATTGCGATCGTTGACTACGGAATGGGTAACCTACGTTCTGTATATCAGGCCTTTCATCATGTGGCACCAGACGCCAATGTTCTGATTGCGCACACCCCCGAAGAAATCCTCACCGCAGATCGCGTAGTGCTTCCAGGGCAGGGGGGTATGCCAGATTGCATGAAGCATCTTCAAGAGTCAGGCTTATTAGAGGCGCTATTAGATGCTGCTAAAAATAAGCCATTGCTAGGTGTTTGCGTGGGTGAGCAGATGCTGTTTGATCAAAGTGCTGAAGTACGGGCAAATCCCAGCTCAGCCTGGACTCCTTGCTTGGGATTGATTCCGGGTGAGGTGCGACGTTTTGAATTGGCTGGCAAATTGCAGCCAGATGGTTCCGCTTATAAGGTTCCCCATATGGGCTGGAATCAGGTTCGCCAGGATCGCCAGCATCCGCTGTGGAATGGTATTCCCGATTTGACTAGTTTTTATTTTGTGCATAGTTACTTTGTTGTGCCGCAACTTAAAGAAGATATTGCCGGCTCAACAGAATATGGCGATTGGTTTACTTCTGCTGTTGCAAGGGATAATATTTTTGCAACGCAATTTCATCCAGAAAAAAGTGCAGAATACGGATTAAAGCTCTACAAAAATTTTATTTCTTGGCAACCTTAATACTTCTCTAATCTACCGCTATGCTGCTCATTCCCGCGATTGACTTAAAAGATGGTCACTGTGTTCGACTCGAACAAGGAGACATGGATAAAGCTACTGTGTTTTCTGAAGATCCAGGCGCAATGGCTGCGCATTGGATTGGCAAGGGAGCGCGTCGTTTACATCTGGTTGATTTGAATGGTGCGTTTGCCGGAAAACTCAAAAATGAATCTGCCATTAAATCGATTTTGAAAGCAGTAGGTGATGAGATTCCAGTTCAGTTGGGCGGCGGCATTCGTGATCTCGAAACTATTGAGCGTTTATTGGATGACGGTATTAGTACGGTGATTATTGGTACTGCGGCGGTCAAAAGTCCTGGCTTTGTGCAAGATGCTTGCACTGCTTTCCCTGGCCACATCATGGTTGGCTTAGATGCGCGTGATGGCAAAGTGGCAACTGATGGTTGGAGCAAGATTACGGGTCATGAAGTGATTGACCTTGCTAAGAAATTTGAAGATTACGGAGTTGAAGCCATTATCTACACCGACATTGGTCGCGATGGCATGATGAAGGGTATCAACATGGATGCCACGATTAAATTAGCACAAGCTATTCGGATTCCAGTGATTGCCAGCGGTGGCCTATCTAACAACCAAGATATTGAAGTCTTGTGTGAAGCTGAAGCTGAAGGCGTTATGGGTGTCATTGCTGGGCGCTCAATTTACGCTGGTGATTTGGACTTAACTACGGCACAAAAATATGCTGATACGTTAACGCTCAAGTTCGCTAAGAAAATTATTTAGAGTGCTGATCAGTGTTAACTAAAAGAATTATTCCCTGCCTTGATGTCACGGCAGGGCGCGTTGTTAAAGGTGTGAACTTTATTGGTCTGCGTGATGCGGGTGATCCGGTAGAGATTGCTAAGCGCTACAACACTCAAGGCGCTGATGAGCTTACCTTCTTAGACATTACTGCTACCTCTGATGGCCGCGATCTCATATTGCATATCATTGAAGATGTCGCATCCCAAGTATTTATTCCTTTGACCGTTGGTGGTGGTGTGCGTGCAGTAGCAGATGTACGACGCTTGCTCAATGCCGGTGCTGATAAGGTCAGCATGAACTCATCGGCAGTCGCAAATCCAGATTTAGTTTCTGATGCTGCTGCATATTATGGTTCGCAGTGCATCGTGGTTGCTATTGATGCTAAAAAAACTGAAGCAGGCAATTGGGAGGTCTTTACCCATGGCGGTAGAACCGCTACCGGCATGGATGTAGTTACCTGGGCTTCTGAAGTCGCTCAGCGTGGCGCTGGGGAAATTCTTCTCACCAGTATGAATCGTGATGGCAGTAAAGATGGTTTTGATTTGGAGTTAACTGCAGCGGTGAGTGATGTGGTGAGTGTTCCGGTGATCGCCTCTGGTGGCGTGGGTAATTTGCAGCACTTAGTCGATGGTATTAGCAAAGGCCATGCTGATGCAGTTCTTGCAGCAAGTATTTTTCACTACGGTGAATATACTGTTGGCCAAGCAAAAGAATATATGGCTAGCCAAGGTATCCCTGTTCGTATTTGAGTCCAGATAGATCCACTAAGAAAATAATTCAAAGATGACCATAAAAAATACCTTCACTCCAATTGAGTCTTTAGAGGCTGGAGCGTGGCTAGATGCTGTTACTTGGAATGAGCAAGGTCTCGTTCCGGTAATCGCCCAGGAAGTTGGCAGTAAAGATATCTTGATGATGGCTTGGATGAATCGCGATGCTTTATTGGCTACCTTACGTTTGGGCGAGGCTGTGTATTGGACTCGTTCAAGACAAAAGCTGTGGCGCAAGGGTGAAGAATCGGGTCACACCCAAAAAGTAAAAGAAATTCGCCTCGACTGTGATGGCGACACGATTTTGCTCATGGTCGATCAAAAAGACGGCATTGCTTGCCATACTGGTGAGCACAGCTGTTTCTTTCTGCAATGGGATTCTGGTAAATCTGCCTGGGTGGACGAGTCTAAGGTTCATAAATAAGCCCCTTCTGAGCCTTCCTGACAATAAAAGACATAAAATCGCCTTATGACTAGTTCAGCACAAAACCCTTCTAATTTAGATTCTGCGTTGACTCATTTGGCCAATGTGGTGGATCAGCGTCGAGACGCATTTAAGGCTGGGCAGGCTGACCCCAAGACTTCCTATACCGCTTTGCTCTTTTCTAAGGGTGACGATGGGATCCTGAAAAAGATTGGCGAGGAAGCTACAGAGGCAGTCATGGCGGCTAAAGATGCCCGCAACTCTAATCTAGCCCCTGAGCAGCAAAAGCTCTTGGTTGGCGAGATGGCCGACCTTTGGTTTCATTGCTTAATTGCACTTTCCCAGTTTGGCTTGCGCCCAGAGGAGGTTTTGGCTGAGCTCAATCGTCGCCTAGGTACCTCGGGTATCGAAGAAAAGGCGGCTAGAAAAGCTGCCAGCAAGGAGTAATTGATGTCCCAAGACCCAAATTGCCTGTTTTGTAAGATTTCTCAGGGATTAGTCCCATCTCAGAAAGTCTATGAGGATGAAGAAATCTATGCTTTTAAAGACATCAACCCAGCTGCGCCAATCCATTTTTTGATGATTCCTAAAAAACATATCCCTATGCTGGAGTCTGCAGAAGTGGCAGATGCGCCATTGCTAGGTAGAATGATGGAATTAGCATCGCGTCTCGCCAAGGAGCAGGGTTGCCGTCCCGGAAGAGATGGTGGCTTTAGATTGGTTGTGAACAATGGTGCAGATGGTGGGCAAGAGGTTTATCACTTGCACTTGCATGTGATGGGCGGTCCGCGCCCCTGGAAAAAATAGTCCGAGGAGATTGAAAATGGGTTCATTTAGCATTTGGCATTGGTTGATTGTTTTAGTAATCGTGATGCTGGTATTCGGTACCAAAAAATTGCGCAACATCGGCACTGACTTAGGTGGTGCTGTAAAAGGTTTCAAAGACGGCATGAAAACGCCTGAAGGTGCTGAGGAGCCAAAAGAACAAATTCAGAGCGCTGCTGCATCAACAGAAAAAACGGTTGATGTTCACGCCAAAGATGTCAACAAGTAATTGTTGATAGAAATCATGCGCAGCTGTAATGATTGATCTCGGAGTTTCAAAGCTTGCACTCATTGCAGTAGTTGCATTGGTAGTGGTCGGCCCAGAGCGCCTTCCTAAGATCGCACGCATGGCCGGCAACTTATTTGGAAGGGCGCAGCGCTATATGGCTGACGTCAAATCTGAGGTTAGTCGGCAGATGGATGTCGAGGAATTCAAGAAACTCCGTGAAGAAAGTGTCTCCGCCTTTAAAGATGTGGAAAGCTCACTTCAGTCAACGGTTCAAGAGGCTGGTGCCAATCTGAGTGATCAGGCAGATATCTTTGAAAATAATTTCACCAGAGCCCCGTTGGATGCAAAAGAAGTGCTTCGCGAGTCAATCCGTCAGGGGCGCAAGAGCTGGGGTGTCAGGCGCGCAGCCAGACCGGTTTGGTTTAAGCATTCCACTGGGATGCGTACTCGCGTGCAATCTGGTGCGGCTCGCATGAAGCGCTTTCACCATAGCGCTAACAAGTAAAAAACTAGAAGAATAAAAATACCTAAGCATGACTGACAATAATTCAACAGAAGATTCCGGCTTACAAGAATCCTTCCTGTCTCATTTATTTGAGTTGCGTGATCGCATCATTAAATCAGCCCTAGCAATCATTGCAGTGTTCGTTTGCCTTGTTTACTGGGCGCCAGATATTTTTCATTTATTTTCACAGCCACTCCTGAATTCATTGCCCTCTGGTGGCAAGATGATCGTGACTGATGTCACGGGATCATTTTTTGTGCCTATGAAGGTCACCATGCTGGTCGCCTTCTTGATTGCTTTGCCTGTAGTGATGTATCAGCTTTGGGCATTCATTGCACCTGGCTTGTATCAACATGAGCGCAAGCTAATCGTGCCATTAATTGTGAGTAGCTATAGCCTCTTTATATTTGGAATGGCCTTTGCCTACTTTTTGGTATTCCCCACCGTATTTGATTTCATGGCAAGTTACAACGCACCGCTTGGTGCGGAAATGTCTACCGATATAGACAAATATCTTAGTTTTGCTATGAATACCTTTTTGGCTTTCGGAGTTACCTTTGAGGTTCCTGTGGTTGTCGTGGTTCTTGTCAGAATGGGTATGGTACCGCTGGCTAAGTTGAGAGAGATTCGTCCTTATGTGATCGTTGGCGCTTTTGTTATTTCAGCAATCGTTACGCCGCCAGATGTGTTGTCTCAATTGCTTTTGGCTGTGCCAATGAGTCTTCTTTATGAGCTCGGACTCCTAATAGCGCGGTTTTATGTGCCTAAGCCGTCAGATGACGATGCTGGCACAACAACAAACCCAGATACTCAAGCCACCGCTTGATCTTGCGAGAAGGTGGCGGTAAGCCACTCTATTACCCGATCAAATCGATAGCGCCTTTGCCGAAGGTTACCCTCGAGGCCTGATTCATTTCCCGCAAATACTTTTCCAGCTGCAAGTAGAGAGCGTCGCTGCTGGGTGGTATCTATTTGAATTAATCTTGGCAAAATCTTGGGTAACTCATGGCGAAGATCCACTACGACACAATGTTCGTGCTGCAATTGACCTATCTCACAAAGCAATAGCTCGGTCTTACTGAAGTTAAATTGATTGGCAATGATGAGTCGATGGCACAGCAAAATCCATTCCTCATCCAGTTTATGTTCTGCATGATGATTAAGTGCTTCCCCTGCAAAAGTTGCTAACTCATACCAATTATTACCTTTGGGATTGGGAACATTTTCTAAAATTTTTCTGAGCAATTCTTTCGCTTCAGGCACACCTTGTTGATGTGCTTGCCAAATCCAATAAGAGGCTTGCAGGCCGCGAACCTTCTCCTCCACTTTCTCGCGCTTGCGCCATAAATTTGCGCCTCTTCTAAATTGTGCTTGTGCATGCCCCAAATCAGCTGCACGATCAAAACAGCGGTCACTTTCACTGGCGTTATATCCAGAAAATTGCGGACGACGATAAATCTCACCAAGTGCAAACCAGGCATCTCGATCACCATCTTTTGCTGCAAGCTCTAACCAGTAAGCAGCTCTCTTAAGTGATGCATTTGATTTTCCACCCTTATCCAAAGTGGGTAGTTCGACAAACTGAGCCAACTTCAACCCAAGAGTTAATTTAGCAACAGTGAGGCCGAGTTCGGCAGCCCTCAGAAGTGCATCTTCATTTTTATCAGCAACCCAAGAATTCCAAATGGAGGAAAGCATTTCATCTTTGGGTTGCAGCTTGATAAGAAGTTCTTTGGCAGAGTGAGTAAATGGTGATTCTGTCTCGGCTAGATCTAATAGAAAATCTTTGGCGATCTTTCTAAGAGATGAAAGTTCGCGCCCATCATTTTGTTTGGTAAGCCATGTACCCAGTTGCGATTGGAGATCTTTCTTATCGGGATGTAGTAATAGATCGGCTAGTTGCCACTGCGCAGCACTGCTGTCGGGTGTTCGTGCTTTTGCTATCTCCCAAAATGATTGCCAGCCAAAGAAAAATGCAGGCGAATTAACGGTTGCGGCCAGAGGAACTTCTGTAATTTGTCCTAGCATCCCCAGAATTTGTAAGGATGGCGCGCCGGTATCGGCAACCTCCTCGTTGCTTGAGCTTGCTTTTCCAAGTACTTGATTTTTAAGAGATAAATATGATTTTTCTAGCCAAATCAAGGCATTCGAAGGCTGTATTGGGGTTTTGAAGGCACCGCTAAGATAGGCGGATGCTAAATTTTGTTGTGCGGAAACATCACCAAGACGGGCTGATTGCAGGATTTTTAAGAATTCACGGCTTGCCATATGACAATTCTGCCATCTAAGACCCCAAAACACCTCAAAAGTATGCCCTTGTTGCCGTGATACAACAAAGAAAGCCAAAAAACTACCTTTTGACAAGCAAAAAGAGCTTCTAAATACCCTTACCACCAGACTAGTGGGGCAAAACCAGCAAAATTCGTGAGTCCCAGATTTTATTTGGGCATTACTTTTAATTTATGGAGATTCAAAGAATGAAAAAATCGCTATTCGCAATCGCTGCAGTAACAGCATTTGCTGGTGCAGCTCAAGCTCAGTCAAGCGTGACTGTTTATGGTATTTTGGACGTTGGCTATGCAGGTGGTAACTCACGTGTTTCACCAGGCGGCTCAACTGCAGTTGCTAGAGCAACTGGTAATGCATTTACAAACGGTGCTGAGTCTACAAACCGTTTAGGTTTCAAAGGTTCCGAAGATTTGGGCGGCGGTATGTCTGCATTCTTCACTATCGAGCAAGCAATCACTCCAAACGGTGACTCTTCATTTGCTAACAGCGGCAACATGAACCGTCAAACTTTTGCCGGCTTGAAAAAGAATGGTTTAGGTGCTGTAGCTTTCGGTACACAGTACACACCACTCCATAACGCTGTTGCAGCAACTGATGCAGGCAATGCAAATAACATCATGGGTGACGTAATCTACGTTGCTTCTACTGCACCTACAACTGTTACTGCTGCTGGCGCTTCAACCAACGCCAACAATTTGGATACAAACTCTGGTTACACAGTTCGTGTTCGTAACGCAATGATGCTCGATAGCGATTCATTTGCTGGTTTCAAAGCACACGCAATGTTGGTAGCTAACAACAACAATACAAACCAAACTTCTGCTACTGCAACTAACGTTACTGGTGGTATCAACAACCAAAACGGTTGGGGCTTAGGCTTGGATTACACATGGAATAAATTGTTTGTTACAGCTAACTACCAAGCTTTGACATCTAAGAATCCATGGAACACTACTGCTGTTGCTTCTTTGAACACAACTACAGGCGCAACTGCAACTGCTGCTGGTACTACTGGCGCAGCTACAATCTGGGGCGTTGGTGGTTCAAACATCACTGGTACAAACGTTCAAGATAACCAAACTTATGTTGCTGGTACTTATGACTTCGGTATCTTGAAGGCATATGCTCAGTGGGTAAACCGTAAGGCTACTTCACAAATTACTGCAACTCAGTATGTTTCACGTTCTGCACAGCAGGTCGGTGTTCGTAGCTTCATCACTCCAACAATTGAAGCATGGGCAAGTGCTGGTAATGGTAAGTACACTGCATTCGGTGCAAGCAATCCATCAGCTAGCTTCACTGGTTACCAAGTTGGTTCTAACTACTGGCTCAGCAAGCGTACTAACTTGTACGCTATCTATGGTCAGTCACAAACTTCTAACGTAGCTATATCAACAACTGGATTTACATCCACAAATGCAAATAACTACGCTTTAGGTTTGCGTCACACTTTCTAATTTAAGACTGGCTTAGCCAGTTAAGAATTGGAATAGCAATAAACAAAACCCCACTGCAGCAATGCAGTGGGGTTTTGGTTTTATTGGGAGCAATGATTACGTATTATTTCGGCTCGATGCCCCACCCATCATCCCCTCATAAACCGCTTCTAAGTCTTTAGTAAAGCTAGTGGTATTAAAGAGAGGTGTTGTCAGGCGATGTTGCTCGAGACGAACTCGCGTTTGCTGCAGTTTTTCTGGGTGATGGGCCAGTTCAATAGCTAGTGCCTCATACTCTGCTGGAGAGCTTGCAATCATCTCAGGTAGATTAATTGCAGTCAGTAGGCTAGCGGCTACCCTACCGGCAAAACTATTGCCTTTGCAGGTGAGTACGGGTAGACCTGCCCATAGCGCATCGCTAGCAGTGGTGTGGGCGTTATAGGGCAATGTATCTAAGAACAAGTCGGCCAAGCGATGGCGGGCTAAATGCTCGGTTAAAGGCAGTCGCTTAGCAAATAGGATGCGCGAAGCATCAACCCCGCGTTTTACAGCCTCTTTTTGTAGATTGTTGCCTGCTGTAGGATTATCTTCAATTAACCACAGTACGCTGGTAGGACTTGCTTGCAAGATCCTCATCCATATATCAAAGGTGGCAGGGGTAATTTTGTAATTATTGTTAAAGCAGCAATAGACAAATCCTTGCTCAGGCAAGCCAAAGTCTGCCCTAGTCAATACGCTATCGGAAATGATGCGCTTAAAGTCGTTGGCTTGATAGCAATGTGGCAAATACGCAATTTTTTCACTGTAGAACGATTGGCTGTCAGAAGGAATGACAATGGGATCCGCAATGAGATAGTCTATATAAGGTGCACCAATCGTCCCTGGAAATCCAAGGTAGTTCACTTGTACTGGTGCTGGCCTGTAAGCAAAAACACCTTGGCGGCCATCTCCAAAGTAGCCGTTCAGGTTCACAAGAATATCGATCCCCGTCTCCTGAATAAGCTGCGCAGCTTGTAGATCTGTCAGGCGAGTGATATCAAACATCTGGGTAAACGCTGCTGTGATCCGAGCACGTAAAGGGCTGCCATCATCCCAGCCGTTATCAAAAGCATAAATCTCAAAGCGATCTTGATCGTGAGACTCATAGACTCCAGTCATCAGGATCGAGGTAGCTTGATCCCTAAACTCACCACAAAGATAGCCGATGCGAATTTTTGGACTTGGCGGCCGAGAAACGGCAGGCAATGGGTTCTGGGCGGGAAAGTGGTCGGCAGCAAAGATCTGCGCACACACGGCTAAGTCTGCTTCTGAATCGCAGATGCCTTGCAGGCCAAATGGTTCAGTAGTCTTTTGACCAGAGCGCATACCTGCAATGACTTGGGAATAGAGCGCATCAAGACCTTCCCAGTCGCACAACAGCATTTTGGTATGCAGATAGTTCCCTAATAAAAAAGGTTCATTGGGGGAGAGTTGAAGTGCAGTCTTGATGTGTTCGAGGGCTTGGTCATGATGCATTAATGCCCTTAATGGCATGACAATATTAATGTGCGCACTGAAATTGTTTGAATCGATTGCAATGGTTTTTTTATAGGAGATTATTGATTCATCATGTCTTTTCAAGATGTTTAGTACGATTGCATTGTTATAGTTCGCATCAATATATTTTGGGTCAAGTCTGATGGCTTGGGCATACGAGTGGAGCGCATCCCCATAATTTTTTATAGCTTGCTCTGCAACTCCTTTATTGAACCATGCATCCTTGTAATTTGGGTTTAACTCAAGCGCTTTAATAAAATAGGCAATTGCGTTTTCATGTTGATTGAGTTTGTTGTAGCACACGCCTAAATTTGATGTTGCCTCAAGATGTGTTGGTAATTTTCTTATCGTTTCTTGGTATTGATTAATTGCCTCTGCATATTTTTTAAGCTCAAAATATGTCACACCTTTGTTATATGCTGCATCAAGATAATTTGGATCGATTACAAGAGCTTTATCGAACGACTTTAATGCCTCGTCATGCCTTGAGACTTCCTTTAGTAAAATGCCACGATTAGACCAAAGATGAGCTAAATTTGGGTTGAGTTGGATAGCATTCTCTATAGCTTTTAGCGATGTAGAAAAATCTTTTGCCATAAAAGCACAGCGAGCCAGGTTCGATACGATATCCAGATTACTAGGCACTAAAGAAATGAGCTTTTCATAAAACCCAATTGCTGCCTGCCAATCACCCTGCGCCTCTAAGGACTGAATAAGATGGTTCAGTGTTGCGATATCTGCGGGATTTAATTTAGCCGCGGTCATTAGCAGTGTAGATGCTGATCCATGATCGCCAGATTGGGCTTTTAGAAAAGCCAGCATTTGCAATGCTTCAACATTATCTGCTTCCGCACTAATAATTTTGTGTAATACATTTTCTGCAGCGGATAAATTTCCGCTCTGCATATATTTGAGGGCTTCTGCAATCATTCTTTACTCTACGTTATGCTTTTAGATTAAGTAAATTATTTACCGCAACATATAGGATATGGTCATATTGCGGTCTTTGTTCGCCCGTAAAAAAAGACCTTTCGTTAAGACATAAATTAGCGCCTCCTATAGGGTGCGCAGAGTTGGATGAAATATAGTCTGGAATTCCACCTTGGGGATCTTTGCATATACGTAGCAAGGCATAAAAATTAAGTATGTTAAATCCGTAAATGATGTTTACATTAGGAATCGAAAAAGACTTCAATAGAGATGGTCCAATAATGGTTCTATCTATTACTGCATCTTTTGTTGCGGTCTTGAGAGCTGTATACGCTTTGTCAAGATACTCACTTAGCATCGGAGATGACTTACTGAAAAACATAAATGCATTATTTATGCCATGAACAGGATTTGATTCCGAGTCAAAAGCCAATTCGTAGGAGAATCCATAAGGCAGCGAAAGATCCAGTGATATTTGATCTTTATTGAGAATGAGCATATCAATATCAGTCCAAATGACTACATCAAACTCCCTTAGCTCTTCCCTTATCCACTCCAATCTACATATGTCAGAAATAGTGCAAAGGTTATTATCCTTGACAGTATCTTTAGCCCATTGCGGTGCATATTCAAAGAATTCATCACCTTTAAATTTATAGGTCCAACCGTTTTCAGAGGCTAAATTACGAATGCTGTTTTGGCATAGATTTACCCATTCTGGAATATCAAAAGTGCGGAAAGATTGGAGTAAGGCAATATTCATAGAATTTTGATTTTATTTGTTTGTGCCCCACCCATCATCCCCTCATAAACCGCTTCTAAGTCTTTAGTAAAGCTAGTGGTATTAAAGAGAGGTGTTGTCAGGCGATGTTGCTCGAGACGAACTCGCGTTTGCTGCAGTTTTTCTGGGTGATGGGCCAGTTCAATAGCTAGTGCCTCATACTCTGCTGGAGAGCTTGCAATCATCTCAGGTAGATTAATTGCAGTCAGTAGGCTAGCGGCTACCCTACCGGCAAAACTATTGCCTTTGCAGGTGAGTACGGGTAGACCTGCCCATAGCGCATCGCTAGCAGTGGTGTGGGCGTTATAGGGCAATGTATCTAAGAACAAGTCGGCCAAGCGATGGCGGGCTAAATGCTCGGTTAAAGGCAGTCGCTTAGCAAATAGGATGCGCGAAGCATCAACCCCGCGTTTTACAGCCTCTTTTTGTAGATTGTTGCCTGCTGTAGGATTATCTTCAATTAACCACAGTACGCTGGTAGGACTTGCTTGCAAGATCCTCATCCATATATCAAAGGTGGCAGGGGTAATTTTGTAATTATTGTTAAAGCAGCAATAGACAAATCCTTGCTCAGGCAAGCCAAAGTCTGCCCTAGTCAATACGCTATCGGAAATGATGCGCTTAAAGTCGTTGGCTTGATAGCAATGTGGCAAATACGCAATTTTTTCACTGTAGAACGATTGGCTGTCAGAAGGAATGACAATGGGATCCGCAATGAGATAGTCTATATAAGGTGCACCAATCGTCCCTGGAAATCCAAGGTAGTTCACTTGTACTGGTGCTGGCCTGTAAGCAAAAACACCTTGGCGGCCATCTCCAAAGTAGCCGTTCAGGTTCACAAGAATATCGATCCCCGTCTCCTGAATAAGCTGCGCAGCTTGTAGATCTGTCAGGCGAGTGATATCAAACATCTGGGTAAACGCTGCTGTGATCCGAGCACGTAAAGGGCTGCCATCATCCCAGCCGTTATCAAAAGCATAAATCTCAAAGCGATCTTGATCGTGAGACTCATAGACTCCAGTCATCAGGATCGAGGTAGCTTGATCCCTAAACTCACCACAAAGATAGCCGATGCGAATTTTTGGACTTGGCGGCCGAGAAACGGCAGGCAATGGGTTCTGGGCGGGAAAGTGGTCGGCAGCAAAGATCTGCGCACACACGGCTAAGTCTGCTTCTGAATCGCAGATGCCTTGCAGGCCAAATGGTTCAGTAGTCTTTTGACCAGAGCGCATACCTGCAATGACTTGGGAATAGAGCGCATCAAGACCTTCCCAGTCGCACAACAGCATTTTGGTATGCAGATAGTTCCCTAATAAAAAAGGTTCATTGGGGGAGAGTTGAAGTGCAGTCTTGATGTGTTCGAGGGCTTGGTCGTAAAGTTTCAACTTTAATAATGCATTTGATTTGTTTGCCATTGCATTTGCATAACCTGGTGCAATGAGAATGGCTTGGTCGTAATATTGAAGAGATTCTTGCGCCTGCTTGATTTCTTGGTATAGATTGCCAATATTGTTGAAGGCTTCGGCATATCCCGGCAATAGCTTAATTGCCAGTTGGTAGCAATCTATGGCCTCTTGATGCCTGCCCAAGGTGCGTAATATGTTGCCTTTATTGCTGTGGGTAATACCATTTTGAGGATTAATTTTTATAGAGGCATTAATAGATTCAAGGGCTTCTTGATTCTTGCCTTGAAGGGCTTTTGCAATACTGAGGAAGCGGTGAATATCTGCATTTTGAGGATCGAGCTTCAAGCATGCAGATAAAAGCGATTCAGCTTCATTGAAATGACCATCTTGGAGATTTCTGATGGCATTTTCCAGTTGCTTATTAAGGGTTTGCATCATCAGGCGAGTATGTGGTTTGTATATGCTGGCTTAGGCAAAGAAACTTGACTTAAGCCTTTGTGCTGTTGAGGCATTATCCGTTTCTTTACTTATTGTTGCAATGCATAAACCTACTGCTTGTTCAATTCTGAAGATAATGAAGTAGTCTTGAGCGATTGGCATTCTTACAATATGCTAGCTTGAGAGTCTAGCTTCTAAATAGAGAAATGTAAGTATGAATCAACTTGAAGTAATGTTTGGCCAGGCTATTCAGGCTTTGCAAAATGGTAATCCATCCTATGCTGAAACTGTGTTGCTTGGCCTTTTAAAACAAAATCCGTCATTTTTTCCTGCGCTGCAAATAGTCGGGATGTTAAAGGCTTCTGCTGGTAATGATAAGGAGGCTGTTAATTATCTGAGCAAAGCGGCCAAAATTAATCCAAATGACCCTGCCCTTCAATATAACCTTGGTAAAGCACTATCCTCCCTTGGCAGGCATCAGGATGCATTAGTACACCACGTCAAAGCTACAAAATTAGCCCCTGGCAATGGAGAGGCTTGGTTAAATTATGGAATTTCATTAACCTATCTAAGACGTCCAAATGATGCGCTAGAAGCCTTTCGGCATTCACTCAGCATTAATCCCCAGTGCAAGCTATCTTTTTATAACCAAGGGCTAGCTTTTAAGCGCTTATCCCAAGCTGAGCAGGCTAAGGACTCATTCATGCAGGCCTTAAAGTTGGATTCTCAATTTTACGAGGCCTGCATTGAGTTAGGGGTGATTTATTTAGAGCAAAAGAACACAATCAATGCGCTAAAGATTTATGAAACTGCTGTCAGTATTCGCCCCAATTCATTTGAGGGGTGGCTAAATTACACAGTCTGCTTGATATTAAGACATCAATTTCAAGAAGCGTTAATTTCGAATATGCGAGCCTTGGAATTAAGATCCGATCTTTATGAGGGTTGGGCAAACCAAGGCTTAATCTTGCTGAGATTAGGTAGGCTTGAGGACGCTTTAGAGGCTAATGAGAAGGCCCTAGCCATGGGCTCGGGCCGATTTGATGCCATCATCAATAAGGGCATTATTCTCAGCGAAATGGGCAGGTATGCAGATGCAATCCCATTTTTAGAAGAGGGAATGTTGCTTAAGCCTGATTATGCGGATCTGCTAGGACTTATAGTTCACGCAAAATCACAAATAGCCTCTTGGGAGGGCTTAGAAAATCTTTTCAATGAATTAGTTTCCAAGATTGAATTAGGTGAAAGGGTTACGCTTCCATTTTCTTTGCTTTCCGCCGTGGACTCTCCAGATCTTCAAAAAAAAGCAGCCGAAGTCTGGGTGAAAGATATGTTTGATGTCATAGCAACTCATGGGGCAACCCCTAAGCTTGGGGGAGAGAAAAATAAAATCCGAGTTGGATATTTTTCATCTGATTTTAGGAGTCACCCAGTAGGGTTTGTTGTAAAAAATATTATTCAACTTCATAACAGTGACGACTTTGAGATATATGGCTTCTTTCTCAATGAGGCTACTGACGATGAAGTTGGCAATGAATTAAGACTCCTTTTTAAGCAATCCTTTGATTTGTATAGTCTCAGCAGTTTGCAGGCAGAGGCTTTGGTTCGTGATCAGATGTTAGATATTGCAGTTGACCTCAATAGCCATACCGGGCTTAATCGCATGCAGTTGTTTTCAAAGCGGATTGCGCCTATCCAAATTGGATTTCTGGGTTATGCGGGCACATCAGGTGCTAATTTCTACGATTATCTGGTGTCTGATGAGGTCTGCATTCCCAGTGAGAGTCAGCCTTTTTACAGTGAAAAAATTGCATACCTCCCTGGATCCTGTTTCCCGGCTGATTCAGCTATATCATATGGTGAGTTGGACGAGCCTCCAAGTAGGCAGAGTCAAGGGTTACCAAATTCAGGATTCATTTTTGCTTGCTTTAACAATGTATTTAAAATAACCCCGGCGATATTTAGAGTCTGGATGCGTCTATTGCAGCAGGTGCCAAATAGTGTCTTGTGGTTTTCGAAATCGTCACCGCAAGTAATTATTAATCTTAAAAATTATGCGACGCAGATGGGGGTTGATTCTGACCGCTTAATTTTCTCTGATCGCACAGAAAAAAGGCGAGATCACCTCAATCGATTGCAATTAGCAGATCTTTTTTTGGATACCCCAAATTACAATGCGCACACAACTGCTGCGGATGCCTTGTGGGCTGAAGTTCCTGTGCTGACCCTTATTGGCAAGTCATTTGCTGCTCGTGTTGCTGCCAGTCAGCTAAGTTCTTTGGGCATGCATGAGTTGATTACGAGCAGTGAGTCAGAATATTTTGATCTAGCCTTGAGCTTGTCGAAAAATCCTGAACAACTTAAGTTGATAAAAGAAAAGTTGAGCACACAGAGATTGAGTTCGAAGCTATTTGACACCCACGTTTTTACTCGGAACTTAGAGAGTGCTTACAAAGATATGTATCGAGTATCGAAGGCTGGAATACCAGTAACACATCTTTATCCTAATTAATTAAAGCTTCCCTATCCACTCTTTGACCTATGACCTCACTAAGCGCAATTAGAAAATTATTTCTTAAGGTTATCCCGAATTTCTCGCAATAAGATAATGTCCTCGGCTTCTGGGGTTGCAGGAGGGGCATCCATTAGTCTAACTTTATTCACTAACTTCACCATCTGAAAAATTACAAATGCCAATAAGATGAAGTTGATGGAAATGGTAATGAAATTGCCATAAGCAAAGATTGGAACCCCAGCTTTTTTTAGGGCGTCAAATGTTCTAGGAACTCCTTCTGGAATATGACCTAAAACTACAAATAGGTTTGTAAAGTCGATATGACCCCCTAAAAGGGTCGAAATTACCGGCATGACGATGTCGTTTACTAGGGAATCAACAATTTTTCCAAAAGCCCCGCCAATAATTACACCAACCGCTAAATCAATGACGTTACCCTTAACTGCAAAGTCCCGAAATTCCTTTAAAACGGCCATAAATACCTTTCATTTCACATGGATTGAGGTTAACTCAAAATTAACCCCATAACTTTGATGAATACCCCATTTTTACTTTAAAATCTCACCTTTAAGTATTTTTACCTATAAATGCTCTTTTCGAGGAATTTTGTAAATGAGTGACAAGCCCAGTATGGATAAGGATCGCCGTAATTGGTTGATCGCCACTTCAGCAGTCGGCGGTGTTGGTGCAGCTGCAGCCCTTTACCCTTTTGTGGACAGTTTTCAGCCTTCTGAGCGCGCCAAAGCCGCCGGAGCTGCTGTTGAGATCGATATATCCGGTATGCAGCCAGACGAAATGCGTATGGTTGAGTGGCGCGGTAAGCCAGTTTGGGTGGTGCGCCGCACTCCTGAGCAAGTTGCCGAGCTTTCCAAGATTGATGCAGAGCTCGCAGACCCTGATTCTTTAAGGGATCCTGCCCAATTTACCCCGCCTTATGCGCAAAATCAATGGCGCTCAATTAAGCCTGAATATATGGTTGTAGTTGGTATTTGCACCCATTTAGGATGCTCGCCTACGCCCAAGTTTGAGGCGGGCGCTCAGCCTTCTTTGCCTAATACGTGGCAGGGCGGCTTCCTCTGCCCATGCCATGGCTCAACTTTTGACATGGCCGGCCGCGTATTTAAAAACAAACCAGCACCAGACAATATGGAAGTGCCGCCACACATGTATTTGAGCGACACCAAAATTCTGGTCGGCGAAGATAAGAAGGCCTAAGGAGATATAAATGGCATTTCAAGAAAAAGAAGTCCCAGCAAACGCATCCGCCGCAGTGAAACTGATGGCGTGGGTTGATTCGCGTTTACCTGTGACTGATGCATTTAAGCGTCACATGAGTGAGTATTACGCTCCAAAAAACCTGAATTTTTTCTATATTTTTGGCGCGTTAGCTATAGTTGTGTTGGCAATTCAGATCATTACCGGCATTTTCTTGGTAATGAACTACAAGCCAGATGCAGCTAAGGCCTTTGAATCTGTTGAATACATCATGCGCGAAGTGCCATGGGGCTGGTTGATCCGCTACATGCACTCCACTGGCGCTTCAATGTTCTTTGTAGTGGTTTACATGCACATGTTCCGTGGCTTGATCTACGGTTCATATCGCAAGCCACGTGAGTTAATTTGGATTTTTGGTTGCGCAATCTTCTTGTGCTTGATGGGTGAAGCATTCTTTGGTTACTTGCTCCCATGGGGTCAAATGTCCTATTGGGGCGCTCAAGTGATCGTGAACTTGTTCTCTGCCATTCCATTGATTGGCCCAGATCTATCTTTGTGGTTGCGTGGTGACTACGTAGTCGGTGATGCAACCTTAAATCGCTTCTTCGCATTCCACGTAATTGCTATTCCACTCGTCTTGATCGGTTTGGTAGCTGCACATATTCTTGCATTGCATGAAGTAGGATCCAACAATCCAGACGGCGTAGAAATCAAAAATACACTTGATGCAAATGGCCATCCAGTTGATGGCATTCCATTCCACCCGTACTATAGCGTTCATGACGTTATGTATTTGGGTGGTTTCTTGATCATTTTTGCCTCGATTGTTTTCTTTGCTCCAGAAATGGGTGGATATTTCTTGGAAGCGAATAACTTCATTCCAGCAAATCCATTCGTTACTCCAACGCACATTGCACCGGTATGGTATTTCACACCGTTCTATTCAATGCTACGCGCAACAACATCTAACTTCTTATTGCCATTGTGGATTTTCTTGGCGGTGATTTTGTCGATGTTCGCCCTGAAGTCTAATGATTTCAAAGTCAAAGGCGCATGTGCAGCAATCGCATTGGTATTGGCTGCCGGTTTCTATGCGTTTGATGCGAAGTTTTGGGGTGTTGTGATTATGGGTGGCTCCGTTGTGATCCTCTTCTTCTTGCCATGGTTAGATCATTCTCCGGTGAAATCGATTCGTTACCGCCCACAGTTCCACAAATACATCTATGGCATCTTTGTCGTGACCTTTGTGATTTTGGGTTATTTGGGTATCGAGGCGCCATCACCAGTATTTGAAAAGATTTCTCAGATTTGTACTATTTATTATCTGGGCTTCTTCTTGGCGATGCCTTTCTGGAGCAAGCTTGGTACGTTCAAGCCAGTTCCAACTCGCGTTACTTTTAAGTCCCATTAATTCAGATACCCGAGAAATTAGGAACTAGTATGAAACGAATTTTGCACACTGTAATGGGCGTCTGTCAGGCGACAGTCTTGATTGCCGCCCTTGGTTTTGGTTTAACTGCAAATGCAAGTGAGGGTGGTTTCCCGTTGGAGACTGCACCAAATCGCGTTAGCAACAATGCTTCTTTGCAAAACGGCGCCAAGATATTTGTGAACTATTGCTTGAACTGTCATTCAGCTACTAGCATGCGTTATAGCCGCTTACGTGACATTGGTCTGACAGATCAGCAAATTAAAGATAACTTAATTTTGTCGGACGCTAAAGTTGGTGACTTGATGACTATTTCAATGTCACCCAAAGATGGCAAGGCGTTCTTTGGTAAAACTCCTCCAGACTTGTCTGTTGAAGCGCGAGCACGTGGCACGGATTGGCTCTATACCTATTTCCGTACTTTCTACAAAGATGACACCACTCAAACCGGGTGGAATAACTTGGTGTATCCAAACGTTGGTATGCCTCATGTTCTTTGGCAGTTGCAGGGTGAGCGAGCTGCAAAGTTTGAAGAGCGTCCGGATCCACACGATGCAAGCCGTGTAGAGAAAAAATTTGTTGGATTTGAGCAGTTGACTCCAGGAACAATGAAGTCACAAGAGTATGACGACAACATTGCTGACTTGGTTGCCTTCATGTCATGGATGGCTGAGCCAGTGCAACTTGAGCGTAAGCGTTTGGGTGTGATTGTGCTGATCTTCTTGGCAATCTTCACGCTGGTAGCTTCACGTTTGAATAAGGCTTACTGGAAAGACATTCACTAAGCTAAGGTTTTTAAGAGTTAAAGTCGCAGTTGTTTGTGCGTTTGATGTATTGAAGTAGATATTTAAGGAAATAAATTTATGATGGTGTTGTACTCGGGCACAAACTGCCCATTCTCGCAACGCTGCCGTCTGGTGCTTTTCGAAAAAGGCATGGACTTTGAAATCCGTGATGTGGACTTGTTTAACAAGCCAGAAGACATCTCGGTGATGAACCCTTATGGCCAAGTTCCAATCTTGGTCGAACGTGATTTGATTTTGTATGAGTCAAATATCATCAACGAATACATTGATGAGCGTTTTCCTCATCCGCAATTACTGCCGCCTGATCCTGTTGCTCGCGCACGCGCACGCCTCTTCCTTTTCAATTTTGAGAAAGAGTTGTTCGTACACGTTGCAGCCCTAGAGAATGAAAAAGGCAAAGCAGCTGAGAAGTCTCATGAAAAAGCGCGCTTAGCGATTCGTGATCGCTTAACTCAGCTTGCACCCATTTTTGTGAAGAATAAGTACATGCTGGGTGAAGAGTTTTCTATGCTTGATGTAGCAATCGCTCCTTTATTGTGGCGTTTGGAGCATTACGGCATTGATCTCTCACGCAATGCAGCCCCACTCTTGAAGTACGCTGAGCGTATTTTCAGCAGACCTGCCTACATTGAGGCATTGACTCCATCAGAAAAGGTAATGCGTCGCTAAGCGGCTCATTACTCAGGCTGGCAGAATAAGCATGTCTGATATTCCAAGCAATAAACCCTACCTAATCCGTGCCCTACATCAGTGGTGCACGGATTTTGGTTTTACGCCCTTCATGGCTGTCTTTGTGGACTCTAGTGTTGAAGTGCCGATGGAGTTTGTGAAG
Source organism: Polynucleobacter sp. JS-Mosq-20-D10 (assembly GCF_018687755.1). NCBI lineage: Bacteria > Pseudomonadati > Pseudomonadota > Betaproteobacteria > Burkholderiales > Burkholderiaceae > Polynucleobacter > Polynucleobacter sp. JS-Mosq-20-D10. The sequence goes on from NZ_CP061305.1 coordinate 120,804, forward strand.
AAGAATGAAATTGTTTTAAATCTCTCCCTTGAGGCCTGTCACCAGCTGAATTTGGATAACGACTGGATCAGTTTTCAGGCAAGATTTGGCGGAGTGCCAAGAAAAATTATGGTTCCAGTGAGTCATGTTTTAGCAATCTATGCCCGAGAAAATGGCCAGGGAATGTCCTTTCCCTTTGATGCAAGTCAGGCCGACAAACTCAAAGATGTCAGCCCCGAGAATGCTGAAAAGCCAAAAGCAAGCAGACCTTCCTTAACAATTGTGAAATAGGTTAAAATATTCCCGTTGCCCCTTTAGCTCATCTGGTAGAGCAACTGATTTGTAATCAGTAGGTGGTCTGTTCGAGTCGGACAAGGGGCACCAAAAAATATAAGGCTCACTGCTTCGTTGCAAGTGGGCCTTTTTCCTTAGTGGTTCTGTGTCAGGTGCATATAACTTAGGGTTGATTATGAAGCTACATATGGGGTGTGGAAACAAGAGGTTGGAGGGGTTTATAAATGTTGACAAATTCAAAACTGAATCAGTTGATGAGTTAGTTGACTTAGAGATAACGCCTTGGCCGTGGGCTGATAATTCTTGTGAAGAAATGCGCTTCATTCATGCTTTAGAGCATATGGGGCAGTCCACCGATCTATATTTAACCATAATCAAGGAAATATATAGAGTGTCAAAAGATGGGGCATTGCTGGTAATACACGTTCCCCATCCTCGAAGTGACGATTATTTGGGCGACCCAACCCATTGCAGACCCATAACACCACAATCAATAAGCCTATTCGATAAGAAGTTAAATGATGAGTGGAAGGCTGGGGGTATATCTGCAGCCACAACACTAGCGCATTATCTTGGTGTGGATATTCGAATAGAGGAAGTGAAAAACCTTCTTCATCCCTATTGGCATGAACAGTTAATATCCGGGAAAATTAAGGAAGAGCAACTAAATATTATCGCCATGGGTCAGAACAATGTGATAACTGAGGTCCACATGAATTGCCGTATTTACAAAAAATAAATTTTTATACGATATGAAAATTGGTCTAATACAGTCACGTGGTCTTGGAGACATCATCATCGCGTTGCCGATTGCAAGGCATTTTTACGAGAGTGGGGATGAGGTTTTTTGGCCAATTAATGAAAGTTTTTTGCCTTCATTCCAAGAGGCTACTCCTTGGGTCAACTGGATTGGAATTGGGTGGTCAGACCCAATAAATTTCGACTATATGTATCAAGTGCCGATGGATATTTTGCATAAAGTTAGTGTCAATAAGGTGTTATCGCTGTACCACTACCTAAGTACACATAAGGACTTGCCTAATAAATTGCTTCAGTCAACTCTAAAGTTTGATCAATATAAATATGCAGTTAGCAATGTCCCTTTCTCAAAAAAATGGACTTTAGCAAATTGTCTAAAAAGGAATATAGATAGAGAAAGTAATTTATTTGATAAATTAGTTAAGCAAGAGAAATACATGGTCATCCACCAGCAGGGGTCAGATTTTTCGAAAAAGTTTAATGTCGATGACGCCAAAAATAAAGGGTATCAAATTATTGAAATATCGGAAGTAACAGACAATATTTTTGATTGGCTAAAAGTCTTAGAAAACGCTAAAGCGCTGGTTTTGATTGATTCGGTATTTTCAAATTTAGTTGAGCAGTTGGGTATTGGGGAAAATGTTCCAAAATATTTTGGAGTTAGATCCGATGCAATGTTTACGCCTGTACTTTTAGGAAATTGGCAATATATTTAAGAAATATATTGCACATCTTATTACTTGTGTAAATTAGATTGCTTAGTTTCTGGCAAATAAAGTGCTGCCATTAAAGCGCCGATCCCCAAGAAAAACGTTGGATACATTAGACCTGCTAGGTCATTAGCCCACTCATGATTGAGCCAGGTAACAATTAAGGGGAGAAGTCCGCCTATCCAGCCGGCTGCTAAGTTATGAGGAAGCGTTGCCGCACTGTTTCTGGTTTTTGCCGGAAAGAGTTCTGCAAGTAGTGCAGTTTGTGGGCCAACGACAAGCGCAAGAATGATGGATAGGCCAATTAATATTCCAGCAATGGTGATCATTGAATTGCTATTCAAATTTTTCAGTAAGTAAAATGCCGGTAGTATTAATGTAGCCCCCAGAATGAGGCCGCTGACAACCACGGGCTTTCTGCCGATCCTATCGGATAGCCAGCCCGCAAAAATAGTAAGTGGTAGTAGAGCAATTGTTGCATAAACACTCAATTGGTCCACTAGCTGAGGGGGCAATTTCACTACGGTTTTTAGAAATATAGAAGTGTAGACTTGCACGCAGAAAAATAGTATCGCCCCACCTGCTGAAACGCAAAAGAAAAGTAGGAACATTCTTTTTCTGGTCTCAGGGTCTTTGAAATTATCTCGCAACGGACTTTTTGATTGAGTATGCATTTTGCTTAAATGCAAATAGATCGGCGTCTCTTCTAGAGCCATGCGGGCTTTAAATGCAATCAACAGCAGAATCAGTGAAACCCAAAAAGGCACACGCCACCCCCACGATAGAAATTCTTCTTGGGTAAGATAGGTTTGCAGCAAGGCAATTTGGAGTGTGGATACCAGGATGCCCAGTGGCCCCATGAGCTGCAAGAAGCTTGTCTTAAAGCCGCGATTAGTTTGACCAGCATGCTCTGTTAGATAGACTGCACCACCGCCAATTTCTCCTCCTGCTGAGAGGCCTTGTAAGAGTCTTAGGCTAACCAGCAGAATGGGTGCCCAGATGCCAACTTGGGCATAGGTCGGCAAAAAACCAACGCATACCGTAGCAATACCCATGAGGGTAATGGTGATCATAAACACTGGGCGCCGCCCAATACGATCGCCAATACTGCCAAATATCGCTGCTCCAATGGGTCTTACCACCATGCCAACACCGAATGTTGCTAGGCTGGCTAAAAGCGCTGTACTAGGATCGCTTGAGGGAAAGAAAAGAGGACCAAAGACCACCGCAAGAGTTGCGAAGGTCAGAAAGTCGTACCACTCTAGAAAGGTGCCAAAGCAGGCTGCAATAGCAACCTTTCTATAAGAGTGAGATGATGCTGGCAATGCTGACGTACTCGTAGCAGTCAATTTTTATTCAGAGTCGCTTGATGATTCAATTAAGGGTGCAGATAAATTTTTACTAGGCTTAACGCCAAGCTCGCGCACCTTCTCTGCAGTGCGAATGAGATTACCTTTACCAGATTTGAGTTTACTAAAGGCATCGTGATAACTTGTTTGGGCTTGATCTAGGCGTTGACCGAGTTTTTCAAGATCATCAACAAAGCCAACAAACTTATCATAGAGCGTGCCACATTGTTTTGCAATTTCTAGAGCGTTGCGGTTTTGTGAATCTTGACGCCACAGGTGCGCAACAGTTCTCAAGGTTGCCATCAAAGTACTTGGGCATACCAGCACAATATTCTTGGCTAGTGCCTCCTGGTACAAATTAGGCGCTGTCTTGAGGGCTAGCAGGAATGCAGGCTCAATGGGCACAAACATCAACACGAAGTCTACTGAGCCAGTGCCATACAAAGCGCTGTAGTTCTTGCTTGAAAGTCCTTGAATGTGTTGTCGAAGGGACTGAATGTGGGCCATGAGTTCTTGCTCAGCTACCACTGGATCAGAAGCCTCAGCATGACGTGAATACGCTGTAATAGAAACCTTGCTATCAACTACTAAGCTTCTACCCTCCGGTAGTTTGACGACAACGTCAGGCTGAAGGCGTGAACCATCGGTTTGCGTGTGACTATCCTGAACTAGGTACTCTTCACCCTTACGCAGGCCAGAAGACTCAAGAATGGACTCTAAAACCAATTCACCCCAATTACCTTGTACTTTGGAGTCGCCCTTCAGCGCCTGGGTCAGGGAGCGTGTCTCATCTGACATTCGTAAATTCAGATTGGCTAGACGCTCGATCTCACTCTTAAGGGCAAAGCGTTCGCGTGCTTCGTTGCCATATGAAGTATTTACCTGCTCTTTAAATTCCGAAAGCTTAGTTTGTAGTGGCTTAAGCAGTGCGTCTAGGTTAGCTACATTCTGTTCGGTGAATCGTTTGGACTTATCTTCCAAAATTTCATTGGCAAGATTTTTGAATTGACTGGTGAGCGCCTCTTTAGCCTCATTGAGGGATTCAATTCTTCCTAAGCCCTGTTTACGCTCGGAGTCCAGTGCTGCCTCAAGTCGAATGGCATTCTGCAATGCCTGATCACGCTCTATTCTTAAGCTAGCAGAAAGCGCAACATCATTTTGATTTTGTTGTTCAACTCTAGTGAGGGCTGAGCGTAAATTGAGCACATATACCAAAAGGCCTGCACATAAACTGAATGGCAGGCCAAATAGTAAAAGAGAGATTAAGTCAAAAGTCACAAATATGAGCCATGCAGATTTTGTGTAATCAAGCTTGTACAAGCTTTTTCAACTCACCGCTTTCGAACATTTCAGTCATGATGTCTGAGCCACCAATGAATTCACCATTGATGTAGAGCTGAGGAATAGTTGGCCAGTTAGCAAATTCCTTAATGCCCTGACGAATTGCTTCATCTTCCAAAACGTTAACAGTATGAAGAGTCTGCACACCACTTGCGCGCAAAATATTGATCGCGTTTCCGGAAAAGCCACATTGTGGAAACTGGGCATTACCCTTCATAAACAATACAACGGGATGGCTAGTAACGATTTCTTGAATTTTTGCTTGGGTGTCCATATTTTTTTCCTAAATTGATGCCATTTAAAGATGATAATTTACAGCCGATAATGGGTTAATTTTAAGGCTATCTGAAGAAAAGGGTTAATACCCTGGGTTGGTTTTAGAGCTTTTTTCGTCCAGAAGCAGCCCGGTAGTGGCCTGCTAAATCGAGGTGCGCCTGCACATCTATTAAACCTGCTACTTTCATAAGCTCCATTACAGCCTCAGATTGATCAAAGCCATGCTCGATGGCAATCAAGCCACCAGGTTTTAGGTATTGATCTGCTCCAGCAATAATGACCTCCAAGCAGCTCAACCCGCTAGCGTAATCGGTCAAGGCGGATTCAGGTTCAAAGCGCAGATCCCCTTGAGTGAGGTGGGGGTCTTGATGGGCAATATAGGGTGGATTGCTGACAATCACATCAAATTGGCTTGGTTCGATCAACGCCGCATACCAACTACCTAGTAAAAACTGGACTTGATCTAACAGGTTCAAAGTTTGTGCATTTTGCTTTGCAATAGCCAAAGCCTCGGTCGATTGATCTGTTGCAATCAGTGACGCCAGTGGCATAGCGCTTGCGATAGAGAGTGCAATAGCGCCGGAGCCTGTACCGAGATCTAATACTCTTGTATGTTTGTTAAATTTTGCAATTTCAGTAAGGGCAATTTCTACAAGGAGCTCAGTTTCTGGGCGGGGAATCAGCACCCCAGGACCAACCTGTAACTCAATATGATGAAAGCCTTTCTTGCCCAAGATATAGGCGATGGGCTCGCCATCCATTCTTCTGGAGACTAGTCTTACCCATTCCTCAAAAGCTTGCTCATTCAAAGACATGTCATCACGGGATAGTAAGGCAGAGCGTGGAAGTTGGTAATACTTCTCAAGTAGGTGGGCTAGCAATATTCGCGCTTCATTAGCAGGCAATTCGCAGTTGCTAATTAATTCTCTTAAAGAATGGCTGAAACCCATCCTGTTTGTATTAACTATCGCCAAGTGCTGCAAGAAGCTCCGCCTGATGCTCAGACGCCAAGGCATTACAAAGATCATCGAGATCACCATCCATCATGGCATCAATCTTGTAAAGCGTGAGATTGATGCGGTGATCGGTAATACGACCTTGCGGAAAGTTATATGTACGAATGCGATCACTACGATCACCAGTGCCAACTAGAGACTTTCTGGTCTGAGCTTCTAACTGATGTTTTTCACGCTCGCGGGCATCCATGATGCGTGAGACAAGCACCTTCATCGCTTGTTCACGATTACGGTGCTGACTGCGATCATCTTGGCACTCCACTACCGTGCCAGTGGGCAAGTGGGTGATACGCACAGCAGAATCTGTTTTATTGATATGCTGACCACCGGCACCTGAAGCTCTGAAAGTATCGATGCGTAATTCAGCAGGGTTAATTTTGACCGCTTCTAATTCATCTGCTTCTGGCATCACTGCCACTGTGCAAGCCGAAGTATGTATGCGCCCTTGAGTTTCTGTTTGGGGAACACGTTGTACGCGATGGCCACCGGACTCAAATTTGAGTCGTGAGTAGACGGATTGACCTACTAAGCGGAGAACAACTTCTTTATAGCCACCAAGATCAGATTCGGCTGCATTGACGACTTCCACTTTCCAGCCCTGGCGTTCTGCAAAGCGCGTATACATGCGAAGTAGGTCGCTGGCAAAGAGGGCACTCTCGTCACCACCAGTACCCGCCCGAATTTCTAGGAAGACATTGCGTTCGTCGTTGACATCTTTGGGTAGGAGTAGTTTTTGAAGAATGCCTTCAAGTTTTTCCATGGTGGCTTGAGCTTGTTTCTGCTCTTCATCAGCAAAGTCCTTCATGTCAGGATCCTTGCGCATCTCTTCTGCAGCTTGAGCATCAGCCTCAGCTTGTTTGTACAGGCCAAATTGCTCTACTACCGTCGCAATATCAGAATGCTCACGCGTGAGCTTCCGATAGTTGTCCATATCTTTGGTGGACTCTTCGGTTGTTAGTAAGGAATTGAGTTCGGCTAAGCGCGTGTCTAGGTGGTCTAGCTTAGCCCGCATGCTGGGCTTCATCTAATGGTCTTCTGGCTTGGAGTGCGAGGCGAATAATTTGGGAAGCAACTTAATCAGGGCGTCACGCTCAGCGCCATTGGAATGTTGTAAAGCATGCAATGAACCATGTAGGAACTTATTAGTTAAGCCCTGCGCCATTGCGTTGAGAACCTCTTGAGGATCTTCACCACGCATCAATCGTTTCATCGCGCGATCTAGTTCAAGTTGCCTGAGGTGCTCGCCTTGTTGCTGAATATCCTGAATGAGTGGCACAGTCTTGCGACCTTGCATCCAGTGCATGAAATTACCAACCCGATCTTCAATAATGGCTTCTGCCTGACTCACAGCTGCTTGGCGTAAAGAGGCGCCCGTCTGAATCATCACACCTAAATCATCGACAGTATACAAATAGATATCATTTAAGCGGCTAATTTCTGGCTCAAAGTCACGGGGAACCGCTAGATCAATCATGACCATGGGTTTGCGGCGACGTTGCTTAAGAGCGCTCTCCACCATTCCTAATCCGATAATCGGCAGTGATGATGCTGTACTCGAAATGATGATGTCAAATTCATGCAATCGACTTGGCAAATCTGAGAGCTTGAATGATTCTGCCTCAACATCTTGAATAGAAATCGAGTCTGCTAATTCTTGTCCGCGTTCAATCGTGCGATTAGCAATTGCTACTACTTTAGGCTTACGAGCTACGAAATGGGTAGCGCACAAGGTGATCATATCGCCAGCGCCGATAAACAGAACGCGTTGGTCTGCAATACTTTCAAAAATGCGCTCAGCCAATCGAACGGATGCCGCTGCCATTGAAATCGAGTGCGCACCAATCTCTGTCGAGCCACGAACTTCTTTTGCAACAGCAAAGGTTTTCTGAAAGAGTTGATTGAGATAAGTGCCAAGGACGCCTGCATCATTTGCAGTTCGCACAGCATCTTTCATCTGCCCTAAGATTTGGGTTTCGCCAATCACCATTGAATCTAATCCGCAGGCCACCCTAAAAGCATGGCGTACCGCATCAGACTGCGGTAGTGAGTAAATATGTGGCTCTAAACTGCTTGGTGCAAGTTGTTGGGTTTTAGCTAACCAATCAAAAGTGGCTTCATGCAAAAGGCTGGCTGCATCTGCATCATTAGCTGCACAGTAGAGTTCAGTTCGATTGCAGGTAGACAGAATTGTGGCCTCAGGCAGGCCGGCCTGATTCGCGCCAACGAGATGTTGGCGAAGATCGTGCAACGCTTCTTGAAGAAATTCAGGGTCAAAGGCGACCTTTTCCCGAATAGCGACCGGCGCTGTGTGATGATTGATGCCGAGTGTCAACAACTTCATAATGGTGATTATAGATTTGATGTCAGCAACAATGGGGGTAGCAATGGGGTTTTTAGCTTTTCTGGTGATTGGTGGCTTAACTGGTGTATCTGCCTTGGTTTTTTACCCAGGAAAACGTCAATCTAAGCCCAATATTAAGAAATTCCTCATGGCTGCTTTGATTGGCTTCACAGCTGCCTTAGCGAGCTCATATGTAGGGCAATTTGCAGGTTTATTTCAGTCGGGCCAGATGCTGGAATGGTTGAGTGCCATAGTGGCAGCATGTTTGGCCGGCTGCCTCCATGCAGTGGCTAATCGTTAATTAAAGAGAGTAGCTTGAGGTGTAACGCTGGATGTGGACTTGTTTGAGGTAACCCAGCAAATAGGGCTTTTTTGGTGTTTCACGAGCCACTCATTGGCTTTAGTGAAGTGTCCGCAACTTGCTTTTGCTCCGGGCTCCAGAAAGGGTCGATCTGTTTTATAGACCCCCAGCCCAGAAGGATGGGAGGATTGCAGAATCAATTGACCTGGTGCTGCCTCAATCAGGGGGAGCTTGGATTGGGCATGACCGCCCCACAGCATCCACACTAAAGATAGTTTTTGCTGTGCCAAGCCACTAATCAGTCTATCAATCAGGGATTTCCAGCCGAGGTTGGCATGACTAGCGGCCTCACCCAATTTGACGCTGAGAGCCGTATTGAGGAGCAGGACGCCTTGCTCAGCCCATGGGTGAAGATCACCGGTGGGAAGAGTGCCAAAACCTTCCAGCACTAGCGCTTTACTAATATTGCGTAAGGAGCTCGGAAATTGGCGAGAACTTGTCGGAATATTGCTCGGAATAGAAAAAGCCAAGCCCTGCGCTAGTCCAGGGGAGTGATATGGATCTTGCCCCAAGATGACGACCTTGACTTTGGTAAGCGGGGTTAATGTCAGTGCTTTGAAGAAATATTGAGGCTCCGGACAAATCTTCTCCAGCTCTGTATTGAACTCAGCTCTCAGATTGGTCTGTAGTATTTGCCACTCAGGGGATTCAAAATAATCTCCGAGTAGGGCGCGCCAATCTTCTGGAATATCAGCCGCAGAAAATGAATACATTACTCAGTTGGCGTGAGGGTGTACTGGGCTGGAATTTGGTCATCCTCAAGAGTGGTGATGCACTCATGCTGTAGGTCATCTCGGTAAAAGCAAATCTGAATGATTTGTCCTGTGATCAAACTAGACAAGACATTATCCCAACGTGCCGCAGTAATGCGTTCACCATTGATGCTAGCTAAAAGATCTCCAGTGGCTAGGCCAGCTAATTGTGCAGCTCCACCATCGAGTACGTGAGTTACCTTTAGCCAGCCACCAAATTCAGCATGGCGCAGACCGAATTGAAGTTTGATCTTCTCAAGCTTGGAATGGGTTTTTTGTTTCACTGAAATGGTTTGCGAATGAATCCATTTCTGAATTGGAATATCTTCAGTGCCAAAAATATAGCGAGATTGAAATTCATTCCAAGTTTTGGAGAATCCCTTCCCAAGTAGTTTGAGTACCAACTCATCTAAGCCTTCTTCAGTAATGCCATCAAGCGTTACTCCATGGGTTTGCCAAATGAGACGCATTAAATCATCTAGGGACTGGCAGTTCTCTGTAAATGCTCGAATCTTAAGGTCTAAGCCCAACGCTAGTAATGCCCCCTTGCCGTAATAACTCACGACTGCATTCGGCGTATTCTCATCGGCTTGATAGTATTTTGTCCATGCATCAAAAGAACTATCGGCAAGGCTTTGTTTCAATCTACCTGGTCCACGCAAAATACCATTCCAATTATTAGCAACTAGCTTGAGATAGGTTTTGAGATCGATGCGTTTGCTGCGGAACAATTGCAAATCATCGTAGTAACTAGTAAAGCCTTCAAATAACCACAGTAAACGAGTATGGTTTCTGCGATCGAGTTGATAAGGTTGAAATGCTTTTGGCTGAATACGTTTTACTAACCAAGCGTGGAAGTATTCATGGCTACAGAGGCCTAGAAACTCACGATAGGATACCTCATCAAGTGGTGAATTTATTTGGGGAATCTGATCACGACGGCACAGAAGAGCTGTGCTGTTGCGATGCTCGAGTCCGCCATATCCAGAGAGGACTGCATTCACCAAAAATAAATAATTCTGAAAAGGTACTTTCTTAGTCTTTGGTTCAAAGAGATTAATGGTGCAGGTACAGATTGCCTGAAGATCTTTTGCTAGGCGCTCCAGATCAACTTCATGGATACAGCCTTGAATAGCCATGGCATGTGAAACTCCATTTGATTGCCAATGAGCAATCTGAAATTCACCCATCGCAACCGGATGATCTAAGAGATCATCATAATTTTTAGCGAGATAAAAGCCGTAACCTTGATCATCTACTTTGGCTGGCTGTAAGCCCGTTTGAACAGTCCAGGAGTTCGTGCAAGTATCTTTGGGAGGAACCAACACTACAGCACAGGGTAAAGACTCTTGCCCCTTGACTGCTAAACATAAACTACTAGGGTTGATAAAAGCACGCTCAGTATCCAGATAGGCAGCCCGCACGGAAGAATCAAATGCATACACCGTTGTGAGGATTTCTACTGCACCAGCGATCTTAGGCAAGCGCCACTGATCGTTATCAATTCGATCTAAGACTAGCGCTTCATTCGGCTGATCAAGCGCAAACGCTTCAATCGTTTCAATTTGTTTACTGAAATCACGTATTAAATAACTTCCCGGAATCCAAGCAGGCATTTGTAGAATCTGTCCATTGGGCAATGGATTCTCAATGCGCAACTTCACATGGAAGCGGTGACCGTGTAAATCTGCCGACCAAATGGTGTATTGGATTTCAGGAAGATCAGGGGTATTCAATTTATTCATCAGTTTGGGCTGTTACTTCAGGCTGCTAAATTTCTTTTCAATATCGACGATTTGAACCGCACCGGGAAAGCGGCTGCCATCAGTAAAGAAGATGGTAGGGGTACCTGTAATTCCGTAGGTTTTGGCAAAGGCCATATTTTTATCTAAAGGCGTGGTGCAGTCGCTCTTACCACTAGGTGCAATGCCATTGATCATCCAATCAATATAGGCTTTCTGGGGATCAGCAGAACACCAAATTTGTTTCGACTTTAGCGCAGAGTCGGCTGACAGAATCGGGATAAGGTAGGTATAGACCGTAACGTTATCTAGTTGCTGCAAGGATTTTTCTAAACGTTTGCAGTAGCCGCAATTCGGGTCAGAGAAAATGGCTAACTGTCGACTGCCATTTCCGCGTACTGCTTTTAAAGCATTTGATGGATTAAGTTCGGTCCATTTGATGCGATTGAGGTCTGCCTGTTTTTGTTCAGTAATATTTTTCCCAGTAGCGATCTCAATAATTTCACCCTGGATTAAATATTTACTATTTGCATCCGTGTAAAAAACCTCATTTCCGACTAACACTTCGTATATGCCGGAGATGGGCGATTGAGAAACACTTTTGATTTTTGTGTTTGGGCCAATCTTCTTTTGGAGCTCAGATCGGACTTGCTGCTCCGATTGCGCGTTGACTGTTCCCGCTAAAAATGTGAAAGAGCAAGCTAAAGCGAGAATAGAAAGTAATTTATTCAAAATCAGTATCTCCGAGAGCGCGTTCAATGAGCCGCCGTTTAATGAAGTGACTACGATTGACCATTCCCAGCCCCCAATTACGTAATTGCCTTTCAGTGCTACTACTCGCTGAGAAAAGCTTTTTGAGTTTATCTGTTACCCAAATTAATGCGCTGGTATCACCTTGACGTTGGCGCTCGTAGCGACGCAGTAGCACTATGTCATTTAGTGGTCGAAAAGATTCTTGTTTACTCAGCACATGAAGTAGTGATGCAACATCTCTGAGGCCTAAATTTAATCCTTGCCCTGCTAGTGGATGAATGACATGCGCCGCATCCCCAATCAGAACTACTTTTGGATTTTCTGCTGGGCCAATAAATCGACTCGTCTGAATTCTTCTGAGGGGAAAAGTCGCTGGCGTTGAATTAAGCGTGAGCGCTCCAAGTTGAGCAGCTATTGCTCCATTAGCAATCGAGGAAAACTTTTCAGCCCACCCTGCAAAATCGAGTTTTAAAAGATCCGCAGCATTTTCTGGTGAGGTTGACCACACCATAGATACTTGTTTATTTGGTAGCGGTAACATCGCCACAATATCGCCGCCTGGCAAAAACCATTGATAAGCAGTTTCTAAATGGGCGCTAGTGCAAATCCAATTGGCTACTACGGCATTTTGTGAATAGCTTTCCTCTTTTGCAGAAATCCCTAACTCTGAGCGGATGGGTGAATTAGCGCCATCGGCCGCAATCAGGAGTTGGGCTCTCAAGCTTGAACCATCTTGCAGATGGAGCAGAACACCATCAGTAATCACTTGAATATTTTCTACTGCGCCATTCATGCGCTCCAATTTACTTTGAAAGCGTGACGCTTGATCTAGGGTGTGCTCGATTACATTCGATTCGCCAATCCAGGCTAGTTGGGGAACACCTGCCTCAAAAGCTGATAGATGCAGTTGATCCTGCTTTTCGCCGCGATCGCCAAAAATCCGCATATCCCGAACAGCTTGTAAGCGGCTGTGATCAACCGCATCCCAAACTTGTAGATGAGCCAATAATTTTTGGGTGCCTGGAGAAAAAGCATAAATACGTTGCCCCCATTGACTGCCCTCGGGGGCTGCAACGATTTGCCCTAAATCGGGGGCTATCTGAACCGTTTGTAGCCCAAGTTGCGCTAGACCTAAGGCACAAGCCTTGCCCACGATGCCTCCGCCGACTACGGCAATATCTACGGTTCGTATCTGAGAGGTATTTTTGGGCAATTTGACCAAGGTATTTGGGTGAACTTCTGACATATCTCGATGATATCGAAACTAGCCCTTTACAATACAGCCATGTCTTTGAAATGTGGCATCGTCGGCCTGCCTAACGTCGGCAAATCTACCCTCTTTAACGCGCTTACCAAGGCTGGAATCGCGGCAGAAAACTATCCTTTCTGCACGATCGAGCCTAATGTAGGCGTGGTCGAGGTTCCTGACCCCCGTCTTGCCGCTTTGGCTGAGATCGTCAAGCCTGAGCGCATCTTGCCCGCAGCTGTCGAGTTTGTCGATATTGCGGGATTGGTAGCTGGTGCCTCGAAAGGTGAAGGTCTAGGTAATCAATTTTTAGCCAATATTCGTGAAACTGACGCCATTACCCATGTGGTGCGCTGTTTCGAGGATGCTAATGTAATACACGTGGCCGGGAAGATTGACCCAATTTCCGATATCGCTGTGATCGATACCGAATTAGCCTTGTCAGATTTAACTACGGTTGAAAAAACGCTACAGCGCTCAAGCAAGGCGGCTAAGTCAGGTAATGACAAAGAGGCCGCAGCCTTAGTGGCTGTGCTGACCAAAGTGCAGGCTCACTTAGATCAAGCCCAGCCGGTACGCAGCATGCAGTTGACTGAAGAAGAAAACTTGCTCCTAAAGCCGCTCTGCTTAATCACAGCAAAGCCAGCAATGTATATTGCCAACGTCAAAGAAGACGGTTTTGAAAATAATCCTCATTTAGAGGCAGTTATTCAGCATGCGGCCAAAGAGGGTGCTCCAGTAGTGGCGGTATGCGCCGCAATTGAGGCTGAGATTGCTGACTTGGATGATGCCGATAGAGTGGAGTTCCTTGCCGACCTAGGTATGGAGGAGTCAGGATTAGATCGCGTCATTCGTGCGGGTTATAAGTTATTAGGGCTACAGACCTACTTCACCGCTGGTGTTAAAGAAGTTCGTGCATGGACAATCCATCAGGGCGATACAGCCCCACAGGCTGCAGGGGTTATTCATACGGACTTTGAGCGTGGATTTATTCGTGCGCAAACTATTGCATTTGAAGACTTTGTTCAATTCAAAGGTGAGTCTGGTGCCAAAGAGGCTGGCAAGATGCGTGCCGAAGGTAAGGAGTATGTCGTTAAAGATGGAGATGTCTTAAACTTCCTCTTTAACGTCTAAAGCATCATCTCTAAAGAAAAAGCCCTTACCAGTAAGGGCTTTTTGCTTTCTTGAGGGGTAAATCAACCCGCTTTGACAGCCTTTTCTAGGCACTTAGAAATTTCTTCATAGCGCTTGATGGCGACCTTAGTGGGCACTACTTCTTTTTTGCGCCCATCTTCATTCACTACCATCTTGATATAGCCCATGGCACTGAGATTCTTCAGGCGCCCGTGAAGTGTGGCTTGAGAGCCAAACTCAGACAGAGAAATTAAATCACCGACTAACAGGGGTTGCTTGGCATGAAAGCCCAAAATGATTTTGTCCAACAAACTTTCTTCAATGGAGTCGAGTTTTTTGCCAGGGTTAATTCGATCAAGAGCATCAATCAAGTTTAAAAATCGGATGTAGTAAGAAGGTTTAGTGATCGACATAAAAGATTAAAGATTTAGAGGGCTATTCGCCTAAGGGTTAACGATGAGAGTATATACCTGCATAAATTGGATTGCTAGCGTGACATAGTATTAAGTTAATCAACATGTCGCCAATCATGAAAAAAATAATTTTAGAGTGGCTTTTAGGTTTTTTAATTAGTGCGCTAGCGTACATAGTTTTGTTTTATATCAATGATGGGCTAACTGCCCATCTCATTTTTGGCTTAGGGGTGAGCTGGATCTATTTACCTGCTGGCCTTCGTTTATTTCTTACTCTGATATTTGGCTTACCGGGCGCATTAGGAATAGCCATCGCATCCTTTTTTATTAGTTATTTAGGGTCATTCCCTCGTGAACTCGCAACCTGTATAGGCATTGGTTTGATTTCCGGCTTTGCGCCCTACTTAGCCAGAGTCTTTATATTGAGGAATTTAGATATCTCATCTGATCTGAGTAATTTGACTTTACCGAAGTTGGTAATCTGCACTTTGGTTTATGCAATCCTGAGCGCAGGCTTACATCAATGGTGGTTTTCGGTCCGAAGTCTTGATGAGACCGGAAGTTTTAATCACTTCTTGGTGATGCTCATTGGTGATGTGCTTGGCACGACAGTGCTCGTTGGGCTGATTAAAGTTGGGCTAGATTTGCTGAAGCCCTCCAAGCGTTCCTAGTTAAACAGTTCGCTTAAAGCTGCGCCCGGATCACTCGCACGCATAAAGGCTTCGCCCACCAAGAATGCATTGATTTGATGATCGCGCATCAGTTGCACATCGGCGCGACTCATAATTCCAGATTCGGTAACCAGGGTTTTTCCATTAGGAACCATTGACAGCAAGGACAGGGTTGTTTGAAGGGTAACTTCAAAAGTCTTCAGGTTACGATTATTGATTCCAAGCAATGGCGTTTTTAATTCAAGGGCTTGCTCTAATTCAGGAGCGTTATGAACCTCAACGAGGACATCGAGACTGAGTTCATGAGCACAAGCTTCTAGCTCCTTCATTTGATTGAGTTCTAAGCAGGCCACAATGAGCAAAATAGCATCAGCACCTATTGCCCTTGCTTCATAGACTTGATAGGGGTCGATCGTGAAGTCTTTGCGTAAGACTGGGATATTGCATGCAGCTCTTGCGGTCTGAAGGTAAGCATTAGTCCCTTGAAAATAATCTTTATCTGTGAGGACAGACAAACAGGCTGCACCATTTTTTTCGTAGGACTCAGCAATCTCAGCTGGCTGAAAATTCGCTCGCAAGATTCCTTTGCTTGGACTAGCTTTCTTAATCTCGGTAATCACGCCGGCCTTACCTGCTGCAATCTTTCGCTCGATAGATTGAATAAAGCCTCGTGGCTTTAATGGTGCATCACGATTATTTTCTTCAGCCTGATCACGTTGATTGGCTAAAGAGATCTTTCTTAAATCGGTGGCGATCTCCATTTTCTTGGTAGCAACAATTTTGTCGAGGATATCGCTCATGAAGATCTTAATTAGTTTTGGGTTGCTGCTACAAATTGGTCTAGCTTTTGACGAGCAGCACCAGATGCAATGGCTGCTTGTGCCATCTGAATACCGCTGGCAATACTTGGTGCTACATCAGCTACATAGAGTACCGCACCAGCGTTGAGGCAAACAATGTCACTTGCTGGGCCGGATTTTTTATTGAGCACATCTAAAACAATCGCTTTAGATTCTTCAGCATCGGCTACTTTAAAGCTGCTGGTAGGGGCTGTACTTAAACCAAAGTCTTTTGGATGAATCTCGTATTCATGAACCTGACCATCTTTCAATTCGCCAACGAGGGTGGGGCCCTCGAGAGAGATCTCATCTAAACCATCGCGGCCATAAACCACTAATGCGTGATCCAATCCCATAGCTTGCAATACACGTGTCTGGATACCAACTAAGTCAGCATGAAATACGCCCATCAGGATGCGCTTGGCATCTGCTGGGTTTGTAAGGGGGCCTAGGATATTGAAAATCGTGCGTACACCCAAATCTTTGCGAATCGGCACAACATTCTTCATTGCAGGATGATGGTTCGGCGCAAACATAAAGCCTGCCCCTACATCAGAAATGCATTTTGCAACCTGCTCAGGTGAGAGTGATAGCTTAACGCCTAAGGACTCCAGAATATCTGCGCTACCTGATTTGCTACTCACGCTACGATTGCCATGCTTAGCAATTTTTGCACCAGCCGCTGCGGCGACAAACATGGCAGCTGTAGAAATATTGAAAGTGTGCGCACCATCTCCGCCTGTGCCCACTACGTCAACTAAATTTTTTCTGTCTTCTACATGAACTGGCGTCGCAAACTCACGCATGACTTGCGCAGCTGCGGCGATTTCACCAACAGTCTCTTTTTTGGTACGCAGGGCAACCAACAGACCTGCAACCAAGGTCGGCGGCATCTCGCCACTCATGATGAGGCGCATCATTGCCGTCATCTCATCATGAAAGAGTTCACGATGTTCAATGCAACGTTGTAAAGCTTGCTGTGGAGTAATGGACATAGGGATTGACTTAATACCTGTGGGTTATTTCGCTTGCAAGAAATTCTTGAGTAGAGCATGGCCATGCTCAGAGAGGATCGATTCTGGGTGGAACTGCACCCCTTCTACCGCCAGTTCTTTATGGCGTACACCCATAATTTCCCCATCAGAAGAAGTGGCGGTTATTTCAAGCATTGTCGGCAATGAACTTTTTTCAATCGCGAGGGAGTGATAACGCGTCACCTTGAATGGGTTGGGTAAATCTTTGAAAACACCTACGCCGGTATGGTGAATGTCATCCGTTTTGCCATGCATGACTTTCTGGGCGCGAATAATTTTTCCGCCGAATGCTTCACCAATTGCTTGGTGTCCAAGGCAGACACCAAGAATGGGAATTTTTCCTGCATAGCGTTGAATTGCGGCTACAGAAATTCCTGCCTCAGCCGGACTGCATGGTCCAGGTGATATACAAATACGTGCAGGATTGATTTTGGCAATCTCTTCAACGGAAATTTCATCATTACGGAAAACCTTTACCTCCTCACCAAGTTCTGCAAAATACTGAACGAGGTTGTAGGTAAATGAATCGTAGTTATCAATCATGAGGAGCATCGAGTCCTCCTTGTACTAAATCAGCTGCCATTAATACTGCTCGAGCTTTCACTTCGGTTTCTTTCCACTCGGCTGTGGGGTCAGAGTCTGCTACTACACCAGCGCCTGCCTGAGAATGTAATACGCCATCACGAATTACACCGGTACGAATGGCGATCGCCACATCCATATCTCCAGAGAAGGAGAGGTAACCTACTGCGCCACCATAAACTCCGCGTTTCACAATCTCCATCTCATCAATAATTTCCATCGCCCGAATTTTTGGGGCGCCCGATAAAGTGCCAGCAGGAAAGGTTGCGCGTAGAACATCCATATTGCTCATATTGTCCAATAGCTCACCTTCAACAGAGCTCACAATATGCTGTACGTGGGAATATTTTTCAATCGACATCGAATCAGTCACTTTGACGGTGCCTGTTTTTGCAATACGACCAACATCGTTACGCGCCAAGTCAATCAACATGACATGTTCAGCAATTTCTTTTGGATCGGCAAGTAATTCTGTGGCAAGACGCTCATCTTCTTCGGGTGTCGTGCCACGGGGGCGTGTGCCCGCTAATGGACGAATCGTCACAATCTTCTGACTTTCACGTTGCTCTTGGCGCACCAAAATCTCTGGTGATGAGCCGACTACTTGTAGATCGCCAAAGTCATAGAAGTACATGTAAGGCGATGGATTCAAAGAGCGCAATGCACGATATAGAGCAAGCGGTGAATCTGTAAATGGTTTACTAATGCGCTGGCCGATCACTACCTGCATGCAATCACCGGCCAAAATATATTCTTTGGTTTTGAGAACGGCATTTTCAAAATCTGCTGCCTTGAACTTGCGGATCAATTCTGTTTTAGCACTTGGCAAAGAGGTTGGCATGCTCACAGGCTTGCTTAAGCAAGCAAGCAATTCTTTTAATCGAGCTTGGCCCTTATCAAAGCTATCTGTCACGCTGGGGTCTGCATAGACAATTAAATAAATGCGACCTGCAACGTTATCAATAACTGCCAACTCTTCGGTGAGCATCAATTGAATATCGGGTACACCTAATTCATCTGGCAGATGGTGTTTTGCTAAACGCGATTCAATGTAACGAACCGTGTCATAGCCAAAGTAGCCCGCAAGCCCACCACAGAAGCGCGGGAGTCCGGCTTGTACTGCTACCTTAAAGCGCTTGAAATAAGCGTCTACAAAATCCAATGGGTTGTCATGATTACTTTCAATCACCTTGTCATTGAAGAGTACTTCAGTGAGTGGTGCATCTGGCGTACCCACTGTTCTCAAAACAGTTTTTGCAGGTAGCCCAATAAAAGAGAAGCGACCAAAGCGCTCACCACCTAAGACAGATTCTAGAAGGTATGTATTTTTTTGTCCAAAGGTTTGAGTGAGCTTGACGTATAGCGAGAGCGGTGTCTCCAAGTCTGCCAAAACTTCTTTCACTAATGGAATGCGATTGAAACCCTGTTTTGCGAGGGCAAGAAATTCTTCGTGCTGCATTACGCTTTTCCTGACGTCGCTAGTTCTGCGCGCATCGCTTTAACCACGTCAGCATAATTTTCTTTGCCAAAGATTGCGGAGCCAGCAACAAAAGTATCTGCACCAGCTTTGGCTACTTCTGCAATATTGTCGACCTTAATTCCGCCATCCACTTCAAGACGAATATGGCGACCAGTTTCTTGTTGATAACGATCTAGGCGCGCACGCACTTGAGTAATCTTATTTAGAGTGCTTGGGATAAACGACTGACCACCAAAGCCTGGGTTGACTGACATGAGTAAGACTAGGTCTAGCAAATCGAGCGTGTGATCGAGGTGATCAAGCGGTGTTGCTGGGTTTAAAACCAATCCAGCTTGACAACCTTGATCGCGAATCAAATTAATTGTGCGGTTCACATGAGGACTTGCCTCTGGATGAAAGCTAATCAGGTTTGCACCTGCTTTTGCAAAATCTGGAATGAGGCGATCTACTGGTTCCACCATCAGGTGCACATCAATCATCGCTGGCTTGCCATCTTTTGTTGCATGTGGGCGAATTGCCTCGCAAACCAAGGGGCCAATAGTCAGGTTCGGAACGTAGTGGTTGTCCATCACATCAAAGTGAATCCAGTCTGCTCCCGCCAAGAGAACGTCCTGAATTTCCTTGCCCAGGCAGGCAAAGTCAGCCGACAAAATGGAGGGGGCAATGACAAACTGGCTATTTAGGGGTGATTTCTGGCTATCCATCCCTAGATTCTAGCTTGCAGTTGGGCTTAGGATGGAGCAGAATTCGAGCATGAATCCTCATGAAATCAGCATTACAGTCAAAACTCAGTATTTGGCCGACCAGTCTGACCCCGATAATCGTCAGTTTGCCTTTGCCTACACGGTCACTATTAAAAACACCGGTACGGCCATCATCCAGTTAATCGCCCGTCATTGGTTTATTACCGATGGGGAAAATGATGTCCAAGAGGTTCGTGGCTTGGGGGTGGTAGGACAACAACCCCTTTTACGGGCAGGGGAACAGTTTGAGTACACCAGCTGGGCCACTTTACCAACGCCGGCGGGAACAATGCGTGGGGAGTATTTCTGTGTCACTGAAGAAGCTCAGTTTTTCCAGGCCCCAATCCCTGAATTTGCCTTGGTGATGCCGAGAACCTTGCACTAGGTTCTCAAAAACTCTATTTTTTGCCTTTACCAGTCCAAAGGACGATAAAAAGTAGCAGGGCTAAGGCTAGGCCACCCTCCAGAGCAAACAAGATCATGGGGTATTCATCGAGTAAATTGGCAATCATGATTTCTATATTCAAATTAATAAGTCGCGAAAATACTTCGCGAGTCTTTGTCTGCAGTGTATTCGCTCTCAGCATCGCTAGCTTGTTAGCAGCATGCTCTACACCTCCTACCCGGGGCTCTATTTACCGCTCAACTGGCAGCCCCCCATCCGCATATAGCTCCTCGATCGCCAGCTTCCGATCTGTTACCTGGCAAGACTTACCTGGTTGGCAGGAGGATGATTTAACCCAGGCTTGGCCAGCTTGGCTCAAGAGTTGTGATGCCCTGCGTAAACGTAATAGTGAAATTAATTGGCGCCAGGCATGCGCTCAAGCCGGTAATGTTTCAGGCCGTGATGAACGTGCAATTCGCCAATACTTCGAGGGAAATTTTCAGGCATACGAAGTACGTAACAGCGCTACAGGCAACGAATCTGGGCTAATCACCGGTTATTACGAGCCCGTCATGAATGGCTCCCAGACCCGCACAGCTACTTACTCTGTTCCCTTGTACGGCCTGCCAAATGCCTGGAAAGGCTCAAAGCCAAGCCCTGCGCCAACACGTGCTGAGATTATGAGCTCCGGAGTGCTCCGAGGTTCAGAAATCGCCTGGGTGCAAGATCCTGTAGCTGCTGCTTTTATGCAAATTCAAGGCTCTGGAAAAATTCGTTTAGAAGATGGACGCGTATTGCGACTCGGTTATGCCGGCACCAATGATCAGCCGTTCAAGTCTTTTGCCCAGTGGTTGCTCGATCGCAAGGAGATCACGCGTGGAGAGGCAACGATGCAGGGTATTTCTGCATGGGCCAAGCGCAATCCAGGCCGAGTAGAGGAGATGCTCAATGCTAATCCTCGATTTGTATTCTTTAAAGAGTTGCCGAGTAATGTCAGCTCTGATCTAGGCCCCAATGGTGCTTTAGGAGTACCTTTAACAGCCGAACGGAGTATTGCCATTGATCTGAAAGCGATGCCTTTAGGTGCTCCAGTCTTTTTGAGTACTACCAAACCCTTGAGTAGCCAAACTTTGCAAAAGTTGGTGATGGCCCAAGATACAGGTAAAGCCATTGTGGGCGGGGTACGAGCAGATTACTATTGGGGATCCGGGGATTCTGCAGGTGAGTTAGCAGGACGCATGAAGCAGGATGGCAAGATGTGGTTATTGTTGCCACGCTGAACAAATTATTTTTTGAAAGAGATCGATGACCTACAACACCATATTGACTGAAGTGGATGGCAAAGTTGCCGTCATTACTCTCAATCGTCCTCAGGTATTAAATGCTCTAAATGATGAGTTAATGAATGAGTTGGGTAAGGCGCTGTTGGGTTTTGATGCTGATGACAATATTGGTTGCATCATCGTAACCGGTAGTGAGAAAGCTTTTGCCGCCGGTGCGGATATTGCAACGATGGCAAAGTATGGATTTGCTGATGTTTATCGTAGCGGCTTTATTTCTCGTAACTGGGAAGAGATCAAAAAAGTGCGCAAGCCAGTCATTGCAGCGGTATCTGGTTATGCCCTTGGCGGTGGATGTGAGTTGGCGATGATGTGCGACACCATCATGGCAGCTGATAATGCGAAGTTTGCTCAACCAGAAGTGAAGTTGGGAATTATCCCTGGCGCTGGCGGTACGCAACGTTTACCACGCGCAATCTCAAAAGCAAAGGCAATGGATTTGGCGCTGACCGGCCGGATGATGGATGCGGCTGAAGCTGAGCGCTCTGGTCTTGTTGCCCGGATTTTCCCGCAAGCAGATTTACTAAAAGAAGTGAAAGTGATCGCTAAGACAATTGCAGATATGCCGCTGCTGACTGCGATGATGGTGAAAGAAGCAATTAATGCCGCATATGAAACTACGCTATCTGAAGGCATGCACCTTGAGCGTCGTTTATTCCACTCTTGTTTTGCAACCAATGATCAAAAAGAAGGTATGGCGGCTTTTATGGAAAAGCGCCCAGCTCAATTTACGAACTCGTAAAAAATGTAGCACTCAGAGTGAATTATTTTTCTAAGTAGCGTTGAGCTAGCTTGACCCAGTAGCTAACGCCTACTGGGATCAGTGCGTCATTAAAGTCATAAGAGGGGTTATGAAGATGGCAAGGGCCCATGCCATGACCTACCGAGCGATGATCGCCATCACCATTGCCTAGAAACACATAGCAACCCGGTTTCTCTAGGAGCATGAATGCAAAGTCTTCTGCGCCCATTGTTGGGTCGATAGAGGTATTGACGTTTTGTGCCCCGACCAGATCACTCATTATCTCGCTTGCAAAATTCACTTCCTTGTCATGATTGATGAGTGGAGGATAGTTGCGAGCAAAGTGAACCTCTGCTTGACAGTCAAATGCGCTAGCTACATTGTGTGAGATCTCTCTCAAACGTTGTTCAATTAAATCTAAGACTTCGATGGTAAATGTGCGAACGGTTCCACCAATAAAAGCACTATCCGGAATAACGTTACTAGTCTCACCCGCATGGAACTGCGTTACCGATAACACTGCTGCATCTACTGGGCGCTTATTACGTGTAATGATACTTTGCAATGCTTGTACAACTTGGGTGCCAGCAAGTACGGGATCAGCGCTATTGTGTGGCAAGGCGGCATGTCCACCTTTACCTCGAATGGTGATTTCAAAAGTATTACTGGAAGCCATCATCGGGCCAGATGTCACACCAAAATGCCCTTCGGCAAGTCCTGGCCAGTTATGCAGACCAAAGACAGCATCGCAAGGAAATTGCTTAAAGAGTCCATCATTGATCATTTCTTGCGCGCCGGCACCACCCTCTTCTGCTGGCTGAAAAATGAAAATGACTGAACCGGTAAAGTCTCGATGGTTGGATAAGTATTGAGCGGCACCCAAGAGCATGGCAGTGTGACCATCATGGCCACAGGCATGCATCTTGCCGGGATTCTTTGAAGTATGTTCAAAGTTATTGTGTTCTTGTAATGGTAGTGCATCCATGTCGGCACGCAATCCAATCATCTTGCCTGGACCCAATTCCCCATCGAGTCTTCCAACAACTCCAGTTTTTCCAAGGCCGCGATAAACCGTAATTCCCCAGCTCGAAAGTGCCTCAGCTACCAGATCGGACGTACGATTTTCTTCAAAACGTAATTCTGGATGCGCATGAATATTGCGGCGAATCTCTTGAATAGCTGATGCGGAGTCGATAATTTCTGGAAGTAATCGCATAGATTAATCTTATCTGAATTTACTCCGGTAGTTTTATATGCTCTGCAGCAAACCCTAAGGCCTCAATGAAATAGGGGGCATCCTCTAATTTCTGAAGCTGCTGTGGAAGAGTCGGAATAAGACCTAAAAAAGGTGCAAAAATTCGGTCTTTCAGGGTTTGAATATTTTCAGTTAATAGAGGCATTTCTTCTGCAAGCGTGTTGGCTACCCAGCCCGCAATTGTCAACTGGCGCGACACAATTGCTTCACAAGTGAGCAGGGCATGATTAATGCAGCCCAAGCGCATACCCACTACGAGAATGACTGGTAAATCCATCGCCTGCGCTACATCCCCCAAATCCTCTTGCTCATTTAGAGGGACTAAAAATCCACCTGCACCTTCAACTACTACCGAATCAAATGCTGAGGTCAATGCATTGAATTCATCTAAGATTCGGGTAGCATCTAAATGCACATTATTTTTCTGGGCAACGAGATGGGGGGCTGCCGCCACATCTAAAACAAATGGACAAAGACTTTGCTCGCGTGACTTTAATCCTGAAGCAATACGCAATGTCTCTAAGTCTTCATTGAGTGTTTGGCCACTAGCGTCAATATAAGTGCCTGCAACCACGGGTTTAAAGCCCACCGTGTGAATACCAGATTCTCTCAGTTTAAGAATGAGTGCGCCGCTGACCAAAGTTTTGCCAACTTCCGTATCAGTTCCCGTGACAAAAAAACCAGTATATGTACTTAGTGTCATCAATTGCTTTTTATCTCTTGCTCAATCATCTGCAATGTCTTGATCAGCTCGCGTAGGTCATCAACACTATGGTTTGCAGAAAAAGTGATACGAAGACGAGAGCTGCCAATAGGAACGGTAGGCGGTCGGATTGCTGGAATCCAATAACCTGCCTCATCTAAGCACTTAGCAGCTGCCAATGCGCTGGCATTACTTCCTAAGATCACAGGCTGTATTGGGGTGGATGAGGGCGTTTTTTCCCACTTTTGGAAAGTCATTTCATCGCGCCAAATTTGAATCAGTTGATTTAATTGTTTGCGACGCGCAATAC
The DNA here is from genome assembly GCF_018687755.1 of Polynucleobacter sp. JS-Mosq-20-D10. Classification (NCBI taxonomy): domain Bacteria; kingdom Pseudomonadati; phylum Pseudomonadota; class Betaproteobacteria; order Burkholderiales; family Burkholderiaceae; genus Polynucleobacter; species Polynucleobacter sp. JS-Mosq-20-D10. The sequence continues at coordinate 145,354 of NZ_CP061305.1, forward strand.
CTTCCTTACCCTCGATTAGTTCCAAGCTGGTAAGTAGGGTATGTGCAATCGCAGGCGGCGTAGCAGTGCTGTAAATATAGGGGCGCCCTTTTTGGATGAGCCATTCAATAAAGGGTGAGGCTGCACAAATAAATGCACCGCTAACGCCAGCTGCTTTGCCAAGCGTGCCAATGTAAATAATTCTTTCTGAATGTACGCTCGATTGCTCCAGAATGCCATGGCCCTGTTCGCCAAGTACACCAAAGCCATGCGCATCATCTACCATCAGTAGCGCATCATATTGTTCGGCAAGATCAAGTAGATCTTTTACGGGCGCGATATCTCCATCCATACTGAAGACGCCATCGACCACAATCAATTTGAGTGGGTGCGCATCTTGCTTTAATTCTTCTTTTAGAAAATCGAGATTTTGGTGATCAAACAAAGTCACTTTGGCTTTAGTTTGTGAACTTGCTAGACGAACACCATCAATCAAAGAGGCATGATTGAGTTTGGCTGAATAAATACTCACTTCACCTTGATTGGCAAGTTTACTGAGACCGGTAATGGCATTGATGTTTGCAAGATAGCCGGTACTCAAGAACAATGCTCTTGCATTGGGAATGTGTTTACTCTCATAGGCTGCTAATTTTTTTTCAAGCAAGTCATGCGCAATGCTATGGCCGCTGATTAAGTGTGATGCACCGCTTCCAGCCCCATATCGTTTTGCACCTTCCGCAAGCGCAGCAACTAATTCAGGGTGATTGGCCAGACCTAAGTAGTCATTACTACAAAATGCTTTGAGTTCTCGTTGGTCAACCCGAGCCTTGGTATCACAGGGTGATACGGTGGTACGCAATTTACGTCTGAGCAACTGCGCATCTAGGTCAGCAATTTGATGCTCTGCCATATCGCGAGCTCTAAAGTGGGCACTCATATCAGCACCTTATTTAGGGCACGCTGTATAGAGGCGCCCATTTGTATCGCTTCTTCAGTAGAGAGAATATACGGCGGCATGACGTAAATCGTATTACCAATGGGTCTGATGAGAATACCCTCTGCCATACCTGCTGAAAACATCTCTCGTGAAAAAGTATTTTTACGCTGAAGTGATTCGGGCTTGACGTCGAATGCCAAGATCATTCCCTGCTGGCGCCAATGTTGAACACGAGGATCAATTTTTGCCCAAGCAAATGCACTGCTCAGGTCTTTACTGCGCTCAAGATTTTTTTCAAGAACAGATTCAGTCTCGAAGATTTCTAAGCAGGCGAGGGCAGCAGCGCATGCCAATGGATTACCCGTGTAGGAATGCGAGTGCAAGAAACCCTGTTGCATTTGATCGCCATAAAAGGCCTGATAAATTTTGGCAGTTGTCATCGAGAGTGACAACGGAAGGTATCCACCACTGATACCTTTAGAAAGCGTCAAGAAGTCGGGCCAAATTCCCGCATGCTCACAAGCAAAAAACTTTCCTGATCGACCACAGCCTACTGCGATCTCATCAGCGATCAAGTGAATATTGTAATTATCACAGAGCAATCTTACTGAGCGCAAATATTCAGGAGAGTACATTGCCATTTGCCCAGCGCATTGAACGAGTGGTTCAATAATGATTGCGGCGATATTGTGATGCTCTGTCTTCAGTAGCTCTTCTAATTTTTCTGCTGCCTGCATGGCGACATCGTGAGCGCTTTCACCAGGCTGTGCTTTTCGTGCATCAGGTGAAGGCGCGGTAAAAACATCTTGCAATAGCGACCCATATGCTTCTCGAAAGATGGCAACATCAGTGACTGCTAATGCGCCCAAAGTTTCACCGTGGTAACCATTTTCTAGGCAGACAAATTTTTTCTTTTGGGGCTGATGATTGAGTCGCCAGAAGTGGTGGCTCATCTTCAAAGCAATCTCTACTGCAGACGCACCATCGGATGCAAAAAACACGTGACCCAAATGGCCTTGAGTTAAAGCGGATAGTTTCTCGGACAGTTCCACAACGGGAGGGTGGGTAAATCCAGCGAGCATGACATGTTCAATTTTTTCAAGCTGACTCGTAATGGCTTGGTTGATGCGCGGATTGGAGTGACCAAACAGATTGGTCCACCAGGAGCTAATGCAATCTAGGAGGGCATTGCCCTGGTCATCAAAGAGCCAAGCACCCTTGCCTTTTGTAATGGCAATTAATGGCAATGACTCGTGATGCTTCATCTGAGTGCAGGGATGCCAAACGGCATCTAGGCTGCGATCAACCAGAGAGGTTTGATTTGGATCAGAAATAAGCTTCATGTTTGGTATTTGACCACTAGTTTTTCCTAATTTAGACCTGTATCTGTTATGTTTATGCCTTGAATTGATCTATTTTCTGGAATTCGACTATGCAGGCCACTCAAACTATTGAAAAACCCCTCACCCAAGTCAAGTCTCAAAAGGATTTGCATAAAGAGGTAGATGCTTTGGGTGCATGGTCAGTAGCCCAGGTTGAGGCTCTCTTTGCCCTGCCATTTAGCGATTTGATATTCAGGGCACAAGAGACTCATCGCGCCAACTTCCCTGATGGTGATGTGGAACTGGCTACGCTTCTGTCGATTAAGACTGGCGGCTGCCCTGAGGATTGCGGGTATTGCCCTCAGGCTGCCCGATATGACACTGACGTCAAGGCGAACAAGTTGATGGATTTAGAGGAGGTGCTTGAAGCTGCCAAAGCTGCCAAAGCTGCTGGATCTAACCGCTTTTGCATGGGCGCCGCTTGGCGGGAGCCCAAAGACCGTGATATTGAAAAAGTCACCGCGATGATTAAGGGTGTCAAGGCTTTGGGTCTTGAAACCTGTGCGACCCTGGGGATGCTGGAGCCCAAGCAGGCACAAGCCCTCCAAGAGGCGGGCTTAGACTTCTACAACCACAACCTGGATACCAGCGAGGACTTCTATCGCTCAGTTATCTCTACTCGGGGTTACCAAGACCGGTTGGAGACGATTGCTAATGTGCGTGCTGTAGGCATGTCAGTCTGTTGTGGCGGTATTGTGGGCATGGGTGAGTCCCGTAAACAACGTGCAGCCTTCTTGGCGCGTTTGGCTAATTTAAGTCCGTATCCAGAGTCAGTCCCCATTAACCATTTGGTTCCTGTAGCAGGAACCCCTTTGGCAGATCAGAAGCCCTTGGATCCACTTGAATTTGTGAGGACCATTGCTGTAGCTCGCATCACTATGCCGCTTGCACGAGTGCGCCTCTCGGCTGGACGTCAGGAGCTGGGTAGGGCAGTTCAGGCCATGTGCTTCCAGGCTGGCGCCAATTCGATTTTCTATGGTGAGCAACTGCTCACTACCGGTAATCCAGAGGCAGAACAAGACCGTGAGCTATTGGCTGAGTTAGGCTTGAAGACTAAGCAGAGCTGCAAAACAGAGGTTTTAGTCTAATTTCTAAAAGCCAATGACCTTAATCGATCGCTTCATTATTGAGTTTGACACAGCCCTCCGATCGGTAGCCGGGGGCGCTCAAGCCCATCGTCCAGTGCCGGGTTCCAATACCCCATCAAGCGGATTATTGGATGCCAAAGAGCGAGAACATGCGGCTGGATTAATGCGTGTGAACCACGTAGGCGAGGTCTGCGCTCAAGCTCTTTATCAAGCTCAAAAATTAGTAGCTCGCAACCCTGAAATTCGGCAGATGCTAGATGACTCTGGCCAAGAAGAAATGGATCATTTGGCTTGGTGCGAAACACGCCTCCAAGAGTTGAGCTCACACACCAGTTATCTCAACCCAATTTGGTATGCAGGATCCTTTGCAATCGGCTTGGCTGCTGGCTTGGCGGGCGATAAGTGGAGTCTGGGATTTGTTGCTGAAACCGAAAAGCAGGTGGAGAATCACCTCGAGAGTCACCTCGAAAAATTACCTGCAGAGGATGAGCGTTCTCGCGCAATTGTTGACCAAATGCGCATCGATGAAATTGAGCATGGGCAGGCCGCAATTTTGGCTGGTGGAGTGGCCTTACCGAAGCCCATTCAGAGTCTAATGCAGGCAATGTCTAAGGTGATGACAAGCACTGCTTACAAAATCTAGCTCTAAATTAATTATTTCGGATATTTTTCTTTAGAGTACTGTTCATTAATACAGTATATTTACCTATTATTAGGCTAAACAGCTAAGACCTATTCTTAAGTATATTTTCCAAGCCATTGTTTCAAGTAGCATTTTTATAGGCACCATTTTATCAACATATGACGCTAAGTGTTTGTAAACACTAGGAAATTCCCTAAAAAATAAGCCAAAAACACTTGACCCTCTTATTGCGATCCTCTAAAGTGGGAGGAAGTGTGAAAAAGTGGGGTAAATAGTGTTTCAAGGTGCGTCAGCTCTCAATTTGGATGCAAAAGGCCGCATGTCTGTGCCGGCAAAGCATCGTGACGCCTTGTTAGTTCAAGGTGAGGGCCGAATTACGCTCACAAAACACCCCGATGGATGCCTACTGCTATTCCCTCGACCTGAGTGGGAAACCTTTCGCTCACGGGTAGCGCAATTGCCGATGGATGCCCATTGGTGGCGTCGTATTTTCCTTGGCAATGCTGCAGAACTGGATTTGGACAGCGCCGGAAGAATTTTGGTGAGCCCAGAGTTGCGATCAGCCGCTGGTATTGAAAAAGAAGTGATGCTGCTCGGTATGGGCAGTCATCTAGAGTTGTGGGACGCCGCTACTTACGCTGCAAAAGAACAGGCTGCCATTGCACAAGGTATGCCTGAAGCCCTGAAGCAATTTAATTTTTGATGACAGGGTGCCATGAACATAACTCATCGCCCAGTATTACTGGCCGAGGCGGTGACGGCGCTGGTCAGTGGACCACTTATCACCTCCCCTTTGGCTTCAAAAAATCTACTCTTGATCGATGGAACCTTTGGGCGCGGTGGTCATACTCAAGCTCTGTTAGCGCGACTACCTGCAAATGCACAAATGATTTCTTTCGACAAGGATTTAGATGCGATAGCAGTAGCGGAAAAAATCAACGACTCTCGTTTACGCATCGTGCACGACAGTTTTGCACAGATGGATCAGTACGCGGATCCAGAATCAGTCGATGGAATTCTGTTGGATCTCGGTATCAGCTCTCCACAGGTGGACGAAGCACATCGTGGGTTCTCCTTTCGCAAGGATGGTCCGCTCGATATGCGCATGAACACAGATCAAGGCCTAACAGCAGCGGAGTGGTTGGAGCAAGCATCACAAGAGGACATCACCAGCGTGATTAAGACTTACGGTGAGGAACGTTTTGCATTTCAGATCGCTAAAGCCATTGTGGCAAAGCGAGAAGAAGGCTTATCTCCAAAAACAACCTTGCAATTAGCGGGTCTAGTAGCCAGCGTGGTTCGTACAAGAGAAGTTGGTCAAGATCCTGCGACTCGTACTTTCCAGGCACTCCGTATTTTTATTAATCGTGAGTTAGAAGATTTGGAGCTCGGATTAAAAGCAGCGCTTAATTTATTGAAGCCAGGCGCACGTTTGGCGGTGATTAGCTTCCATTCTTTGGAAGATCGTATTGTGAAGCAGTTTTTGCAGTCGCATGCCAAGGTTGCAGTGCCTCGGGGTTTGCCTGTCCGCGATCGAGACTTGCCTCAAAGCGCCCTAGAAATTATTGGGCGCGTTAAGCCAAGTGATGAAGAAGTTCGAGAAAACCCCCGTGCTCGTTCCGCCATCATGCGTATTGCTGAAAAACGTGCAGGAGTATCAGCTTGAATCGCGCTACGCTTACCTTATTAGTATTGCTATTAGTTTGCGCACTATCTTTAGTAGCAGCACAACAGCGTGCACGTAAATTATTTATTTCCTTAGATCGCGCACAAATCGAGGAGCGCAAACTCAATCAAGACTGGCTTCGCTTGGAGTATGAGCAGCGCAATCTATCGAAGTCCGCACGAATTCGGGATGTTGCTCGAAATCAGTTGCACATGGCCCCTATATCTCCAGAGCGTACTTTGTACTTAAAGGAGGCTAGATGAGGACTGTAGGTTTTTCAACTACACCCAATCTAGTATTGCGTCTGCCAATGTGGCGGTCACGCCTAATGCTGTTCATGTTGTTCTTCGTATTTATGCTATTACTAATCCGCGCTTTTTGGATTCAGGGTCCGGGAAATGCTTTTTATGAAGCCAAAGGTGTACGTGGTACACAGCGTGAATTGGAATTGCCTGCTTCCCGTGGAAAGATATTGGATCGCAATGGCCAGGTGATTGCTACGAGCTTAGAGGCAAAGTCAGTGATCGCTTATAACGATACTGTGCCTGATGATTTAACTGCAGATAAGGTTCAGAAGTTAGCGAAACTATTGCAGCTAAGTGAGTCCGAATTACGTAAAAAGTTAAAAGAGGATCGTAAGCAGATTTTTTTGAAGCGCCAAGTGGATCCAGTAGTTGCGCAACAGATTAAGGAATTAGAAATTCCAGGGATTGGCTTGAATAACGAATACCGTCGCTTTTACCCAGAAGGTGAAGCGATGGCGCACGTTGTTGGTTTTACAAACGTGGAAGATCGTGGCCAAGAGGGCATGGAACTTTCAAGAGAAAAAGAATTAGCTGGGCACCCAGGCGCTCGTCGAGTGGTTGTTGATCGCCTCGGTCGTGTTGTTGAAGATGTTGCAATTTTGCAGTTACCGCAGAATGGCAAAGATCTGCAACTTTCCATTGACAGTAAGATTCAGTTTTTGGCTTATAACGCTGTTAAAAATGCAGTTGAGCAGCACCGTGCGAGCGCTGGTGGTGCAGTCGTCCTGGATACCCAGACTGGCGAGATCTTGGCTTTAGCAAATTACCCAAGCTATAACCCAAACGATCGTAAGAAGCTAACGGGTGAGCAGTTACGTAATCGTGTTTTGACCGACACCTTTGAGCCTGGCTCAACAATCAAGCCGTTAACTGTGGCAATTGCTTTGGAGAAGGGTGTCATCACTCCTAATACCAATATGGTGATTGGTGCTAAATACTTGGTGGGTCCAAAACCGATTACGGATACCCACCCTTACAGCAACTTAACTATTTCTCAAATCATTCAGAAATCCAGCAATATTGGTACAGCCAAAATTGCGATGAATAATTTATCCGCAGAAGAGATGTGGAATTTTTATACATCTGTTGGTCTTGGTCAGGCGCCGAAGATTGGTTTTCCTGGTGCGGTAGCTGGCATAGTCCATCCTTATAAAAAGTGGATGCCAACAGATCAGGCGCGGATTGCGTTTGGTTATGGAATTTCAGGTTCGCTCTTCCAAGTTGCTCGCGCCTACACCATCTTTGCGCGTGATGGCGATTTAGTACCTCTCACGATTGAGCGAAGTCCAGACTTTAAGCCCGGTACACATATCATTTCTGCCAAGACGGCCATTGAGATGCGCAGCATGATGGAGTCAGTAACCGAGTCTGGTGGCACTGCTATCAAGGCGCAAGCTGAAGGTTATCGAGTTGGTGGAAAAACAGGTACAGCACATAAATTAGTAGGTAAGAGCTATGGCAATAAATACCGTGCTTACTTTGCGGGTCTAGCGCCGATTAGTGCCCCTCGCATTGTGGTTGCCGTAATGATTGATGAGCCGACTGGTGGCAGTCATTATGGTGGTGATGTTGCTGCACCAGTCTTCTCAACTATTGTGAGTGAGACCCTACGTACCTTAAATGTATTGCCAGATAGCAATGTTAAGCAGATGACGCTGCAGGATAAAAATCCTACAGAAATTCAGATTGCTGCAGTTAAAACCAATGCAGCGGTTTTAAAAAGATGATGACAATGGTCTACATTGAACCCCATCTCTTAATTTCACATTTACGTGATCTCACATCCGCAGATGCAAAAGTGACTGCGGATAGTCGTCAAATTCAATCTGGCGATATCTTTTTTGCATACCCTGTAGGTCATGGTAATGCCTTGCGTGACGGTCGTGATTACATTGCAGCCGCCTTAGCAAATGGTGCAGCAGCAGTTGTATTTGATCCTGCAGATGGTGTTGCTAACGAATACTTAGACCGCTCAGAATGCTTTGCTGTTGATAATTTATCTAGCTTAGCTGGAGCACTCTGTGCCGAGTGGTATGGCTACCCAAGCAAAAATCTCAATGTAATCGGCGTCACAGGCACCAATGGAAAAACTAGTATTACTCAGTGGCTAGCGCAGGCTATGGATGAGCCCAATCATCGCACTGCAGTATTGGGCACATTGGGTACCGGGTTCCCAAGTGCATTAATTCAGACTGGTTACACCACACCGGATGCACCGCAATTGCAAACCCAATTGAAAGAATTGATTGATGCAGGTGCTCAGCATCTTGCTATAGAGATTTCTTCTCATGCATTGGATCAAGATCGTGTCGGTGGCTTGGATGTGCATAGCGCTGTATTTACCAATTTGACTCAAGATCATTTGGATTATCACGGTACGATGGGTGAGTACGCCGAGGCGAAAGCAAAACTGTTTCAGCTGCCCGGACTTGAAAATACCATCATTAATTTTGATGATGCATTCGGGCGAGAATTAGCGATAAAGCTCCTCGCTAGCGACGGTCCTCAAGTATGGGGCTATGCACTAAGCAGCAATACATTTACTGGATTTGAAAAATTTGGTGATCGTCTGAAGCGTACTTACGCAGAAAACACTTTATTTACAAATGCTGGTTATGAATCTCAATTTAATTGCGATGCTATAGGCTCAAGCGCTGTTCAGCTTGCGGTATTAGGCGAATTTAATCTCAGCAATTGCCTTGCTGTATGGACGGTCCTTTTGGCGCAAGGTTTTAGTCCAAGTGAGGTCTCTAAGCGCATGAATAAGTTGAATGCTGTTCCAGGACGTATGGAACTGATTCGCTTGAATAAAACACAAAGAACTGAAGGCCCATTGATTGTGGTGGATTATGCGCACACACCAGATGCCCTCACTAAAGCATTGAACGCATTACGCCCTATTGCAAATCAACGTAATGGAAAAGTGTGGTGTGTCTTTGGTTGCGGCGGCGATCGAGACTCAGGTAAGCGTCCCCAAATGGGTTGTGCGGCTCAAGAGTTTGCCGATCGTATTGTGATTACAAGCGATAACCCTAGATCTGAAGATCCAGCATCCATTATTGCCATGATTCAATCTGGCATGTCAGGTGATTTGGGAAATGTTCAAATCCTGCCCGATAGAGCGGCTGCCATTATGGCTGCGGTACGACATGCCGATGTCAAGGATGTTGTCTTGGTTGCTGGTAAAGGACATGAGTCTACTCAAGAAATTAATGGCAAGAAATTTGATTTTTCTGACCAAGAACATATTCGTTTGGCAGCGGGCGGTAGCTTATGAGTGCGCCTATGACTACTCTTGCTCAAGTTCATGCCATGTTGCCAGGTAGTCAGTTGATTTACGCTGATCAGGAATCTGCGCAAGCGATGACTATTTCTCGTATTGGTAGTGATAGTCGTCAGATTCAGCCTGGTGAATTATTCATTGCATTGGCGGGTGAACGTTTTGATGCGCATGATTTTTTGGATGATGTTGCCAAGGCAGGTGCAAGTGCAGCACTCATTAGTAAAAAAGAAAAGTGCCCTACAACCTTAGCCGCAGTAAGTGTTCAGGATGTTAAGCAAGGATTGGGTGAATTAGCAAAGGCGTGGCGTGCACAGTTTTCTATCCCAGTTGCTTTGGTAACTGGATCAAATGGTAAGACCACTGTAAAAGAAATGATTGCCTCCATCTTCAAGGTAGCTGCCGGTGAAGAATGTATCTTAGTTACTAAAGGTAACTTCAATAACGATATCGGCTTACCCTTAACTTTGCTGCGCATGCGACCGACCGACCGCCTGGCGGTAATTGAGTTGGGCATGAATCATCCTGGTGAAACAGCAGAGTTAGCGGCCATTGTTCAAGCGAATATTGCTCTGATCAACAATGCACAGCGCGAGCATCAAGAATTTATGGCGACTGTGGAGGCTGTTGCAAAGGAGCATGCAACTGCCTTGAGTGCACTCCCTGCGGATGGTGTCGCAGTCTTTCCGGCAGATTCTGAATTTTCTGATGTTTGGTATCAAGCTGCTGCAGGTCGCAAGGTAATTGATTTTGCTTTATCTAATAACTCTGCTTTAGCTACGGCCTCTGTTACGGGCAAGTTATTGATTAGTGGAAAAATTGAGATTACAACTGCACTCGGTAAGATTGAGATCCAGCTTAATACCTTGGGAAGCCACAATGTGCGCAATGCCCTAGCGGCTAGCGCAGTTGCTTTAGGTGCTGGATTAAGTTTGGAACAAATCAAATCCGGTCTGGAATCATTTGTTCCGGTAAATGGACGCATGCAATCAAAACCTTTAAGTGTAGGCCGCACTTTGATTGACGATAGCTATAACGCCAACCCCGATTCTGTAAGAGCTGCTATTGATGCACTTAAACAGTCTGGAAATACTTCTTGGTTGATATTGGGTGATATGGGTGAAGTGGGTGATCAAGGCCCAGCGTTCCATGAGGAGGTTGGCGCATATGCTGCTGAGCAGGGTATTAGTAAGTTGTTTGCACTCGGAGAGCAGTGCAAATTTGCTGTGCAGGGGTTTAATGAGTCAGAGAAGTTTTCGCTTACTAGTAGCGCTACTCATTTCGCTACATTGGATCAGTTGCTTGAAGAGCTCAATCTAGCTCTAGCAGATCAAGAGTCAAGCAAGCAGCTACATTTAGATATTTTGGTTAAGGGATCTCGTTTTATGCGTATGGAGCGTGTAGTGCAGGCCTTATTAGAGGAGGCTAAAACATGCTCTTAATGTTAGCGCAATGGTTACAAGATGATTTTGGATTTTTCCGAGTCTTTAGCTACATCACGTTTAGAGCGGTGATGGCAACAGTGACTGCTTTGCTGATTGGATTAGCGGTTGGTCCGTGGGTTATCCGGAAGTTGACCACATTGAAGATGGGTCAAGCGGTCCGTACAGACGGCCCACAAACCCATTTAGTGAAATCCGGTACTCCTACGATGGGTGGCGTATTAATTCTGTTGGGTATTTTTATCTCCTGCATGTTGTGGGCTGATCTGAGCAATCGTTTTATCTGGATCGTGCTAATTGTGACTTTTGGATTTGGTTTAGTTGGTTGGGTTGATGATTACCGTAAAGTGGCGCGGAAAGATCCTAAAGGAATGGCCTCAAGAGAAAAATTCTTTTGGCAAACTTTGATTGGCTTATTTGCTGCTATTTATTTAGCTTTTTCTGTGTCTGAAGTGAATAACCTCAAAGTTTTGCAGTTGTTCTTTGATTGGCTTAAGAGCGGCTTCGCTTTGGACTTGCCAGCTAAATCAAACTTGCTCATTCCTTTCATGAAAGAGGTGAGTTACCCATTGGGTGTAATGGGCTTCATCATTTTGAGTTACTTGGTGATTGTTGGAAGTAGTAACGCCGTCAATCTGACGGATGGACTAGATGGTCTAGTGATCATGCCAGTAATATTAGTTGGTGCTGCTCTAGGCGCATTTGCTTATGTGATGGGTAATGCGATTTACGCAAAGTATTTATTGTTCCCTTATATTCCCGGCGCAGGTGAGCTCATGATTTTCTGCGGAGCTATGGGTGGTGCCGGGCTCGCATTCCTTTGGTACAACACGCATCCAGCCCAGGTATTTATGGGTGACGTTGGCGCACTTGCGTTGGGTGGTGCACTTGGAACTATTGCCGTGATTGTTCGTCAGGAAATCGTACTCTTTGTCATGGGCGGGATCTTCGTCGCAGAAACACTGTCAGTGATGCTACAAGTTTTCTGGTTCAAATTCACTAAGAAGCGTTTCGGAGAGGGCCGACGTATTTTTAGGATGGCTCCACTGCATCATCATTTCGAATTGGGTGGCTGGCGCGAAACGCAAGTTGTGGTTCGCTTCTGGATCATCACCATTTTATTAGTTCTCATTGGCCTCTCCAGCCTGAAATTAAGGTAAGCCAAAGAATATGCATAACTTAGACCAAGCCTTCGCTAACCCAGCTCTCATCGCAGACGAGGACTATCAAGCGCCCCAACATTTCTTGATCTTAGGATTAGGTGAATCTGGCTATGCTATGGCCAAGTGGTGTTTGCGAAATGCTGCAAAGGTCAGTCTGGCTGATACACGTGATCGCGCAAATCTGAATGAGCGACAAAAGGCTTGGTTAGCGGATCTGGAATTTGCGGGGCTTCAAGAAGCTTATTTTGGCGCTTTGGATGACCTTAATCTAAACGGTATTGAAGTCATTGGAATTAGTCCTGGTTTGTCACCACTTCAAGAGCCAACAGCCTCTTTCTTGGCTAAAGCACAAGAATTTAATATTGATATTTGGGGCGAACTAGAATTTTTTGCCAGAGCCATTGCTGCAATGGATCGCATGGCCCAACTTAAACAGTCTCAATATAAACCCGCTGTACTAGCCATTACTGGAACAAATGGAAAGACAACCACAACGGCGTTGACAGGGCAGTTGTGTGAACGAGCTGGCAAGAGAGTTGCTGTAGCTGGCAATATTAGCCCAGCAGCTTTAGATAAGTTGATGTCTTGTTTGGATGAGTCTGATCAAGCTGCCGACATGCCTGAGATTTGGGTGCTCGAGTTATCTAGCTTTCAGCTGGTTTATGCGAGCACCTTCAATGCAACTGCAGCGACCGTATTAAATATTACGCAAGATCACTTGGATTGGCATGGTGACATGCAGGCGTACGTTGATGCAAAAGCTAACATCTTTGGTCGGGACACTATCTGCATCTTGAATCGCGATGATTTGCAGGTCATGAACCTACTAACTGACGAACAGAAATCCAATAAATCAGTCATTACGTTTGGAGCTAGCAGGCCTGATGAGCAGGGTGCTTTTGGAATTGAGCATGATCTGCGTGCTGGTGGAATTGATTGGTTGGTCTGGGCTGAATTGGATGAAGATCTTGAGCCACAACCGAAGCGTCGCCGTAAAGCAGCTGTTGTAGAGGATGAGCCATTAAGGCTCAAGCGTTTGATTCCAGCTGATGCTTTACGGATTCGCGGTCGCCACAATGCTTTAAATGCCTTAGCTGCATTAGCCTTGGCGCGATCAGCTGGTTTACCAATGAATATGCTTTTGCATGGTTTACGTGATTATCATGGCGAGCCTCATCGTGTTCAAAGTGTTTCGATTGTGTCGAATGTTGAATATGTGGACGATAGCAAGGGCACTAACGTAGGAGCAACGGTAGCCGCTCTAAATGGTTTAAGCGCTCATGAGTCTGGTAAGCGGATCTGGTTGATTGCTGGTGGTGAGGGTAAGGGCCAAGACTTTAGCCCCTTGCGTGATCCTACATTACGTTTTGTAAAAGGTGTTTTCCTGATTGGCAAAGATGCCCCACTCATTGCCGAAGCTTTGGGCGATTCAGTGCCATATGTCATGAGTGAGACTCTGAAAAACGCAGTAGCGCAAGCCGCAAAACAAGCTCAGTCAGGCGATATCGTTTTGTTATCACCGGCTTGTGCTAGCTTTGATCAGTTCAGTGATTACGTGGCACGTGCTGAGGTATTTATTGCTGAAGTTCAAGAATTGGGAATGCAATTCGAAGGAGCTGATGCATGAATTTGAAGGAAAAACTTTTTCCTGAGAATCGTTTAGGCCTTGGCCGCTTCTGGAATTTCTCCAGAGACGGAATAGATAATTTCCGTAGTGGCTTGAGAGATGCGGTTTCTGGCGTTGAGCAAACGCGCTCACGCATGATGGACTATGACCAGCTATTGGTTTGGGCAGTGCTATCTTTAGCCCTTATCGGTTTGGTCATGGTGTATTCAGCCTCCATTACTTTGGCAGATGGCCCTAAGTACGCAAATTACAGTAGTAATTTTTTCTTAATTCGCCATTGCATTTCATTGGCAATTGCGATTGGTGTTGCTATTTGGGTGTTTAAGATCCCAACACAGGTATGGGATCGCTACTCCCCAGTGATTTTTGGATTCACTGTCTTGCTGTTAATTGCTGTACTCATTCCTGGCATTGGAAAGGGTGTTAATGGTGCCAAGCGTTGGATTCCATTAGGCCTCATGAACTTCCAGCCATCTGAATTAATGAAGTTTGCTGCAGTGATATTTGCTGCAAGCTATACAGTTCAACGCCAAGAATATCTCCACTCATTCGTTAAAGGCATGCTACCAATGGGTATTGCTGTTGCCTTAGTTGGTGGCTTGCTGATGGCTGAGCCAGATATGGGTGCACTTGTAGTGATATCGCTCATTGCATTTGGAATTTTATTTTTAGGTGGTATTAACGCTAAATTATTTGGTGGATTATTGGCGGTCGGAATTTTAAGTGCAGTAACAATTATTGCCTTCTCACCTTTCCGTCAAAAGCGAATTATGGCTTTTATTGATCCTTGGCAGGTCGACAATGCAGCTAATAAAGGCTACCAGTTAACCCACTCTCTGATGGCATTTGGTCGTGGTGAATGGTTTGGTCTAGGCCTAGGCGGTAGCGTTGAAAAATTACATTACCTACCTGAGGCGCATACCGATTTCATCATGGCGGTGATTGGTGAAGAGCTTGGATTTGTCGGTGTAGTGGTCATGATCTTCTTGTTCTACTGGATTGTGCGTCGCGCATTCCTGATTGGCCGTACTGCATTGCAATTAGATCGCAGTTTCGCGGGTCTTGCCGCTAAAGGTGTGGCGATATGGATTGGTTGGCAAGCATTTATCAATATGGGTGTGAACTTAGGCTTACTTCCTACGAAAGGCTTGACACTCCCACTTGTGAGTTATGGCGGCTCAGGAATCTTGATGAATGCCGTTGCCATAGCAATGCTACTTCGGATTGATTACGAAAACCGAATCTTAATGCGGGGTGGGAAGCTATGACCAAGCCATCCATCTTGATTATGGCCGGCGGTACTGGAGGACATATTTTCCCGGGGCTAGCTGTTGCTGAATACCTGAGAATTTGTGGTTGGAATGTATCTTGGCTTGGTAATCAAAGCGGGATGGAGTTTCGCCTAGTAAAAGCTTGCGACTTCCCATTTGAGGCGGTTAACTTTGGCGGCTTGCGTGGCAAAGGCATCAAAGCGATATTGATGTTGCCATTTAATCTTGCAAGAGCCTGTATGCAGAGTTGGAAGATCATGCGCCGCATCAAGCCAAATGTAGTTTTAGGTATGGGTGGTTACATTACTTTTCCTGGTGGTCTAGTGACAAAGTTTTTGAAGAGGCCGCTAGTTCTGCATGAAGCTAACTCCGTTGCGGGAAGCGCCAATCGCGCTTTAGCCAAAATTGCTATGCGAACCTTGACTGGATTTCCAGATACGATGGCTCACGCTGAATGGGTAGGCAATCCAATCCGTGAAGAATTTGAAACTGTAGGCGCGCCAGAAAAACGTTATGAAGAGCGCATCGGCCCCCTGTCGATTTTGGTTGTGGGTGGAAGCTTAGGTGCCACCGCCTTAAATGAAGTCATTCCAGCAGCCTTGGCATTGATGGATAAAAGTGCGCGACCCCATGTAATTCACCAGGCAGGCGATAAGCATCTCGCAGATCTACAGCAGCGTTATACCAACTTAGGTGTTACTGCTGATATTCGTCCTTTCATTGACGATATGCCAAGTGCCTATGCCCAAGCAGATCTGGTGATCTGCCGCTCTGGTGCAATGACCGTTTCAGAGATAGCGGCATGTGGTGTGGCATCTTGTCTGATCCCATTTCCATATGCAATTGATGATCATCAGACTGCAAATGCACGATTTTTATCGGATGCAGATGCAGCCATTTTGTTGCCACAACAAGATCTCAATCCGCAAGATCTGGCATCTATGATTCAAAACTTTAGCCGCCGAGATTTACAAGTGATGGCTAAACGTGCTCATGCTTTAGCTAAGCCTCATGCAACTCAGCGTGTGGCTGAAGTATGTGCAGACTGTGCAGGAGTAGGTATATGAAACATATCGTTCAGCAAATCCATTTTGTTGGTATCGGTGGCGCAGGTATGAGTGGTATTGCCGAAGTCTTACTGAATCTGGGATATCAGGTATCTGGATCTGACCTAGCTGAAGGCGCTGTAACGAAGCGACTAAAAGATTTGGGTGCAGTGATTCATATTGGGCATGACCCTAAAAATATTGGTACTGCAGAGGCAGTAGTCATTTCTACTGCAGTTGCAGGTAATAACCCCGAAGTGTTAGCCGCTCGCGCAGCCAAAGTTCCTGTTATTCAGCGGGCTGTTATGCTCGGTGAGCTTATGCGCTTAAAGCAGGGTATTGCAAT
Organism: Polynucleobacter sp. JS-Mosq-20-D10; assembly: GCF_018687755.1. Classification (NCBI taxonomy): domain Bacteria; kingdom Pseudomonadati; phylum Pseudomonadota; class Betaproteobacteria; order Burkholderiales; family Burkholderiaceae; genus Polynucleobacter; species Polynucleobacter sp. JS-Mosq-20-D10. The sequence goes on from NZ_CP061305.1 coordinate 161,529, forward strand.
TGCAGGTACTCATGGCAAAACAACGACGACCAGTTTAGTTGCCTCAGTCTTAGCTGAAGGCGGTTTAGATCCAACCTTCGTTATTGGCGGTAAGTTAAATTCTGCAGGTGCTAATGCACGCTTAGGCCAGGGTGACTTTATTGTGGTTGAAGCGGACGAGTCTGATGCCTCTTTCCTGCAATTATTCCCAGCCATGGAAGTTGTCACTAATATTGATGCTGATCATATGGATACGTATCAGCATGACATGGCAAGGTTAAAGCAAGCCTTTGTCCAATTTATCCAGCGCATGCCCTTTTATGGCGTTGCGGTGCTATGTATTGATGATGCAAACGTTCGCGACATTATTCCATTTGTATCGCAGCCAGTATTGCGCTACGGCTTATCTGAGGATGCAGATATTCGTGCAAGTAATGTGCGGGCTGAAGGTACTCGTATGCACTTTACGGTTGAGCGTAAAACTGTGCGCCGTCATGGCAATAAGCCAGGTCGTCTTGAGGTGCAATTAAATTTGCCTGGTCTACACAATGTTCAAAATGCATTAGCAGCAATTGGTATTGCAACGGAATTGGGTGTTAGCGATGAGGCTATTGTGAAGGCTTTATCTGAATTTAGTGGCGTTGGTCGCCGCTTCCAAAGGTATGGAGAAATTCCATTGGCCTCTGGCGGAAGCTTCACATTAATAGATGATTACGGACATCATCCTGTTGAGATGGCGGCTACTTTATCTGCAGCTCGTGGCGCTTATCCAGACCGTCGTTTGGTATTAGCATTCCAACCCCATCGCTTTACAAGAACTCGTGATTGTTTTGGTGAATTTGTGCAAGTGTTAAAAAACTTTGATGCACTCGTGTTAACTGAAGTATATCCAGCTGGTGAGGCAAAGATTCTGGGTGCAGATGGTCAAAGCCTGATGAAAGCTGCACTCACCGCTGATAAGACTACTGCCTCTTTTTTAGATGGCACAGCCGTAGCTTTTGCGTCAAGCGTCGCAGAAATGCCAGAAAAACTCAGTACTTTATTGCGTGATGGTGATGTCTTAATCACGATGGGCGCTGGCTCGATCGCTGGATTACCTCATGTATTGGCGGAGACGAAACATGTCTAATCAAAACATGAAAATGTATTCATGGGGCGAACGTGTGAAGCGTGATCTCGCTCACTTGGATATCAAATCATTAGGTCGAGTAGGCGTTTTGCTGGGTGGTCGCTCTGGTGAGCGAGAGATTTCATTGATGTCAGGTAATGGCGTATTAGAAGCGCTGCTCTCGAAAGGGGTGGATGCGCACCCATTCGACCCAGGATTACGTTGCCCAACTGAGTTGGCCCAAGAAAAATTTGACCGTGTATTTATTTCCTTGCATGGACGCTACGGCGAAGATGGCACTATTCAAGGATTGCTGGAGCTCTTAGGTATACCTTATACCGGTAGTGGTGTACTGGCATCCGCATTAGCGATCGACAAAATTGCAACCAAGCTTGTCTGGCTTAGTAGCGGTCTTTCAACTCCAGAATTTGAGGAGCTTAAAGCCGATAGCGATTGGAATGCAGTAGTGAAGCATTTAGGCTTGCCATTAATTGTGAAGCCTGCACATGAAGGCTCATCACTTGGTTTAACTAAAGTGAAGTCGGTTGAAGAATTGCCTGCTGCCTATAAGTTAGCTGCCAGAATGGATAAAAAGGTGATTGCAGAGACTTGTATTGTCGGTGACGAGTTGACTTGTCCGCTGGTTGGATTTGGAGAAAATGCTGAAGCCTTGCCTGTAATCAAAATCATTCCACCAGAAGCTAATTACGATTTTCACAATAAGTATTTTTCTGATGAGACCAAATACCTATGCCCAACTGGACTTGCGCCAGAAGTAAATAAAGCAGTTCAAGAATTAGCGTTAGCTGCTTATCGTGCGCTTGGTTGTAAAACTTGGGGTCGAGCTGATGTAATGCTCGATCAAAAAACTGGCAAACCTTATCTCCTGGAGATGAATACCTCTCCAGGCATGACCTCACATTCGTTGGTGCCCATGGCAGCAAAAGCAGCTGGTATTGAGTATGCCGAATTAGTTCTCTGGGTCATTAGCCAAACTATCAATAGTAAAGGCGCTGCGTAATTATGAGTCGCATCAGTGCTTTCTTAAATGGTTTCAGTGAGGTAGTTGCTTCACTAGCTTCTCCACTTTGGAATTATCCAGAGCGGATGCAAAAGCTGAGCCGTTTCTTGATGCGCTGTTTTGCAGTCATGGTTTTCTTTGGAGTTTTGGTGTGGTTGAGTCAGCGTCCGGTATTTGCATTACGCCAAGTGGTAATAGAGCCTGTGGCCGGCCAATCGCTTAAACATATTAATAAACCTGTAGTTAAACAGCAGGTTTTAGAGACGGTCCAAGGTAATTTCTTTAGCGTGAGATTAGAGGATGTCAAACGTGGCTTTGAGTCGATGCCTTGGGTGCGTCATGCAAACGTTCGCAGAGTTTGGCCTAACGGATTGATTGTGAGTATTGAAGAGCAAAAGCCCTTTGGTACTTGGGGTGGTGCTGATAGTCACACCTTAATGAATACCCATGGCGAGCTCTTTGCTGGGCGCGTTTCTGATGTGGGAGATGGTATTACTTTAATTGATTTCTCTGGGCCAGAAGATGCCAGTAAAGAAGTGATGCGCTTGTACGAGAGAGCAAACTTTTGGTTTAAGCCTTGGAGTGCAGAAGTAAAAAGCTTAACCCTCTCTGATCGTTACGCATGGCACGTAAAACTATCTAATGGTATGAAAGTGGAATTCGGTAGGGATGAAGAGAATTCAGACAAAACATTAACTGAAGATCGTGTGGCACGTCTCTTTAAATATTGGCCGCAGGTACAAGAGAAGTGGGCTAACCGGATAGATGCAATCGATCTGCGATATGCAAATGGTTTTGCAGTGCATCTTGCTTCGGCAAGCTTGAAAAAAAATGAAGCAGATAGCAAAAAAAGCGAGCAGAAGCAATGAGGAATGAGAATGAGTAAAGACAACCGCGATTTATTGGTCGGATTAGATATTGGAACATCCAAGGTGGTTGCTTTGGTTGCTGAGTTAGCAGCTGACGGCCAATTTAATGTTGTTGGCGTTGGTCAAACTGCGTCCAAAGGTTTGAAGAAGGGTGTAGTTGTCAATATTGAAGCTACAGTTCAGTCTATTCAGAAAGCGCTTGAAGAAGCCGAAGTCATGGCTGACCGCCAGATCGTGCAGGCCTTTACCGGTATTGCTGGAAATCACATTGTGAGTTTTAACTCCAGCGGTATGGTGGCAATACGGGATAAAGAAGTTAGCGCTGGCGATGTTGAGCGTGTTTTAGAAACTGCTAAAGCAATCAATATTCCAACGGATCAGCAAATTCTCCATATTCTTGTTCAGGAATTCATTATTGATGGACAGGAAGATGTGCGTGAGCCTATTGGTATGAGCGGCTTGCGCCTCGAAGTGAAAGTACACATTGTTACTGGTGCTGTTAGTGCCGCACAAAATATTGTGAAGTGTGTACGTCGTTGTGGCTTAGAAGTAAATGATCTTATCTTGCAGCCGCTCGCATCTAGTTTGGCTGTATTAACTGAAGATGAAAAAGAGTTGGGCGTTGTCTTAGTAGATATTGGCGGCGGTACAACTGATATTGCGATTTACTGCCAAGGTTCCATTCGACATACTGCCGTAATTCCAATTGCGGGCGATCAAATAACTAATGACATTGCCATGGCATTACGTACCCCGACTATTGATGCAGAAGATCTCAAGATTCAATATGGTATTGCTCGCCAAGATATGGCAGATCCAGCCACCATGATTGATGTCCCAGGTGTTGGTGATCGAGAACCACGACCGATGTCAAAACAAGCTTTAGCTGCCGTGATCGAACCACGTGTTGAGGAGTTGTTCACTTTGGTACGGGGTGTAATTCGTGATTCTGGTTACGAAGATATGGTGTCTTCAGGAATCGTCCTGACTGGTGGGACCTCTTTAATGCCGGGGATGGTTGAGCTTGCTGAGCAAGTCTTCTTACGTCCAGCGCGTATTGGTACCCCCGAGTACCGTGGTCATCTACATGAGGTTTTACGAAGCCCCCGTTTTGCTACCAGTATCGGTTTATTGATGGAAGGCCAGGCGCAGTTGTTGCGTGGTCGTCGAGTATCGCAATCAGGCGCGTTACAAAGTGTGATTTCGCGCATGAAGGAATGGTTCGCAGGAAATTTTTAAGTTTTTCGTCGTCGTCAATGTAGTACTTATTACCTAGGAGGGTATATGGAATTTGAAATGTTAGATCAAGAAACAGCTGGAAAAACCATTATTAAAGTGGTTGGAGTTGGTGGAGCAGGTGGTAATGCAGTTCAGCACATGATTCGTCGTGGTGTTAATGGCGTAGAGTTTATTTGCATGAACACCGATGCTGGCGCTTTACAGCGTTCTGAGGCATCTGTGAATTTGCAACTAGGTTCTAGCGGACTCGGTGCTGGCGCAAAACCTGAAATCGGAGCAGCTTCCGCTGAAGAAGCGCGTGCACGTATTGCAGATACGTTGCAAGGTGCGCACATGGTGTTCATCACTGCTGGTATGGGTGGTGGCACAGGTACTGGTGCAGCGCCAATTGTCGCTCAAGTTGCTAAAGAGATGGGTATTTTGACTGTCGGTGTGATTAGCAAACCATTTGATTTTGAGGGCGTTAAGCGTCTCAAGGTTGCGGAGAATGGAGCTACCGAACTCGAAGCGTATGTTGATTCATTAATTGTAGTTCTCAATGAAAAGCTCTTTGAAGTCATGGGTGAAGATGCAGAGTTTGATAAGGCATTTGCATGCGCTGATGATGTATTGCATAACGCTGTTTCAGGTATTGCAGAAATCATTAACGTGCAAGGTTTGATCAACGTCGACTTTGAGGATGTGAAAACAGTGATGGGCGAACAAGGCAAGGCAATGATGGGAACTGCAACAGTTTCCGGCATGGACCGCGCACGCTTAGCTGCTGAAGCTGCAGTTGCTTCACCACTTCTCGAGGGCGTCGATTTGTCTGGTGCACGTGGTGTATTGGTCAATATCACTGCTAGCCGTTCATTGAAATTGTCAGAAACTCGCGAAGTAATGGCGGCAATTCGTGGCTATGCTGCAGATGATGCTACTGTGATTTTCGGTACTGTGTATGACGAGAGCTTAGGGGATGCATTGCGTGTCACTGTTGTTGCTACTGGTTTGAATAATCCACAAGCACGCCAACATCATCAACCAGAAGTGGTTTGGAGACAAGCTACTGGTACGCATGATGCGATGCCAACAATGGCTGACTTAAATAGCTTTGCTCCAGCAAGCGCTTCAGCAGCAATCAGTAGGGTTAATTTAGATTCAGCTCTGAGCGCTAGCGCCGGTTTGGCAATGACAGGCACGGGGAGTGCACCCTTGACAGCTACTCAACCCACCTCCAGTGGAGTTGATTACAGTCAATATGATTTGCCACGTGTATTCCGTAGTTCTCGTGAAGCTACACCTGCCCCTGCATTGGGTGCTGATAGCTCTCCACAGGCAAAAAACATGCTGGATAAAGGGGCTGATTACTACGAAATCCCAGCTTTTTTACGTAAGCAAGCAGATTAAACCACTGCTCAATACAATAGATCATGCAGAATGCCAGCGCGGCGCCCCTCCGGACGACGAATCCCGCGCTAGCGTTGGCATATTCATGACAACTATTTGATTGGAGACTTTATGATTGCAGTCGGACAAAAATTACCAAACGCTACTCTTTATGAGTTTTTGGATGAAGCGAGTGAAGGTTGCGCTATCGGACCAAACGCATTTGAAGTTGAAAAACTCACTGCCGGTAAAAAGATAGTGATCTTTGCATTACCTGGAGCATTCACGCCAACTTGTTCAGCAAAGCACGTGCCTAGCTATGTTGAGCACTTTGATGCAATCAAAGCAAAAGGCGTTGATGAAATTTGGTGTGTTTCTGTAAACGATCCATTTGTTATGGGTGCCTGGGGCCGAGATCAAAAGGTTGGCAAAAAGATTCGCATGCTGGGTGATGGTAGTGCGGAATTTACAAAGAAACTTGGCCTGGAGTTAGATTTGACCGCTCGTGGTTTGGGTGTTCGTTCGGATCGCTATGCCATGATTGTTGAAGATGGTGTTGTGACAACCTTGGATCGCGAAGCGCCTGGCAAATTTGAAGTAAGCGATGCCGCTTCTGTCTTAAAAAAGCTTTAATAAATCATTCCTGAATTTAGATAAACCATGATGAAGCAACGCACAATCGCCGCCCCGATTAAAACCGTGGGGATTGGCTTGCACTCTGGGCGCAAGGTGACCTTATCTATTAAGCCTGCCCCGGTAAATTCAGGAATTGTATTTGTACGTGTAGATACCCCGGAGCAATCGGTTGTACCGGCCACTGCTCTGGCGGTTTGCGATACCCGCTTAGCCTCCGTGATACAAAAGGATGGCGTGCGTGTCTCCACTGTGGAGCATTTGCTTTCAGCTTGTGCGGGCCTAGGACTTGATAATTTATTAATTGAGCTTGATGGCGAAGAGGTGCCCATCATGGATGGCAGCGCAGCCTCATTTTTGTTTCTAATGGAATCAGCCGGTATAGCTGAGCAAGAAGCTTCCAGACACTTTGTGGTGATTAAAAAACCTGTAGAGGTGAAGGAAGGCGATAAGCTTGCACGCCTAGAGCCTTTCTTCGGTTTTAAGTTGGACTTCACCATTGACTTTAAACATCCGGCAGTAGATAAAACTGGTCAACGTTTTGTGGTGGACTTTGCTGAGCATGCTTATCGTAGTGAGATTGGTCGTGCCCGAACCTTTGGCTTTGCTCACGAGGTTGAGGCCTTGCGAGAAATGGGATTGGCGCGAGGCGGAAGCTTGGATAACGCGATCGTGCTCGATGAGCATCGTATTCTCAATAACGAAGAGTTACGTTACGAAGACGAGTTTGTGCGTCATAAAATCTTGGATGCCATTGGCGACCTATATTTAGTTGGGCATCCGATTGTGGGTTCCTATGTTGCTGAAAAATCAGGACATGCCTTAAATAACGCGCTCTTGCGTAAGCTTTTGGAAGATCCTAGCTCTTATGAAATTAGCAGTTTTACGGAAAATAAGGCTCCCGCAGCCTATTCCAAAGAGAGTCAACCCCTCTTTTTCTAGGTTTATTTAGGCTTGCTCTGAAGTAGGCGTTCAACCGCCTTATGTAGATCCGAATCAGGTGCTAATTTATTCAATAATGATTCCCAAGAAGCCCTTGCAACAGCATTGAAGCCTCTTGGTTTTTGCTTAGCCTGGAGTCCCTCGCGAGGCTTGATTTCCCAGTTGGGTGGCACTGGCTTAAGGCGTACCTTAATGCTAGCGCAGACAATTCCTTTTTTAGCTAACTCGTTGATTAAACTGGGTAAAACTTGCTGAAGACGGGTCGCAATACTCGCTCCGTTTACTAGTAAAAAGAGCTCATTTTGAGCTCCAGAACGCCACCCAGCCTCAATTTTGGGCGCTAAATTGTCTAAATCTAATTCGAATAGAGCCCCTTTCAGGGCAATTTTAAGTTTGGCCAGATCTTCGGTTTTGGCAAGAATTCCACCCAAGCCCTCCGACTCGCGCAAATACTCCAACCAGTCATGGGCGGCTTTCGTACGAATAGGTTTAGGGGCAAAGTTCATATAAAAAGAGGGTGCGGGTGATAAACTCAAGTTCTTAATTTACTTCAATATCCCATGGTAATCGGTCTTCTTAAAACCCTGGTCGGCAGTCGTAACGACCGCCTCTTAAAACAGTATCGCAAAGTAGTTGCTAAAGTTAGCGCTTTCGAGCCTAGCCTGCAAGCTTTGGATGATGCCGCACTGCAAGCAAAAACTGCTGAGTTCAAGTCACGTTTAGCCGCAGGTGAGTCATTGGATGATATTGCTCCAGAAGCTTTCGCTGTAGTTCGTGAAGCAAGTACACGAGTGATGAAGATGCGCCATTTTGATGCGCAGATGATGGGTGGCCTTGCACTACATCAAGGCAAGATTGCTGAAATGGGAACTGGTGAAGGTAAGACCTTAACTGCTACGCTCCCTGTCTATTTAAATGCCCTCACAGGTAAGGGTGTTCACGTCATTACAGTAAACGATTACTTGGCTCAGCGCGATGCCGAGTGGATGTCAACGCTCTATAACTTCCTGGGAATGAAGGTTGGTGTGAATCTATCTCAAATGGATCACACCACTAAGCAAGAGGCTTACGCAGCTGATATTACCTACGGAACCAATAACGAATTTGGTTTTGATTACCTTCGTGACAACATGGTGCAAGACTTGGGTCAGCGTGTTCAGCGTGGCCTAGCCTATGCAATTGTTGACGAGGTTGACTCTATTTTGATTGATGAGGCGCGCACCCCATTGATCATTTCGGGTCAGGCTGAAGACCATACTGATTTGTATATTAAGATCAATGCATTGCCGGCTTATCTGGAGCGCCAAATCGGTGAAGAGAAAGCAGATGGCACTGGTGTTGAAAAGCCAGGCGACTACTGGGTTGATGAAAAGTCCCATCAAGTTTATTTAACAGAGCGCGGCCATGACAAGGCTGAGACAGTCTTAGTTGAGATTGGCGCCTTGAATGATGGCGACTCCTTGTACGCCCCACAAAATATTACTTTGATGCACCACGTTTACGCAGCACTGCGTGCGCATACTCTTTACAACCGCGATCAGCAATATGTCGTTCAAAATAATGAAGTCATCATTGTTGATGAGTTCACGGGACGCTTAATGCAGGGTCGTCGTTGGTCTGATGGTTTGCATCAAGCTGTAGAAGCAAAAGAAGGTGTGCAGATTCAGAATGAGAATCAGACCCTAGCCACGATCACTTTCCAGAACTACTTCAGGATGTATGGCAAGTTGGCCGGTATGACTGGTACTGCCGATACTGAAGCTTATGAGTTCAAGGAAATCTATAGTCTTGAGACTGTAGTCATTCCTCCAAATCGTATTAGCCAAAGAAAAGATCGCCAAGATCAGATCTATAAGACATCACGCGAGCGTTACGATGCAGTGATTAAGGATATTGAGGATTGTTACAAGCGTGGGCAGCCTGTCTTGGTGGGTACAACTTCGATTGAGAACTCAGAACTCATTGCAGGTTTGTTAGGGCAGCGTCAACTATCCCATCAGGTCTTGAATGCGAAACAGCATGCTCGCGAAGCCGAGATCATCGCTCAAGCTGGTAGACCTAAGATGATCACCATTGCTACCAATATGGCGGGCCGTGGAACAGATATCGTTTTGGGCGGCAATGTTGGTAAGCAATCTTCCTTAATTGAGGCCGATGCTGCTCTTTCAGATGCAGAAAAAGCGGCCAAGATTAAGACCTTGCAGGATGAGTGGCAAAGCTTGCATGATCAAGTGTTAGTTGCTGGTGGTTTGCATATTATTGGTACAGAGCGCCACGAGAGTCGTCGTATCGATAATCAGCTTCGTGGTCGTGCTGGTCGTCAGGGTGACCCAGGCTCTTCCCGCTTCTATCTTTCTTTAGATGATTCGCTTTTACGTATTTTTGCTGGTGATCGTCTGCGCGCAGTCATGGATCGTCTCAAGATGCCGGATGGCGAGCCGATTGAAGCGGGTATGGTGACTCGCTCTATTGAGTCTGCTCAGCGCAAGGTTGAAGGTCGCAACTTTGATATTCGTAAGCAATTATTGGAATACGACGACGTTGCTAATGATCAGCGTAAAGAAACTTATCGACTCAGAAATGAGGTATTGGAAAGTAGCGATGTTGGAGATCTGATTGCTAACTTGCGCGAAGATGTATTGCGTGGCATTTGCGCTCTATATATTCCTTTGGAGTCTATGGAGGAGCAATGGGACTTACTTGGCCTAGAGAATGTATTAGCTAGCGACTGGGGTTTAACGGTCGATCTGAAAAATTGGGTTGAAAATGCTGCTTCTATGGACGATGAGCAAATTGTTAATCGTGTACTAGCAGTCGCAAAAGAAATTTATGATGCAAAAGTAGAACTTTCCGGACGCACATCTTTCGCTGGGTTTGAGCGCTCAGTTTTGCTCTACAGTTTAGATACCCATTGGCGTGAACACTTAGCTGCCTTAGATCATTTGCGCCAAGGCATCCATTTACGTGGCTATGCTCAAAAGGATCCAAAGCAGGAGTACCGCCGCGAAGCATTTGAGCTGTATGGTGAGCTACTCAATGTCATCAAGAATGATGTTGTGAAAAGCATCATGACGGTGCAGATTCGTAGTGCCAGTGAGTTAGATCAGGCCTCCGAGTCAATCAATGAGGATTTAGCCAAACTCTCAGATGTGCAATATCAACATGCCGATGCAGATCTTGAAGTAGCTGGGTCGACTGGCGATCGTGGCGCAGCCATCGAAATTGCTCCAGCCCCATTACGTTCTGGTCCTAAGGTGGGTCGCAATGATCCTTGTACCTGCGGAAGTGGTAAGAAGTACAAGAACTGCTGCGGCGCGTTAAGTTAAGCCGAATAGAATTTAAAAGGAGCTGCCAGACCTGGCAGCTCTGCAATGTCTCCTCTACAATTGTCAGATCATGACAGTCAACCTACCGCTCCCCCAAAAAGACCAACTAAAGCCTGTTAAAGGTTTTCAGCTGGGTATCGCCGAAGCGGGTATCAAAAAAGCCAATCGCAAGGACTTATTGGTGATGACCTTGGTCCCCGGCTCACAAGTTGCCGGTGTTTTTACCTTAAATCGTTTCTGCGCTGCGCCGGTTCAGGTTTGCCGAGAGCATTTGGCTTTGGATGGTGCTAAAGGCGAGATTCGGGCGCTGGTGGTGAATACGGGTAATGCCAATGCAGGAACGGGTGAACGGGGTATGAAAGATGCCTTGGGAACTTGTGCCGAGTTAGCAAAAGAGCTTAAGCTCAACCCAGAACAAATTCTGCCATTTTCAACTGGCGTGATTTTAGAACCACTTCCAATTGATAAATTGATTTCTGCCTTACCGAAAGCAGTTACCAATCTAGACGAAGACCATTGGTTTGATGCAGCAGAAGCCATCATGACAACAGATACGCAGCCTAAGGCGACGTCGATGATGGTGCAAACTCCAGCTGGCCCCGTGACAATTACTGGTATCTGCAAGGGTGCAGGAATGATTCACCCGAATATGGCAACTATGTTGGGATTCATCGCAACTGATGTTGGTTTTGCACCAGGCCTACTTGCTGCATTGACTCAAGAGGTTGCTGATCAATCATTTAACGCAATTACGATTGATGGCGATACCTCGACCAATGACTCATTCATCATCATGGCAACTGGTCAATCAGCCGTGCAGATTAAATCAAAGGATGATGTTGGTTATGGTTTAGTTCGGACTGCATTAATTGATCTTGCACGTAAGCTTGCTCAAATGATTGTGAGAGATGGTGAGGGCGCAACAAAATTTATTACGATTAATGTTCAAGGCGGCAAGACTGTAGAGGAGTGTCGCTTAGTAGCGGAGGCAATCGCCCACTCACCTTTAGTAAAGACAGCCTTCTTTGCGAGCGATCCTAACTTAGGTCGTATCCTTGCTGCGATTGGCTATGCTGGAATTACTGATCTTAACGTGAACCAAGTGCAAATGTGGCTTGGAGATGTGTGGGTTGCCAAGAATGGTGGCCGCAATCCTGATTACCAAGAGGTTGACGGTCAAAGGGTAATGCAGGCTCCAGAAATTACTATAAAGATTGATCTAGGTCGCGGATCAGCGCAGCAGACAATGTGGACTTGTGATCTATCGCATGACTACGTTTCTATAAATGCTGATTACCGCTCATAGGAACTCGTTATATGAATGAAAAATTAGAGCAACTTTTAAGTCATCTTGAAACGTTTTTACCTAAAACATTGACCGAAGAGCAGTGGAAATCTTCAACTGCTTTTAGATGGCGTCGTCGCGATAGTATCTTTGGGAGCATCGGTTTTTTGCAGGCGGTGAAGCATGTCGCTGATATCTCCTTTGAAGATCTAAAAAATATCGATCGTCAACGTGATGCGATTCGTGACAATACGAAAAATTTTATTCAGAAGAAGCCTGCTAACAATATTCTATTAACGGGCGCACGTGGTACAGGAAAGTCATCGCTTATTAAAGCCAGCTTACATGAGTTTGCTAGCCAAGGCTTGCGCTTAGTTGAAGTTGAAAAAGAGCATTTAGCAGACTTAGCTGACATTACGGATTTATTAGCCGATCGTCCAGAGCGCTTTATTATTTTTTGTGATGACCTTTCATTTGAGGATGGTGAATCTGGTTATAAGGCGATGAAGTCTGCTTTGGATGGATCTGTGTCAGCTCAAGTGGACAATATCTTAATTTATGCCACTTCTAACCGACGTCATCTCTTGCCTGAATATATGAAGGACAACGAGGGTTATGTTCATGGCGATGATGGAGAAATTCATCCGGGTGAAGTCGTGGAAGAAAAAATTTCTCTATCAGAGCGTTTCGGTTTATGGCTCTCTTTCTATCCACCAAAACAAGATGAGTATCTAGAAATTGTGGCCCATTGGTTACGCCATTTTGGTTTAAGTGATGCGCAGATTGAGAGTGCTAGAGCTGATGCATTGGTTTGGGCCTTAGAGCGTGGTTCGCGGTCTGGTCGTGTAGCTTGGCAGTTTGCTAAGCACTGGGCTGGTTCACATACCGCTTAATCATTGACGATTCATGAGTGACGCTAATCGCCGTGTGACGGAAGTTGCTGCTGGAATTCTGTTGGATGCGGATGGTCGCTATCTTTTAGGTCAGCGTCCAGAGGGCAAACCTTATGCTGGCTACTGGGAAGTGCCGGGTGGAAAAATTGAAGCTGGTGAATCTGTTTTCGCAGCCCTGAAACGTGAATTGCAAGAAGAGCTTGGAATCGATATTGAGTCTAGCGAAGAGTTGGTTATCTTAGAGCATGACTATCCACATGCTTATGTACGCTTGCATGTCAGTATCATTCGAAAATGGTCTGGTGTACCTACAGGTTGTGAGGGTCAGGTGCTCTCTTGGCAGCTGCTTGGAGATGCGCTTCCGACGGTAGAGCCCTTATTACCGGCTGCATGGCCCATGCTAGAGAAGCTCAAACAGCTAAAGATTTAGAGCTGGCAGAGGGTGATTCTAAAAGGCACATCCTCATTTATAGTCTGCGGTTTTTTATCTTGATCAATCTTCAGAAAGCGAATTGAGAGCAGATATTTATTGGCGCTGATCTCTGAGAAGAGGGTGTCATCCTCAACGGCAATGCGCATCAATTGGTATACCTTGCCTGATGGTGCTTGTTGGTAAGCACCATGATGTGCTAGTACGTCTTTAGCTTCGCCAGATTGGCGCAGTAATCTTAAGAAAATTTGACAAGCTTCATGCCATGGCAAAAGCGGTGCAACGTATTTTTCTAACAACTCTCTACGCTGAGTCGAAGAAGTATTTTTCCAAGCATGGTAGCTAGGTAAATCAATCGGACTTGTTCCACCAGGAATAATTAGCCGAGTCCGAATAGCATTAAGCCACTCACTCTCGGTAATTGCAGCATTAGGCTTACCCACAGACTGATTAATATTTTGCGCAGCTTTGTCAATTTCAGACAGTGTTTGTGTAAGCGCTTCTTGATCTACCTTTTGGGAGGACTTTAAGCCATTTAAGGCATATCTTTGGCGCTCAAATTCTTTAAGTAACAGGGACTTAATATCGCCTCTAGAACCAATATCACCCAGGTCAAACAACATTGCAATCGCATTGTGGTGAAGTTCAGGGTCATCTGATCGGAGGAAGTGATTAAAGCGGGCGAACAAATACTCAAGACGAAGCATGCTTCGAACTAATTCATTGAAAGGGTATTCGTAGACAATCACAAGCCTATATTCTATGACGAACTTAAAGGTTCTTCTAAAATTTTGAGCAATTGATGGTGCAGTTTTAAAACCGCTGGTTTGAGCTCATCTAAGCTACCTTGATTTTCAATTACAGCATTGGCTGCTGTTAGGCGAACATTTCGGCTAGTTTGCGCTTTGAGAATATTTTCCACATCTGAGCGTGTCATATTGTTGCGGTGCATCACTCGTTGGATTTGGGTTTCTTCTGGGCAATCTACCACCACTAGATAGTCAATTAGCTTGATCCAAAATCCAGATTCAATTAGCAGGGGAACCACAAAAACAAGGTAGGGCACTCCAGACTTGGCCATTTCATGGGCTTGCTTGGCAGTTTCCTCTTGAATCAAGGGGTGGGTGATTTGCTCTAAAACCTGACGAGCACTGGGATCTTCAAAGACTAGAGTCCGCATTTTAGGTCGATTAAGAGCGCCTTGGGGATCAATAAAGTCAGCCCCGAAGGCCTTGGTAATCAGTGGAATAGCTTTTCCGCCAGGGGCAGTGATTTGATGTGAGATCTTATCTGTATCAATCGTGCCAGCCCCGTACCCGCCCAGCAGGTCACTAACTGCAGTTTTTCCAGACCCAATGCCACCGGTTAAGCCAATGAGAGGAATTTTCCCTTTCAAGGCTTTTAGATCAGATTGGGCAGAATCAAAGTTTGAATGAGTTGAGGCCATAACAACTCAATGATGCCAGCAATAGCTAAAAAGGGGCCAAAAGGAAATGCTTTCTGTAAATGATGTCCATGCAATTTGAGCAAAATGATGCCACCCAGCATTCCCGTAACGGAAGCCATCAAGAGAATGCTGGGTAGGGCGCTCCAGCCTAACCAGGAACCCAGTGCCGCCAGGAGCTTGGCATCACCCATGCCAATACCATCGCGGTTTTTCAGGAGGCGATAGCCAGTATTTAATGCCCATAGCAAACCGTACCCTAGAAATGCTCCAATGAATGCAGAGCTTGGGGTAGCAAAGCGCAAGTCTGAGAATACGTTAAAAGCAATACCTAGAATGATCAAGGGGAAGGTGATTGCATTCGGCAAACGGAAAGTGTGCCAATCGATATGAGCTAAGTACAGTAAAGCCAGTATCAGTAGAGATTGAATTATCCAGATGATTATTTTGGGATCCACTAAACGATTTTTCCTAAACTAAATATGGGTAGATATAGGATTATGACTAAGGTACCAATAATGGCACCAACAAAGAGAATTAATGCGGGTTCTAAACTTTGACTGAGTGTATTGAGTCGGCAACTCAGCTGGGATGCTAGAGTTGTAGCGCGCTTATTTAACATCTCAGCCAATGCGCCACTTTCAGCGCCAAAGTGAAGTAGCAGTAATGTTTCTACATCAAGAATTCTTGACTTAGGATCGGCTCGTTTGAGTGATTCTCCCAAGGGCCAGCCACGAGTGAGGTGTTTAAATATCTCAGCACTGAAGTCATGACTCACCCAGTGATTGGAGGACTGTGCGGTAACCCTGAGCGCATCTGGGAGTGGTAAGCCAGTTTCCAAGAGATGCCCTAAAGTTCGACACCAATGGCTAAGTGTCGCTAGCCTAAACAAGCTGCCAAAAAATGGAATGCGCAGTAAGAGGGCATCACAATTTTTTTGGAGTGAGCTTGATTTGAGCCAGATATACACAAAGCCTGTGGCCATGAAGAGAATGCTCAGCAATATTTCCATAAAGTAATTTTGAATGCCTGTAGAAATGAAGATGAGGATTCTGGTTGGCGCTGGTAGCTCAGCCTGAAAGTGCCCAAAAACCTCTTTAAATACCGGCACAACCCAAATCATCATGACTAGGACAAGCAGAAAAGATGTTACTAAGGTAATGATGGGATATGTTAGTGACTGCTGTATTTTTCTTCGCAACTCAATCTGGGCTTCCAGTTGTTGTGAAATTGTGTGTAGCGCCAAGCCCAGATCACCTGTTCTCTCGCTGACCCTGATGAGGTTAGAAAACTCTGGGGAAAATTTTCCATCCTGTGCACTCAGGCAAAAAGATAAGCTATTACCCTTTTGAAGTAGTGCACGAATATCTTCCAGCCAAGCTTGCCAGGGTTTTGGTGCAGACTGAATTAATAGCTGGATGGCATTGAGCAAGGGAAGTCCAGCCTGAAGAAGGACAAGCATCTGTTGCGCAAAATGTAGTTGCTCAGACTTACTGAGTTTTTTCTTGAAAAGCATTCGGACTAATGCCAAGTGCCAAGCTCGGCATCTAGGGATATCTGATCTATTAAGCCGGACTTTAGTAATTGAGTTCCTGCTGAGTGGATATCTAGCGCTTGAGCTGATTCAAATAACTGTTTGCTTCCCAAAACCTCATGGACACCAATACGCCCAAAATAGCCTGATCCCTTACAAAGCTTACAAGGAACCTTACTTGGAATGAGATTACATCGATTACAGCGTTTACGAATTAATCTTTGAGAGCTGACGCAACGAAGACAAGATTCAATAGATTCTTGATCTAAACCAAGGGTTTTGAGTCGGCTTAAAGCGCCAATAGCATTGCGTGTATGAAGGGTACTTAAAACCAAATGCCCTGTTTGTGCTGCTTGAATAGCAAGTTGCGCAGTTGCAGCATCTCTTACTTCACCAATCATGATGACATCCGGATCTTGGCGCAAAAGTGCACGAATAATGGTTGGAAAATCTAACCCTGCTTTTGGGTGATAAGCCACTTGATTTATTCCAGGCAGTCGGATTTCAATCGGATCTTCGACTGAGCAAATATTACGTTGCACTTGGTTCAATGAGGTCAAACAACTGTACAAGGTTCGCGTCTTACCACTTCCGGTAGGCCCCGTTACTAAAATCAATCCATTGGATTGACTAATGGCCTCTTGAACTATTCCCAGTTGCTCCGGTAGTAAGCCAATTTGATCTAACGCTAAATCTTCTAAGCAGCTAGGTAAAATACGTACTACTGCTTTTTCACCATGCAAGGTGGGAAGAATGGATACTCGGCAATCAATATTGGGGTGGCTAAAGTTATAGCCAATCAGAAGTCGCCCATCTTGAGGCAGACGTTTTTCTGCAATGTCAAGACGCGCCAATATTTTGATGCGCGTTATTAGTCGCTCATGAAAATCAATAGGGTATTGGTTTTGTAGGGTGAGAAGACCATCTATTCTCGTGCGTACTACTGTTTCTTGAGATCTCGCCTCAATATGAATATCCGTAGCCCGATTATTTAATGCATCAACAGCGATGTCATGCCAGGTCCGAATAATGTGAGAGTCATGCAGTAAGTCGCTCAATCTTGATTCGGTTGAGTGAGGGGTTGGTGCAGCTTCACTGTTTTCACGCCATGCTCATCAAACTGCACGATCTCCATTACTACACCAGCAATTCGAATACTGACATCGTAATCAGGAATCGCTTCGAGCTTTTCTAGGATGAGGCCATTTAAGGTGCGGGGACCATCGAGTGGAAGCTCTAACTTTAGTAGACGATTTAAATCTCGCAAAGAGGCGGTACCGCTAGCAAGGTAAGTTCCATTAGCCAGCCAATGAGGGTCATTAGAAAGATTGGAGAATGAGGTGGTGAACTCGCCGATCAGTTCTTCAACGATATCTTCAAAAGTAACTAGACCTAGGACTTCACCATATTCATTCACTACTAAGCTTAAGCGTTGTTGATTATCTTGGAAAAATTGCATCTGCTGCAGAACAGGCGTCCCGCTGGGAATAAAGTAGGGCTCATTAAGTAAGGATCTGAAGTCTTCATGATGAAGCTCTACATTACCTAGTAATGAGAGTGCTTTTTTTACAGATAGAATTCCAACGATACGCTCAGAGTCACCATCGCATACTGGAAGTTTGTTGTGATAGCAGGTTTCTAATTGTTCGACCACCTCGTTAATAGGGCGAGAGAGATCCAGAACTTCGATTTTTGTGCGTGGCGTCATCACATCATCAACCAAAATATTTTCAAGATTGAAAAGATTTAACAAGATATTGCGATGATGTGCAGAAACAAAGCGATTAGATTCCAGAACTAAGCTACGTAATTCTTCTTTACTCATCACCCCGTTATCAGTTGATGCTTGTAATCCTGAGACCTTCATCAACCCCGATACAAAGCTATTGATGAACCAGAGTAGTGGCTTTAGTACAAAAGTGAGGGGGAGAATGAACCAGCCAACACTACTTGCAATTTTTTCTGGAAAAGCTGCGCCGATCACTTTCGGAGTGATCTCGCTAAAAATAATGATGAGTAGTGCAACAACCAATGTGGCAATGGATAGTACTAGGCCGCTATCACCAAAAATATGTAAAGCAATACCAGTAACTAAAATTGGTAGGATGGTATTGATGAGGTTATTGGATATCAGTAATACTGAAAGCAGTGAATCCATTCGCTTTAATAGTCGTTCGGCAAGTGCAGCTCCAGCATTACCACCATGAGCCATAGCCCGCAGACGATGACGATTGGATGAAAGCATGCTGGTCTCGGCCATAGAAAAGAAGCCAGACAGTGCGAGTAGAAATAGGACTAATGCGACTTGGCCAATAAACGGCCAATCATCAAAAAAAGTGTCCATCAGTTGTGCCTGCAGAGAATAAGGAACAACCAATATAGCAAAGTGCCATTTCACTAGCTATAGCTATATCGGAATCCTGTATGAATTTACCCCTCAATCTGTGTCAGAATCTTCTGCATGTCTACCCTTAGATCAGTCGAGTATTGCGTCATATCCACCCCTTTTGGGCGTCTAGGCGTGCAAACAGAGTTAGTGGACGGGAGTTTGATGATCTCAAAAATCGATTATCTGCCTCCAAGTGCTGCCTTGATTCCTCCGGGAAATGCGTTGGCGAAAGCTTTCTCAAAACAGTGCACTCAATACTTCAATAATGCTTTATCCATATTTGATGTTCCGCTCAAGCCTGCCGGAACGGCTCATCAGCAAAAAGTTTGGAATGCCACCCTAGGTATTGAGGCGGGAAAGACAATCACCTATGGTGAGATTGCAAAAAAGATTAAAAGCGGGCCTCGCGCAGTTGGGACTGCTTGCGGTGCCAATCCTTATCCTTTGATTACCCCGTGCCATAGAGTAGTTTCTGCACAAGGTCTTGGGGGTTTTATGAAAGAAGATAGCCCAGGTTTTTATCGTCAGATCAAAATTTGGCTCTTAAAGCATGAGGGTGTGCTCTAACAAGTCATTGCCGAGAGTTTTCTAAGTTGCTTAGATGCTGCATAAAAGAATGATTTCATCAGAAGTGTGTTCCCAGCCGCAATCTTTGTGAAGGCATAGAAAATCCAAACAGAATTTCTAGAAAGTTTCACCTCAGACTGATTGCTAAATTCTTTTCTGCTGGCAATTTTTTCAAGTGTCATGACCGCAAGCCCGAATGCTAGGAAACAGAAGCGTCTCATGCCTATTTCACTCTCTGGAAGCAAATTAATGTAGCTCATGGAGTGTTGAAGTTTTTCGTAGGCAATCTTCAGAAGCTCTACTTCGCTTATCTGCGCTGGTTTCCAAGAGACTCCACGCGCATGATCTGCTGGCGAGTCTTTCAGAATATTGGTCATTTGCAAGGCTTGACCAAAAGCGATAGCTAGTTGCTCATGACCTTGAATACGTTTTGCAAACTCAGGGGAGTAGTGGCTAAAGATGCTTGTCAATAACTCTCCCACTACGCCAGCTACTACATAGCAATACTCTTCAAATTCTGCGAGGTCTTTTAGCCCTGTTTGCGTTTGTCGACTATGAAAATGGGACATACCGTCAGACATAATCGAAACACAGCGGCTAATGGCTGCCCGATCCCTATCTGGGAAGGTGTGCAGAATGCGAAGAACAGTAGGGGTGTGTGCAATTAAATCCAGCTCATCGACATTGGAATAGCCTTTTAGAGCATTTAGGCAGGGGCCTACAAATGACGCTACTGGAATGGTCCCTAGCGTTGCCTCCAAAAATAGTTTAGATAAACCCTGCTTTTCTGCTGGATTGAGTTCAGCTGCATCCTCAATAGTGTCGACAATACGGCACAGTAAGTAGGTATTGCCCACTACCACTTCAATCGCTGGCGGCAAGAGAGGAATTGTGAGCGCAAAAGTGCGCGATACAGAACCCAAAATCGCTTTTTGATAGGCTAAATCGCTATTGGGGTTCTCGTTAGGGTGCATGGCGGAATTCACCCCTGAATTATGTCAGACCAGCATGCCCAAATTTAGCCCTAATTGCTTAAATGACATAAGTAACAAAGCCATATAATTTGTGCAAATTCCAGAAGGAGAAATTAGGCGATGTTGATTTGGTTTGTCATCATCTATTGGGTGGTTTCTGTAGGCATTGGCCTATGGGCTGCGCTACGAGTCAAAAACACTGCTGACTTTGCCGCAGCGGGTCATAGCCTCCCTTTGCCTATTGTTACCGCCACCGTATTTGCTACTTGGTTTGGCTCGGAGGCGGTTTTAGGCATTCCTGCAACCTTCTTAAAAGAGGGTTTAGGAGGAATCGTATCTGATCCCTTTGGCTCATCTTTATGCCTCATATTGGTGGGCCTGTTTTTTGCTCGTCACCTCTATAACCGTCGAATGCTGACTATCGGTGATTTCTTTAGGGAGAAATACGGTCGTACCGTTGAAGTACTGGTGACCCTTTGTATTGTGATTTCATATTTAGGCTGGGTTTCAGCTCAAATTAAAGCCCTCGGCTTGGTTTTTAATGTAGTTTCCGATGGCAGCATTACCCAAACAGCCGGCATGTTGATTGGTGCTGGGAGTGTGCTGATTTATACATTGTTTGGCGGTATGTGGTCGGTAGCCATAACCGATTTCATTCAGATGATCATTATTGTGGTGGGCATGCTCTATATTGGTGGGGAGATGACAGCCCAAGCGGGTGGGGTGGGTATAGTTTTTGATCATGCGCTTGCAGCGGGCCAATTTTCTAATTTTTGGCCTGATATGAACCTAGCCTCCATTCTGGGTTTTACTGCTGCTTTGTGCACCATGATGTTAGGTTCCATTCCCCAGCAAGATGTCTTTCAGCGGATTACCTCATCTAAGAACGTCAATATTGCTGTTCAGGCAGCCTTATTGGGCGGGGTCTTGTATTTCGTATTTGCCTTTGTGCCGCTATACCTGGCTTATTCAGCAACCATCATTAGCCCGGATTTGGTAAAGCAGCACATAGACACTGATCCACAAATGATTTTGCCTATGCTTATTCTGAATCATGCTCCACTGATTGCGCAGGTGATGTTTTTTGGTGCCTTACTTTCGGCAATTAAGAGTTGTGCTAGTGCCACTTTGTTAGCGCCCTCCGTCACTTTCGCTGAAAATATCGTACGAGGTTTTTTTAAGCATTTATCTGATCGGGACTTACTGAAGATTATGCGAATTACCGTCCTATGTTTCACAGTAGCGGTAACCTTTTTTGCAATTAATTCAGAGCTATCTATTTTTAAGATGGTTGAAAATGCCTACAAGATCACACTAGTAGCAGCTTTCGTACCTCTGGCGTTTGGTGTGTATTGGTCAAGAGCAAATTCTTTGGGCGGTTTGTTGGCTGTTTTAGGAGGCTTAGCGGCTTGGATTAGCTGCGAAATGATAGCCCCGACAGCAACCCTACCACCTCAATTAGCTGGCCTTTTAGTCAGCATTACCGGCATGCTATTGGGCGGATTGATAGCAGGACCGAGGCCAATAGCAAGCTCAAACGCATTGGATAAGTAGGGCCTCAATATTTTATTGCACCCCTAAATGTTCTCCTCTAATATGAGATTAATTTAAAAATTAATTATCTATATGGGGTGCTTATGAAAATCTGTGTGATCGGTGGAGGTGGTGCGATTGGCGGTTACCTTGCGGTCATGTTGGCGCGGGCCGGTAATGAGGTAACGGTAGTAGCCCGTGGCGCAACCCTAGCCGCAATCAAAGAGCGTGGTCTTGCATTAATTATGGATGACCAGCCTGAACCTTTAGTAGCACAGGTAAAAGCAGTCGAGAAAATCCGTGATGTCGAAACGCCAGACGTGGTGATTTTGGCGGTAAAAGCCCATCAGGTTGAGCCAGTCATTGAAGATCTTGCTGCAATCATGGGCCCAGAAACAATTTTAATTCCGATGCAAAACGGAATTCCTTGGTGGTATTTCCAGAAGCTGGGAGGAGACTATCAGGATCACTCTGTTGAAACGGTTGATGCGGGTGGCGTTGCTAAAAATGCAATCAATCCAAGCAATATTATCGGTTGCGTAGTCTATCCAGCTACCTTTACTCAGGCTCCTGGTGTGATTCGTCACGTTGAAGGCAATCGTTTCCCTTTAGGTGAGTTGGACGGTAAGCAGACTGAGCGTATTCAGAAGATATCTGAAATGATGACAGCCGCTGGATTTAAGTCACCCATCCTAGAAGATATTCGCTCTGAGATTTGGTTGAAATTGTGGGGCAACATGACTTTCAATCCCATTAGCTCTCTGACGCACGGAACGCTAGAAGGCATTTGCCAATATCCACTTACTAAAGAGTTGGCTCGCAACATGATGGCTGAAGCACAAACCATTGCAGAGAAGTTGGGCGTCACTTTCCGCGTGGACATTGAACGTCGTATTGCTGGCGCAGAAAAAGTTGGCAAACACAAGACCTCTATGTTGCAGGATTTGGAAGCGGGTCGTAGCTTGGAGATTGATGCCTTATTAGGTTCTGTAATTGAGCTTGGCCAGATTACCAAAATACCTACACCATGCCTTAATACAGTCTTTGCTTTAACAAAGTACCTTGATGAAAATGTTCAAGCCTCCAAAGGTAGTTTGGCATTGCCATCTGTTTCGGGCTACTAAGAATCTGCTGCAATACGTAGATTCAATACCTAAAGTAACTGAGCATTAAAAAACCCTCACCACTAAACATGGCGAGGGTTTTTGTTTTGAGGCTTTGGTTTTAGATCAACGGCCTTGATAATTTATTCGAAGCGATTATCCAGGCGTCCAACACCGTCAATAATGATGCTGACATTGCTACCGGGCTTCATTGAGCCAACGCCAACAGAGGTGCCACAGGCGATAATGTCGCCAGCTTGCAGTGGTACATCTTTAGAGATTAAGCTGACCAATTTTGCGGGTGCAAAAATCATGTCTGCAATGGGATAGTTCTGACGCTCTTGCTCATTCAAAATGGTTTTGATTGTGAGCTTACTTGGATCTACATCAGTGGTGATGTAAGGGCCGAAGACACCAAAGGTATTAAAGCTCTTAGAGCGGGTCCACTGCGCGTAGCCGGGATCGCGATTCAAAATCTCGATTGCGGTGACATCGTTAATGCAGGTGTAACCAAAAATGGCATGAGCTGCTTGAGACTCATCCGCTTCATGACAGGCTTTGCCGATGACAATGCCAAGTTCCCCCTCATAAACCACTTTTCCAGAATAAGACTTTGGGGTGCGAATGACTTGATTGGTTGCCAAGAAGGAATTATTTCCTTTTAGAAAATATAAAGGCTCTGCTGGCACGGCATGCTCAAGTTTGGTAACTAGCGCATGAAAGTTATCTACCATAGCAACCATCTTAGATGGGGTGCATGGGATATCGATAGTGACATCAGATAGTCTTAATGTCTCGCCAGTAGCTTGCGGATTGTTAAAAAGATCGCCGGTGTAGACGGCAATCTGATCGCCCTGTACTTGTCCTAAGCCGGTCTTACCTTGATGTTGAAACCTGAGCCATTGAGCCATAATGAATCCTCCTGACGGTTAATATTTATAAGCAATATCTTACAGGGATGGATTGATGGCCAAGCATTCTGAATTACTATTTGCACCTGAGTTAGATCAGCCAGTTCGCTATATCGAGCGTACCCGTAATTACTATCTTGGTTTGGGGTATGAAACTCCATATGTTTGGGCGCATTACATTGATGTGCCGTTTACTCCGTTGCAAAAGCCGCTTAATCAATCGACCCTCGGTTTAGTGACTACTGCCGTACCTTTTGATACCAGTAAGGGTCCACAAGGACCTGGCGCACCTTATAACGCCGCAGCTAAGTTTTATGACCCTTATGTATGCTCGATTGAGGAGAACGTAGACTTACGTATTGCCCATGTCGGTGTTGATAGGCTCAATGCCAATATGCAGGACAGTAACTGTTGGTTTCCAATCAGTGCGGCAAAACGGGCTGTTGCAAAGGGACGTATTCAATCCCTATCGCAGCATTTTTACGGCTTGCCAACCAATCGCAGCCAACGCCACACTTTAGAAATGGATGCGCCCTTGATTCTGAGCAAGATGCGCGCAGATCACGTTGACCTTGCTGTATTAATTCCAAATTGCCCAATTTGTCACCAAAGCCAAAGCTTACTGGCGCGTTATTTGGAGGCGGCTGGTATTCCTACAGTCATCATGGGCGCGGCGAAAGACATTGTGGAGTATTGCGGTGTGCCACGCTTGCTCTTTAGTGACTTTCCGCTGGGGAATGCTGCAGCTCCCCCTGATAATGAGCAATCGCAAGACTCTAATTTTGAATTGGCTCTGCGTTTGCTGGAAAGCGCTCCAAGCGCACGTACAACGGTGCAGTCACCTTTGGTCTGGGCTTCCGACCCCACTTGGAAATTAGACTATTCCAATCTTGATCGGCTGTCTCCAGGGGAGATATCGCAATTGCGTGATGAAGCTGAAAAGGCGCGTATTACAGCACGTGACATCAGAATGAAAAGCGTTGGCGCTTAGGCCTGCCTGGACAGAGAGTATCTACACAAGGCATGCAGCGCTGTTGTCGCCTCATTTTGAGGAAATTCTTTAAGGCATTCGAGTGCGAGATCGACTTCTCGCTTTGCGGCAGCTTGGGTGTAATCCAATGCGCCAGAATGTTGAACCGCGCTCAGAATTTGTTGGAAGACATCATCTGGCAAATCTTGATTTTGTTCGATTGCCGCACGAACGAGTAAGCGTTCCTCGGTGCTGCCATTTTCAAGAAGATAAATGAGTGGTAGCGTGGGCTTACCTTCTCTTAAATCATCACCAGCATTTTTCCCCATTTGGGATGCATCGGCGGTGTAATCCAGTAGGTCATCCATTAATTGGAAGGCAGTGCCAATATGGCGGCCAAAAGCAGCAGATTGCTCTCTTTGTTTGGCGTCAGATCCGGCCAAAATCGCACCAAGCTCTGTGGAGGCTTCAAATAGTTTGGCAGTTTTATAGCGAATCACCCGCAAATAGCTCTCTTCATCTACCTCGGGGTCATTCATATTGAGGAGCTGTAAAACCTCTCCCTCAGCTATCGTATTGGTTGCATCTGACAGAATTTCCATGACTCGCGGGTCATTGGGCCCCACCATCATTTGAAAGGCTCTGGAGTACAGAAAATCGCCTACCAGCACGCTTGCTGCATTGCCAAAAGCAGCATTAGCGGTTTCTCGACCTCTTCTGAGAGTGGACTCATCGACAACATCATCATGCAGAAGGGTGGCCGTATGGATAAATTCCACTACTGCTGCTAGCTCTAGTGCATGTGGGTTTGCATTGCTATTGGCTAAAGCTTTGCTGACCAAGAGTAAAAGAGCAGGTCTAACCCGTTTTCCACCCGCCTGGATGATGTAAGTGGAGATTTGATCAATTAAGGCAACTTTTGAGGCTAATCGCAGGCGAATAACTTCATCTAAAGCCTTGAAATCTAAGGCAATTGGGGCCAAAATTTGGCTTAATTCGTTGGTTTTGACAGTGCTCGTCATGCAAGATATAATAATCGGCTTAGCTCATCCAGGGTGGATTAGCTTAAATGTAGATATTAATTGAGGTTTCACACCATGTACGCGGTCATAAAAACCGGTGGCAAACAGTATAAAGTTGCTGCAGGCGAAAAATTGAAAATAGAACAGATACCAGCGGAAATCGGCAGCGAAATCACTCTTGACCAAGTCTTAGCCGTAGGCGAAGGCGCTTCACTCAAATTGGGTGATCCATTGGTTAATGGTGCAGCTGTGATGGCCACTGTCGTCTCCCAGGGACGTCACGATAAAGTGACAATCTTTAAGATGCGCCGTCGCAAGCATTATCAAAAGCACCAAGGCCATCGTCAGAATTACACAGAAATTCTGATTAACACGATTAAAGCCTAATTTAGGTTAACGGCTCAATAGCAGGAGAAAAGATATGGCACAGAAAAAAGGCGGCGGTTCGACACGAAATGGCCGCGACTCAGAATCGAAACGCTTGGGCGTTAAAGTTTTTGGCGGCGAGCAAATCAATGCTGGCAGCATCATCATTCGTCAACGTGGTACACGAGTTCATCCGGGTATGAACGTTGGCATTGGCAAAGATCACACTTTGTTTGCCCTAGTTGACGGACAAGTAGAATTTGGCGTTAAGGGTGCTTTAAAGAAGGCCCAGGTTTCAGTTCTCCCGCGTTCATAAGACGCCTGACTGAGACTCGTTTGATTCAGATTTATTCCGAATTTAACTCTTAGGAACAGGCCTCGCTAAGCGAGGCCTTTTTTATTCATGAAATTTATAGACGAAGCTCGTATTGAAGTCATAGCTGGCCAAGGTGGTGCCGGGAGTGCCTCTATGCGCCGCGAAAAGTTTATCGAATTCGGTGGGCCTGACGGTGGCGATGGTGGAAAAGGCGGAAGCGTTTGGGCTACTGCGGATCGCAATATCAACACCTTGATTGACTATCGCTACGCTAAAACACACACTGCAAAAAACGGTGAACCTGGTCGTGGTGCTGATTGCTATGGTCGCGCAGGTGACGATATTGAGTTGCGCATGCCAGTTGGAACAATCATTTCTGATTACGAAACTGGTGAGCCAATTGCTGACTTGACTACCCATGGTGAGCGTCTTTGCTTGGCGCAGGGTGGTGTTGGTGGTTGGGGAAATATTCACTTTAAGAGTAGTACGAACCGTGCTCCTCGTCAAAAGACAAATGGCAAAGAAGGTGAGCGTCGTAAGCTCAAGCTGGAATTAAAGGTACTGGCTGACGTAGGTTTGCTGGGCATGCCTAATGCCGGTAAATCGACTTTGATTACTGCCGTATCGAATGCGCGTCCAAAGATTGCAGACTATCCGTTTACAACACTGCACCCGAATTTAGGTGTGGTACGTGTGGGTGCTGAGCGTAGCTTTGTGATTGCCGATATTCCTGGATTGATTGAGGGCGCTGCTGAAGGTGCTGGCTTAGGTCATCGCTTCTTAAGGCACTTACAACGTACTGGTGTGTTGTTGCATTTAGTTGATATTGCACCATTCGATGACAATATTGATCCAGTGGCAGATGCTGTTGCTATCGTGAATGAATTGCGTAAGTACGATGAAGCTTTGGTTGAAAAGCCACGTTGGTTGGTGCTGAATAAAGTCGATATGGTTCCTGAAGAAGATCGCAAGAAGGTCGTTGCGGACTTTATTAAACGGTTTAAGTGGAAGGGGCCGGTATTTGAGATCTCTGCTTTGACAGGCCTAGGTTGCGATAAGCTGTGCTACTCATTGCAGGATTATTTAGACTCTATTCGTAAGGATAGGGATGATGAAGATGAACGTGCTGCTGATCCGCGTTACCAAGAGCAAGTTCAGCCAGAAGATAAAACTCCAGATTAAGTAGTAGTCATTTGAGACCCGCATTTGTTATGAACACTCAGAAAGCTAAACGAATCGTAGTGAAGGTAGGCTCAAGCCTAGTCACCAATAATGGTGAAGGCTTGGATCGCGCTGCAATCGGCATGTGGGCCGAACAGATGGCCGCTTTATTAGCTGCCGGCTACGAGGTATTGATGGTGAGCTCAGGTGCAATTGCCGAAGGTATGCAGCGTCTTGGTTGGGCTAAGCGCCCAACAGAAATCCATCAACTACAAGCTGCGGCTGCCGTTGGACAAATGGGTTTGGTGCAAGTTTATGAAAGTTGTTTTGCACGTTTTAATTTACGTAGCGCACAGGTTTTATTAACTAATGCTGATTTGGCAGATGCTGAGCGCAATGCCAATGCCAAGGCAACTCTAGATACCTTGTTGAAGTTGGGCGTTATTCCCATCATCAATGAAAACGATACCGTAGTTACTGATGAAATTAAATTTGGCGATAACGATAGCTTAGCTGCTTTGGTAACGAATCTCATTCATGCAGATTTATTGGTAATCCTGACTGATCAGGGTGGCTTATATACCGCTGATCCACGTCAAGATGCTTCCGCCACTCTTTTAAGTGATGCTATTGCTGGTGATCCTACTTTAGAAAAAATGGCTGGTGGTGCTGCAAGCGAGTTAAGTAAGGGTGGCATGCTGACCAAAGTATTGGCCGCGAAGGTCGCCGCTTTAACTGGTGCAGCTACTGTCATCGCTTCTGGGCACGAAACTCAGGTTCTCACTCGTTTGATGCGTGGTGAAAAAATCGGCACTTGCCTGACTGCGCCCTTAACATCAACAACTAATTAATTCCGGATTTAATCTATCACGCCATATGAATTGGTGGGCTTGGTCTGCCCTGTGAATCCATTGGGATTGAGGGCATTAACAATAGTCTTGATATTTTTTTCTTGAGACGCAAAGTTACAAAGCGCGCCCTGAGCTAATGCCGCTTGATATCGATTTGGTATGTTGCTCTGGATGGTGCGCCAAGTAGACAATGGATTTTCTTTCCAAACTCCACTTTCAAAAGTGCCATACAGGCGCCATTGGAAGGAGTCGCAGCGAATGCCTTCATACTGAACTTGGCTGTTGCCATTAGGGCTTGTCAGAATCACGATGTATCTGGTGATGCCATCGTTGCCAATCAAAATAGAGTTCATATCGACTGCAAACTTAAAAATGGTCTGTTGTGATACGTAAAAAGGTTGAGTAGTCGCACTATTAGGGGGATTTAGCGGCATCGCTGTTGTGCCCTCTTTAAAAACCATCGGCGCAAATGGATCAACACCACTTTCTAATGGATCTCCTGCGCATCCTACTAGGGCTAAAGCAAAAGCCAGGCTGAGGATAGGTAGTCGAAGGCTGCAAATAGAAAATTTCATCATGGCTTATCGGTAGGTTTTTCTTCTTTTAGCTCATTTTCTTCGCCCCCGTACAGGGATTGAAACAAATCGAGCGGGGATCCCCAGGCAACTTGTTGCATACGCATGCCACGGGATAAATAGCGCGCAAGCTCAGAAAGGGCTAGTTGATAGACTTCGCGCTTGAAATCAATGACTGAATCAAGTTGTATCCAAAAAGGAGCCCAGCGCCAAGCATCGAATTCAGGATGCTCCGTAGCGCGGAGGTGGATATCGCTGTCTAAGCCCACTAAACGCAGTAAAAACCAGATTTGCTTTTGACCGCGATAGCTTGCACGATGATTTTTTGAGGTTTGCTGGCGGCGTAAGAATTCCTCCGGGACGTCATAACGAAGCCAGTCCCTGGTTCGTCCAATAATTTGGACATGTTCTGGTAGCAAGCCAACTTCCTCATGCAATTCGCGGTACATGGCCTGCTCTGGGCTCTCTCCATGTTGAATCCCACCCTGTGGGAACTGCCACGAATGCTGCCCAACGCGTTTTCCCCAGAAAACCTCGTTATGGCTATTGAGGATGACTAT
Source organism: Polynucleobacter sp. JS-Mosq-20-D10 (assembly GCF_018687755.1). NCBI lineage: Bacteria > Pseudomonadati > Pseudomonadota > Betaproteobacteria > Burkholderiales > Burkholderiaceae > Polynucleobacter > Polynucleobacter sp. JS-Mosq-20-D10. Next base: position 190,895 of record NZ_CP061305.1, read on the forward strand.
GCCGACATTGGGTCGATACCCTTCACGGTCAAGCATGAGATCGTGCCTCAAATCCTTTAAAATCAATGATTTGATTATATCCATACATGAAAGCTTCACAATCATTTCTCGCCACGCTAAAAGAAGCCCCTTCAGACGCTGAGGTGGTATCGCACAAACTCATGGTGCGCGCCGGTTTAATTCGTAAGCTCAGCGCAGGCATTTATAACTATCTGCCCTTGGGTTTGAAGTCCATTCGCAAGGTTGAAAATATCATTCGCGAAGAAATGAATCGCGCTGGTGCCATTGAGTTGCTCATGCCAATGATTCAACCTGCAGAGTTATGGCAAGAGACCGGGCGCTGGGAAAAGATGGGACCAGAGTTGCTCCGCATTAAAGATCGCCATGATCGTGATTTTTTAATTCAGCCAACCTCTGAAGAGGTAGTGACCGATTTAGCGCGTAACGAAATCAAGAGTTATAAACAGCTCCCAGTGAACTTTTATCAAATTCAGACTAAGTTCCGCGATGAGCGCCGCCCACGTTTTGGAATCATGCGTGGGCGCGAGTTCAGTATGAAAGATGCTTATTCATTCGATCGCGATACCGAGGGCTTGAAGAAGTCTTACCAAATCATGTTCGATGCTTACACCCGAATTTTCAAGCGCATGGGTTTGAAGTTCCGTGCGGTCACTGCAGATAATGGTGCAATTGGTGGTTCTGGTAGTCAAGAGTTCCACGTGATTGCTGATACCGGTGAAGACGCCATTGTGTATTGCCCAAATTCGGACTACGCCGCTAATCTTGAGGCTGCCGAGTCGGTCTCATTAATTGCAGTGCGTGCTGCTGCAACTCATGCTCTGACTAAAGTTGCGACACCAAATCAAACAAACTGTGTAGAGGTTGCCAAGTTTTTAAACTTACCACTAGAGCAAACCGTGAAGTCCTTACTGTTTGCCGCTGATCAAGAAGAGGGCCCAGCAAAATTATTGATGGTGCTAGTGCGTGGTGACCATGAGCTCAATGAAATCAAGGCAAGCAAGATACCTGGTATGGCTGAATCCCGCTTTGCCAGTGAGGCTGAAATCAAGCAAGCCTGTAACGCACCAGCCGGCTATTTAGGCCCGGTTGGAGTTTCTGCTGATGTAACCGTAGTCGCCGATCGTACCGTTGCCAATATGTCTGATTTTGTTTGCGGCGCTAATGATGCGGGACATCATTTGACCGGCGTGAATTGGGGACGTGATTTGCCAGAGCCTTTGGTGATGGATTTGCGTAATGCTGTAGCGGGAGATCCTTCGCCTGATGGTAAGGGGGTTGTTGATATATGCCGCGGCATTGAAGTGGGTCATGTATTCCAATTGGGTACGCGCTACTCTGAGGCGATGGGCTGCACTTACTTAGATCAGCAAGGCAAAGCACAGCCAATGGTGATGGGTTGTTATGGCATTGGTGTAACTCGCTTATTAGGTGCTGCAATTGAGCAAGGCCATGATGAGCGTGGAATCATTTGGCCGATTTCGATGGCACCATTTGAAGTGGTGATTTGTCCAATGGGTTACGACAAATCAGAGGCGGTGAAAGCTGCTGCCGACCAACTGCATGATGAGTTGATTGCTGCCGGACTAGATGTAGTGCTCGATGATCGCGGTGAGAGACCGGGTGCGATGTTTGCTGATTGGGAGCTCATCGGTATTCCGTTCCGTATCGTGATTGGTGATCGCGGTCTTGCAGATGCTCAAGTGGAATTGAAAGGTCGCACTGATGCTGAATCAAAAAATATTCCACTGGCAGAAATTCAGGCGAGCGTAATTGCTGCGGTTGATGCTGCCAAGAAACTCGTTTCTTAAATCAAAGCACTAGTAGCTATTATTTTTTAAAGAGTCCGCCAATACCCTTGGCGGCTCCTTTGGCTGCCATGGATGCCATGGTGCGTGCCATCTTGCCGCCCTTGAATTGCTTCATCATGGTTTGCATTTGCTCAAACTGTGCCAGCAGGCGATTAACTTCTTGAACCTCAACGCCTGCACCAGCTGCAATACGACGCTTGCGAGTCGCTTTTAGCAATTCAGGTTTTGCACGCTCTTTTGGTGTCATGCTATCGATAATGCCGCGCATGCGCTTTGTTTGTTTGTCAGCAGCACCCATATTCGTTTTGGAAGCCGCTTGTGCCATATGACTTGGTAGCTTATCCATCAAGCTGGCCATACCGCCCATTTGTTGCATTTGTGCGAGTTGATCTCGGAAGTCACCTAGATCAAATCCACCTTTAGAAATCTTACTCGCTAACTTTTCTGCCTTGGCAACATCGACGTTTTGTTGGGCTTGCTCAACTAAGGCAAGAATATCGCCCATGCCCAAAATACGGCTTGCCATTCTCTCGGCATCAAATGCTTCGAGACCATCCATTTTTTCGGCAACACCAATGAACTTGAGTGGCACGCCAGTAACTTGACGCACTGAAAGCGCTGCACCACCTCGTGAATCACCATCTAATTTGGTAAGTATTACACCGGTAAGTGGAAGCGCTTCATGGAAAGCTTTAGCTGTATTGACGGCATCTTGACCCAGCATGGCATCAACAACAAACAGCGTCTCAATCGGATTGAGATTGGCGTGCAAGGTTTTGATTTCTTGCATAAGCGCCTCATCAATGCCGAGGCGACCTGCCGTATCCACTAGCAGTACATCAAAATAATGGCGGCGTGCCCAATCCAATGCTGCCGCAGCGATTTCACTCGGCTTTTGATTGACATTACTTGGGAAAAATTCAGCGCCAACTTGTTTGCTGACTGTTTCTAGCTGCTCGATAGCTGCAGGACGATAGACGTCACAAGAGACGGTGAGTACTTTCTTTTTCTTCTTTTCTTGCAGAAATTTAGCTAACTTACCAACTGAGGTAGTTTTTCCCGCACCCTGCAAGCCAGCCATGAGGATTACTGCCGGTGGTTGGGTTGCCAGATTCAGTTCGCCACTTTGGGTAGCGTCACCTCGCATGACCTGGGCCAGCTCGCGCTGAACAACGCCAACCAGAGCTTGTCCTGGACTGAGGCTTCCAACCACTTCCTCGCCAAGGGCTTTAAATTTAATTTGCTCTAGCAGTGATTTAACTACTGGAAGCGCAACGTCCGCCTCCAGCAAGGCCAGGCGGATCTCCCGGAGCATTTCTGCGGTGTTCTCTTCGGTCAGGCGGGCTTGGCCCCGCATTGTTTTAACAACACGAGATAGGCGATCGGTGAGATTCTGTAGCATTTATCGATTAGACTTTCTAGATGGATATTTTAGGTTACTTAGGATCGGGATGGCTTCCCCCAGCCCTCTATTTATTTTTATTGCTCATTTTGAGCTGGAGGGCTAAGTCGGGCAAGGAATTTGCCATTTCTGGCTGGCTGACACAAGCTAGCATTTTCGTGATTTTGATATTGCATGGAATTGAATTGCATGATTCTGTCTTTACATCTCAAGGTTTTGTTTTTGGGTTTGCTCAGGACTTATCCTTGATTGCCTGGGTAGGACTGACGTTCTATTGGTTTCAATCCTGGTTTTTGCCAATCGCTAGCTTGCTTTGGATGTCAATATTGTTTGCTTTATTTTGTTCTTTGCTTCCGATCTTTTTTCCTGGGGTATTAATTTCTCCAGCGGCTGTTTCAGATCCTTGGTTCAAGGCACATTTTATTGTGGCCACTATTTCAGTGGGTTTATTAAGTCTGGCAGCTATGCAAGCTATGTTGATGAGTGTTTATGACCGCGCCTTGCATCGTCAATTAGCGATTGTTCCCAATGGTCGTCTGGCCCATTGGTTGGAAGATTTGCCGCCATTAATGACAATGGAAGGCCTTCTATTTAATTTGCTCTATGTTGGTTTTGCGCTTTTAACTCTGACTGTTTTCTCTGGCCTATTGTTTTCACAAGCTTTATTTGGCAAGCCATTCGTGTTTGACCATAAAACTATTTTTGCAATGATCTCCTGGATCTTGTTTGCTGGTTTGCTGATAGCCCGCTGGTGGGTAGGTTTACGTGGTTGGGCGGCAATTCGCTGGGTTTTGAGTGCTTATGTTGTTTTATTGCTTGCTTATGTTGGCAGTCGCTTTGTGTTGGAAGTAGTTCTTCAGAAAGTATGACACTTTGATTAAGTGGCTTCTACTATTTGCTGGTGCGGGCGCTTTGTACCTTTGGATCAAAGGCAAAAAACAAGTAAAGCTGAATACGGATGAGGCTGCCAAGATAAAAGCAGAGCAAAGCAAAGTTGTTGAGCCGGAGGTGATTGTCCGGTGCCACCATTGCTCTGTGCACCTTCCAAAATCTGAAGCAGTCGTGCAAGAGATGCGCTTTTATTGCTCTCAAGAGCATCTCGATAGCTTAGATGCGCAAGGTTGGCTTGGTTCGGCTACTTGGAATATCTCACCTAATCAAGATATGCGTTCAGAGGGTCTCGTGCCGGATTTAATGGTGATTCACCACATCAGCCTTCCGCCTGGAGAATTCGTCAATCACAATTCCACCCAATTTATCGTAGATTTTTTTCAAAACAAGCTGGATTCTTCCTTGCACCCCTATTTTGAAGAAATTGCTGATCAAAAGGTATCCAGCCATTTTTTGATTTCTCGTCGTGGTGAGATCTTTCAGTTCGTATCCACTCACAACAAAGCCTGGCATGCCGGCGCCTCATCTTTTTTGGGGCGAGAAAAGTGCAATGATTTTTCGATTGGCATTGAGCTGGAGGGAGATGGCGATCATCCCTTTGAGGATATTCAGTACTCCGCCCTAGCTAAATTAAGCTCCCAAATACAATCTGTTTATCCCAATCTTCAATTTGCTGGGCACAGCGATATTGCTCCAGGAAGAAAGGCTGATCCAGGCATGCAATTTGATTGGAAGAAGTTTCAGGGTAAAAACAACATTCCTGTTGAAAAATTACCCTTTGGTTTAGATCCGCGTTAGGTCTCTAAATTAGTATGTGAGCACACGCTCACTTTCTTGCCCTTTGGTTAAAAGGGCTACAAAAACTGCACCAAAATAAGCCCTAATTTCTTGAAAATTTAGGGAAAAATACCTATAAATATTTGCAAGAAATGACTTACTAATTTCTAAATATTTCCCTATACTTAGTGCCAAATGCACCTCGAAACACTAGATGTAGTGTTTGAATACAGCAATACCCTATTGTTTTTTAAAGATTTTTGTCCAAATAACTATATATAAGCAGGAAAAATATGACATACGCCAACCCCCAGGCAGCGGGACAGACTGCCGGCACAAATAATCCAGGGATAAGCTCCTCTGAATCCATGAATCAAGCCCCATCTGCCAGCTTTGCAGCTGGCGGAATAGGTGGTGGCCAAGCTACTCAATTATCAGATTACAAGATCATTCGCCGAAATGGCTCAGTGGTGGCATTTGAGCCATCCAAAATCGCCATTGCAGTTACAAAAGCATTTTTAGCAGTTAACGGAGGTCAGGGCGCGGCCTCTGCACGTGTACGTGAGCAGGTTGAGCAACTAACCCACGCAGTGGTTCGCGCCTTATTGCGCAGCCGTCCAAATGGTGGCACTTTCCATATTGAGGATATTCAAGATCAAGTGGAATTGGCGTTGATGCGCAGTGGTGAGCACAACGTTGCTCGTGCGTATGTTCTTTATCGTGAAAAGCGTAATCAAGAGCGTGCTGCACAGCAGACCACCGCACAAGAAACTCAAGCGTCAACTCAAGCGACTGAGCCCGGTTTGAAGGTGTCAGATAACGGTGTTGAGAAGTTGTTGGATATGGCGGCCTTGCGCACCATCATCGAAGCTGCCTGTGAAGGTCTTGGCAACAACATTGATGCCAGCCCAATCATTACTGAAACCATCAAGAATTTGTACGATGGCGTGCCAATGGCTCAAGTGTATGACTCTGCAATTTTGGCATCACGCACTTTGATTGAAAAAGACCCTGCATATAGTCAAGTGACTGCACGCATTTTGATGCACGTGATTCGCAAGGAAATCCTCGGTCGCGAAGTATTGCAAGGTGATATGCAAGCTGAGTACGGCAGCTATTTTGCCAAATATATCAATGAAGGTATTTCTGCTGAGCTCTTAGACCCACGTATGCGTGAGTTTGATTTGCCAAGATTGGCTGCTGCTTTGAATGCAAGTCGTGACTTGCAGTTCAATTACCTCGGTTTGCAAACTTTGTATGACCGTTATTTCTTGCACATTGAAGACCGTCGTATTGAAATGCCACAGGCATTCTTCATGCGCGTTGCAATGGGCTTGTCTTTGAATGAGTTGGATCGTGAGCGTCGTGCAATCGAGTTCTATGAAATCCTTTCTACATTTGATTTCATGTCTAGCACGCCAACCTTATTTAACTCAGCGACGACACGTCCTCAGTTATCCAGCTGCTACCTAACAACAGTAGATGATGATCTAGATGGTATTTATGAAGCTTTGAAAGAGAATGCACTCTTGTCGAAGTTTGCTGGTGGTTTAGGTAATGACTGGACAAACGTACGCGCCTTAGGAAGTCATATCAAGGGTACTAATGGTAAGTCACAGGGTGTTGTGCCATTCTTAAAAGTGGTGAACGATACAGCGGTTGCAGTGAACCAAGGTGGTAAGCGTAAGGGTGCAGTTTGTGCCTATCTAGAGACGTGGCACTTAGATATTGAAGAGTTCCTTGAGTTGCGTAAGAACACCGGTGATGATCGTCGCCGTACGCATGATATGAATACTTCAAATTGGATTCCTGACTTGTTCATGAAGCGCGTGATGGAAGGTGGTGAGTGGACACTATTCTCACCTTCAAATACACCTGACTTGCATGACAAATTCGGTAAGGCCTTTGAAGAGGCTTATGTTGCTTACGAGAAAAAAGCAGACGCTGGCGAATTGAAGCCATTCCGTCGCATTCCTGCGCAGCAATTGTGGCGCAAGATGTTAGGCATGTTGTTTGAAACTGGCCACCCATGGATCACATTTAAAGATCCTTGTAATATTCGTAGCCCGCAACAGCACATCGGCGTAGTTCACTCCTCTAACTTGTGTACTGAGATCACTTTGAACACAAATGAGAGTGAGATTGCAGTTTGTAACCTAGGTTCTGTGAACTTGACAGCCCACATGACTACAGATGCATCTGGCAAGATGATTTTGGATCACGAGAAACTCCAAAAAACAATCCGAACTGCAATGCGGATGTTAGATAACGTGATTGATATCAACTATTATGCTGTTGCTAAAGCTCGTAACTCCAACTTGAAGCATCGTCCAGTAGGTATGGGCATCATGGGCTTCCAGGATTGCCTGCACATGCAACGTATTCCTTACGCTAGTGATGAGGCAGTGAAGTTTGCCGATTCTTCAATGGAAGCAGTTTGCTACTACGCCTATCAAGCATCCAATGAGTTGGCTGAAGAGCGTGGCGTTTACAGCACCTACAAAGGTTCATTATGGGATCGTGGCATTCTTCCGCAAGACTCGGTGGCATTGCTGGCGGCAGAGCGTGGTGGGTACCTTGAAGTAGATAGTTCCTCCACTATGAACTGGGATGGCTTACGTGCCCGCATTAAGCAGCACGGTATGCGCAACTCGAATTGCGTTGCGATTGCACCGACTGCAACCATTTCCAATATCATTGGCGTATCAGCTTGTATCGAGCCGACATTCCAGAATTTGTTCGTGAAATCTAACCTCTCAGGTGAGTTCACCGTAGTAAACGAGTACTTGGTCCGTGATTTGAAAGATCGCGGTCTCTGGGATGAAGTCATGATCGCGGATTTAAAGTATTTTGATGGCACCTTATCCAAGATTGATCGTGTTCCACAAGATTTGCGTGATTTATACGCTACCGCATTCGAAGTCGAGCCAAGTTGGTTGGTTGAAGCCGCCTCACGTCGTCAGAAGTGGATTGACCAGGCGCAGTCACTCAATATTTACATGGGCGGCGCTTCTGGCAAGAAATTGGATGACACGTACAAGTTGGCATGGTTGCGTGGTTTAAAGACTACCTATTACCTCCGCACAATGGCTGCAACGCACGTCGAGAAGTCTACGGTTGCAAGCGGTCAGTTAAATGCGGTATCTAGTGGCGGCGGTGTGAATGGTACTGATGCATCAGCAGCTCAAGAGTTAGATGGTCCTGCTTGCACAATGCGCCCAGGCGATGCTGGATTTGAAGAATGTGAAGCATGTCAGTAAGCAATTTGCTAACTGATTGAGAAAAATAAGAATTAGGAGAAAGTTATGTTGAATTGGGAAGAAGAAGTAGCCCCTGCGATAGCCAAGGTTGGTTTGGTACCGCAACCTGTATTTGCGGAGCCACAACGTCCGCAAGCAGACCAGGTTGCGATTGTTGCCCCTCAGAATATTGAGTCTGCACCTGTGCAAGCTGCAGCTGGTGGCGCAGCTTTGCGTGTCAATGCTGCTGATAAGCGCGTGATTAATGCCAAGACTGACGTGAATCAACTGGTCCCATTTAAATATAAGTGGGCTTGGGAGAAATATCTGGCTGGTTGCGCAAACCATTGGATGCCACAAGAGATCAATATGAACCGCGATATCGCGCTTTGGAAGGATCCCAATGGCTTAACTGAGGATGAGCGTCGCATTATTAAGCGTAATCTTGGTTTCTTCACAACAGCGGACTCTTTAGCGGCAAACAATATTGTTTTGGGTACTTATCGCCACATTACTGCCCCAGAATGCCGCCAATATCTGTTGCGTCAGGCTTTTGAGGAGGCAATTCATACTCACGCCTATCAATATATTGTGGAATCTTTGGGTTTAGACCAGAGCGAAATCTTTAATGCGTATAACGAAATCGAGTCTATTCGCGCTAAGGATCAGTTCTTAATTCCCTTTATTGATGTGTTGACTGACCCTAATTTCAAAACCGGGACATTAGAAACTGATCAAATGTTGCTCAAATCATTGATCGTTTTTGCCTGCGTCATGGAAGGATTATTCTTTTATGTTGGTTTTACGCAAATACTTGCAATGGGTCGTCAAAACAAAATGACGGGTGCTGCTGAGCAGTATCAATACATCCTTCGTGATGAGTCTATGCACTGTAATTTTGGTATTGATTTAATTAATCAAATCAAGCTGGAGAACCCGCAGTTATGGACTTCTGCGTTCAAAGACGAGATCAAATCTATCTTCGAAAAAGCAGTGGAATTAGAGTACCGTTATGCAGAGGATACGATGCCTCGCGGAGTGCTCGGATTGAACGCGCCGATGTTCAAAGGTTACCTAAGATACATCTGTAATCGCAGATGTTTGCAAATAGGACTTGACGCGATGTTCCCAAATGAAGAGAATCCATTCCCATGGATGTCAGAAATGATTGATCTGAAAAAAGAGAGAAACTTTTTTGAGACACGCGTTATTGAGTATCAAACTGGCGGTGCGCTAAGTTGGGAATAAGCAATTAGTTAAAAAGCGCATGGCCGGCTAAATAGGAGATTAGACGGTTGGATAGTTTTAAAAGTCAGCAAAACCAGACTCAAATCCGAAAACCCTTGTCCAAGGGTGCCTGGTCTACTCTCTCTATTTTTTCCAGCAAATTTAAGAAGCCGTTGCCCTTTGGGGCCACGGCTTTTTTTCCAAGATTCATTAGCGTGCAGCACTTAGCATCAAGCCGCGCGCCGATGAATGGCTCGCTCGTCGGCTCCAATCGGTTGCAAAACCAGGCGGAAATGAATGGTCGGGTCTTCTTAATCGGTAGTTTGTACTAATCTTCACGTGAAGGAGCATTACTATGGCAATCGCCAAGAAGAAAGTTGCTGCAAAGAAACCAGCTGCAAAGAAAAAAGTAGCTGCTAAGAAGCCTGCTGCTAAAAAAGCTGCTGCTAAGAAGCCTGCTGCTAAGAAGAAGCCTGCCGCTAAAAAGCGTCCTGCTGCTAAAAAAGCTGCTGCTAAGAAGAAGCCTGCCGCTAAAAAGCGTCCTGCTGCTAAAAAAGCTGCTGCTAAGAAGCCTGCCGCTAAAAAGCGTCCTGCTGCTAAGAAGCGCGTAGCTGCAAAAAAAAAGTAAGTAAGCCTGCTGCGAAGAAAGCGGGCAAAGCTGTAAAAAAGCCCGTGGCTAAAAAAGCTGCCGCTTCAACTACGTTGAATCCAGCCGCTGCTTGGCCCTTCCCAACCGGCACACGCCCATAAGCTCTGCTTGTAGGCGGGTGAAGTTCAAAGGGATCTCTCACGAGATCCCTTTTTTATTAGTACTTCAGGTAATTATTGGTTTTAGGGGGTAAATCCAAATGCAGATTTGAATTGAGCGGTGATTTCATCTTTGCTCATTTGGTGATTTTGTGGTCCCTGATGAGTGATTTTGATCGAACCCATCAAGCTAGCTAATCGCCCGGTGGTTTCCCAATCCATGTCATTTTCTAATCCAAACAGTAATCCACCTCGAAATGCATCACCGCAACCGGTCGGATCAACCACTTTTGCTGCTGGTACCGGCGGAATTGCGATACATTTACCTTCAAAGTAGATATCCGCACCTTCAGCGCCCTTAGTCACGATTAATGCTTTTACTCTTTCAGCTACTTTTGCTAGGCTCAGGCCGGTTCTTTGAGACAGCATTTCACCTTCATAGTCATTTACAGCGAGATAGCTTGCAATATCGACAAGCTCAAGGAGCTCTGAGCCATTGAACATGGGTAAACCTTGTCCCGGATCAAATACAAATGGAATTCCTGCTTCAGCTAACTGATGACAGTGTTCCCACATCCCTTGACGACCATCTGGGGCAACGATTCCGAATTTAGTGGCACCTTTAGCGCTCTTGCTGCGCTCCGCAATAACGGTGGAAACCTGATTTAAGTGAGACTCATTCATGGCGCCTGGATGAAAGGCGGTAATTTGATTATTGGCTTGATCGGTAGTGATCATCGCTTGAGCAGTGAATGATTGCTCAATCTGGCAAATATGCGTTGCATCAATCTGTAGTTGCTTCAGGCGATCTAGATAAGGGACTGCATCTCCTCCTACTGTTGCCATGATGATTGGATCGCCCCCAAGAAGTTTGAGGTTGTAGGCGATATTGCCTGCGCAACCACCAAATTCACGACGCATTGTAGGAACCAGGAATGCAACATTGAGGATATGAATTTGCTCTGGCAGAATTTGATCTGCAAATTTGCCTTCAAAGTTCATGATGGTGTCGTAAGCGATGGAACCGCAGATCAAGCTAGCCATAAATAATTACTTTCTAATAAAAATCAATTGAAATGAGTGTGGAATAGGATTTGAAGCCTATTTTTCAGGGTAAAAAATTCTGACGCGATAGCCCGCAGCATTTTGCGGGAGGGAAATCGGCAATGCAGGCGAAAAGATTTCACCGGAAGGGGCGCCTTGACGTAAAAAATCAGGATGCAACTCTTGCCAAGTAGTCGGCAACCATTCTTGCGGAGTGAGTCGAATCATTTTGATTTCTGATTCCTCTGCATCGGTGAGGGAAATTTCTAAATTCGGGAATAAAACGGGGATGGCAAGACGATTTTGTATTCCAACTTGTAAAACAGATTGATTTGAAGCGTTTTTAAGGCCCTCTTGCACGTTTTCAGGCGAAAGAGTAACCGATGTTATTTTCCAAGCAGCAAAATCGCTTACAGAGCGATTTACACACCCTAGTGCACGACACAGTTGTGCATCCAACTTCTGCAAAAGAGAAAAACTAGTTGTTGCAATCGCAGAGGAGCTGCCATCAACGCGCGTTGCTAATGTTGGCAGTAGGAAATTTCTGGAAAGATGCTCGCCACAAATGATGAGCAGAAGGACGAAAAGACTGAGAAAAATGAATTTAAGACTTTTTTTTTGAGTCGGAGCTGAAGTATCTCTATTTTTGTCAGCTGAACTCGCTTTAGCATCCTGCTTTGGAAGTGTGCCATGCAAACAGACCCAGCCTTCACTTTCTTTCCAAACTGAAAGGCTTAACCATTGGCTGTAGGTCGCAATCACTTCCTCTGCTTGGCGCGCAAGCACGCCCGAGAGCACAATTTTTCCGCCCGGCAGAATCTTATTGACTAATGCAGGAGCAAGTACCTGCAATGGATTGGCCAAAATATTGGCCATGACGATGTCGTACTTCGTTTCCGCTGAAAGTTCTGGTGCATTTTCATTGGGCAGGACAAAACGAATGACTGTCTGATTGATTTCTGCATTACTGCGTGCTGCAACCATCGCTTGTGGATCAATATCTGTGCCAACTACGGGTTTGCATCCTAGTTTTGCGGCAGCAATGGCCAAAATTCCGGATCCACAGCCGTAATCTAGCAAGCTTTGGTTGGCAAGCTGGGTATTTTGTTCAAGCCAAAGTAAGCAAAGGTGCGTAGTCGGGTGACTGCCAGTGCCAAATGCCAAGCCTGGATCTACCGCCAAACAAATTGCGTTGGGGTCGGTAGGCGCTTCATGCCAAGAAGGCACTACCCATATACGCTCACCAATCTGAATCGGAGCAAATTGACTTTGGGTTAAGCGAACCCAATCTTGCTCTTCAACAATCTTTTCTTGTGGGGCTGGGAGGTTGAATCCCGCTTCCTGAAGAGATGCGAGAAGCTCGGGGATGAAGTTCGCTGCATCAGAATCATCAATCTCGGGATTGAAAAGTGCAGTTACAGAAGATCGATCCCAAGCTTGAACTTCTGGCGAGAGTCCTGGCTCACCATAGAGTGGATTTTCATCGTAACCGCCAGCAGCATCATCTTCGACGGTAACGGAGAGTGCACCCACTTCTAGCAAAGCGTCACCTAAAGGCTCTGCAATCTCTGCCGGGACCGTGAAAATAAGTTCACGATAGGACATGCTTACTCCAACTGGACATCAACTGACCTACAACTTAGGGCTTACCGCGACTAGCGGCTTGCTCTTCGAGGCGATGCTCCAAATAATGAATGCTGGTTCCGCCTTCGATGAAGTTCGGATCAAGCATGAGCTCGCGATGCAGTGGCACATTGGTTGTAATGCCATCGATCACCATCTCGGAAAGCGCAATCTGCATACGGCGTATCGCTTGCTCGCGAGTATTCCCGTAAGCAATCAACTTGCCAATCATAGAGTCGTAATTCGATGGCACCACATAACCGCTGTAGGCGTGTGAGTCGACACGAATACCGGGACCGCCTGGCATATGGAATGAACCAATTTTCCCTGGGCTTGGTGTGAACTTGAATGGATCCTCTGCATTAAGTCGGCATTCGATGGCATGACCACGGAAAACAATGTCTTTTTGGCGATAGCTGAGTTTTAAGCCAGCAGCGATGCGAATTTGCTCTTGAACAATATCAACGCCTGTAATCATTTCGGTGACTGGATGCTCTACTTGAACGCGGGTATTCATCTCAATGAAGAAAAATTCACCATCTTCGTACAAGAATTCAAAAGTACCAGCGCCACGGTAAGCAATTTTTCTACAGGCTTCAGCGCAGCGCTCACCAATTTTGGCGATAGCACGGCGATCAATACCGGGTGCCGGAGCTTCTTCAATCACTTTTTGATGACGACGTTGCATTGAGCAATCACGCTCACCTAACCAAATGGCATTGCCATGGGTATCAGCCAAAATCTGGATCTCTACGTGGCGAGGCTTTTCTAAAAACTTCTCCATATAGACTTCGGGATTGCCAAAGGCACGACCAGCCTCTTCTTTAGTCATGTTGACCGCATTGAGAAGGGCGGCTTCGGTATGTACGACACGCATTCCACGACCACCACCACCACCGGCAGCTTTAATAATGACTGGATAGCCAACGCGTTTTGCGGTGGCAATAATTTCTTTTGGAACGCTTGGTAAGGCGCCTTCCGATCCAGGAACGCAAGGAACGCCTGCTTTAATCATGGCACGCTTGGCTGAAACCTTATCACCCATCAGGCGAATTGAGGTTGCAGTCGGGCCAATGAATGCAAAACCAGATTTCTCAACACGTTCTGCAAAGTCGGCATTCTCAGAGAGAAAACCGTAGCCTGGGTGAATTGCTTCAGCATCCGTCACTTCCGCCGCTGAAATGATGGCAGGCATATTGAGATAGCTTAGTGGCGATGGGGCAGGTCCAATACAGACTGCTTCATCTGCAAGCTTCACATATTTAGCTTCTTTGTCTGCGGTCGAGTAGACCACCACAGTTTTAATTCCCAACTCGCGACATGCGCGCTGGATGCGAAGAGCAATTTCTCCGCGATTGGCAATCAGAATCTTATCGAACATGTCGGCTCTGAGTTAAGTAACGGTGGATTGGAATGGATCAAAGGGAGATCTATTAGGCGATGATGAACAGCGGTTGATCAAATTCAACGCCTTGACCGTTTTCACACAGAATTTGTTTAATAACACCCGCTTGCTCAGACTCAATTTCATTGAGCAGTTTCATCGCTTCAATAATGCACAGCGTTTGACCCACTTTGACAGTGTCACCGACTTTGACGAAATCCGGAGACTCAGGGTTTGGTGCGCGATAGAAGGTGCCGACCATTGGTGAGCGAGCAATAAAACCAGTTTCAGCGGGCGCTTCTTCAGTAGCCGGTGCAGAAGCTGCTGGTGCAGTTGTAGGAGCGGTTTGTATAGCTTGAGCAGGTGCTGGGTTGGCGTAAACCACTTGACTAGCATAAGCTGGAGAGCCGGCATTCACGATGCGAACACGATCTTCACCTTCATTGACTTCTAATTCAGAAATTCCTGATTCAGAAACAAGGTCTATTAGGGTTTTTAGTTTTCTTAGGTCCATGGAAAGGCTTCCTCTCGGGTAATTCTTAATTAATCTTTATTTTTGCAAACGGGCGATGGCTGCTTGCAGTGCTAATTCATAACCAATGGCGCCCAAACCGCAGATAACGCCAGTAGCAATATCAGACAGGTAGGAGTGTTTACGGAACTCCTCACGCTGGTGAATGTTAGACAGGTGTATTTCAGTAAACGGTATGGCAACCCCAGCCAGTGCATCACGCAAGGCAACGCTGGTATGGGTAAAAGCGCCTGGATTGATGATGATGAAATCCACCCCATCTTGTTTGGCCTTTTGAACCCGGTCAATCAACTCGCCTTCATGGTTGCTTTGAAAGGTGGATAAATCGACTGAGTGTGACTTGGCAATCGCACCAAGCTTTGTATGGATATCTTCCATGGTAGTTTTGCCGTAAACCTCTGGCTCACGGGTTCCCAACAGATTGAGGTTGGGGCCTTGGATAACGAGAATTAAAGTATTTTTCGACATAGATCGATATTTTTAGAGGCAGTTAGGTTTTATTGCGGAAATAAAGCTTGTCTCTGAAAACTGCTTATTTAATGAAGAATCCTCTTCATCTAACTCCCAAAGTATACCCCCTGAGTGCCGCCCCAAGCCCAAAAATGGCGCAATAAACTGGCTATTTTTTATGATTTAAAGCGTAAATATTGCAAGATTCAGCTCAGAAACTGCTAATTTTGACCTAAATGGTAATTGCAAAGATCATTTAAAAAGTCTTATAAAGCCGATTTAATGGCACTTCTGAGCTCTTCTTCGCTTATCTTTCCTAATTTACTACTAGTAGCCTTGCCTTTAGTATTCATGATGACGGTGTAGGGAAGCGCCCCTTGGGCATTCCCCATCTGCTTCGAGATATTGTTGCCCTCAAGTCCGCCGATGACAATTGGGTAAGAAACTGGAGTTTTTTCAAGGAATTCACGAATATTAGAGGGTGAATCAATGCCGATGCCGACAAATAAGACATTTTGACTCTTGAATTCTGCTTGTAATTTGTCCAAAGTAGGCATTTCTTCAACGCAGGGAGGGCACCAGGATGCCCAAAAGTTCACCACGAGGACTTTTCCACGCCATTCTTTGGTGTCGACCGATTTTCCATCGGCTGTTTGCCATGGGTTGGCAAAAAAAGCTTTGATAGCGGGGTCGTCTGCTAGCTCTGTTCTGAAGATCCATTGCGAAGTCGCCACTCCCGCAGCAAGGGCTACGAGGTTAAATCCAATGATGCTGATCCACTGTCTTCGGTTCATTGCTGCTCCTTAGCTAAAATTCCCCAATGCATATTCATATCTTGGGCATTTGCGGTACTTTCATGGGCGGCATTGCCGCAATCGCTCGGCAGGCCGGACATCGTGTTACTGGGTGCGATGCCAATGTTTATCCGCCGATGAGCACGCAGCTGGAAGCGCAGGGCATTGAGCTCATTGAGGGATTCTCTCCTGATCAATTATTACAGTTTGAGACGATGCCAGATTTATTTGTTATTGGTAATGTTGTTTCTCGTGGCAATCCACTGATGGAGGCTATTCTTAATCAAGGACTTCCTTACACCTCTGGCCCTCAGTGGCTGGGCGAGCAAGTTCTTTTTGGTAGACATGTTTTGGCTGTTGCCGGTACGCACGGCAAAACCACCACCTCCGCCATGCTGGCCTGGATCTTAGAGTTCAATCATTACAAGCCCGGTTATTTGATTGGTGGCGTGCCATTGAATTTCACAGTTTCGGCTCGCTTAGGCGAGAGTCAATATTTCGTGATCGAAGCTGATGAATACGACACAGCGTTTTTTGATAAGCGCAGTAAGTTTGTTCACTATCGCCCGCGCACCGCTTTATTAAATAATCTCGAGTTTGATCACGCCGATATTTTTGCTGATCTTGCTGCAATCGAAACCCAATTTCATCATTTAGTGCGCACCGTCCCGGGGAATGGTCTCGTTGTAGTCAACGGTGAAGAGTCTGCTCTAGAGAGAGTCATTGCAAGAGGTGCTTGGGCACCCGTTGAAAGGTTTGGACAAGATAAACACAATGCCTGGTCTTTGATCCCTCAAGAGGCTGATGGCTTCATTGTTTTGCAAGACGGTAAGGAGCTTGCCACAGTGAGTTGGGCCCCAGACTCTGGCGTTATGGGCCGTCACAATCAACTCAATGCATTGGCAGCTATTGCGTCAGCAAATCATATTGGCATTACGCCAGCCGATGCCGCGCGCGCTTTAGCTGAGTTCAAAAATGTGAAGCGTCGTTTAGAGACGATTGGTGTCGCAAATGGAATAACCGTATACGATGACTTTGCGCATCACCCAACCGCAATTATTACTACGGTAGATGGCTTGCGTCGCCGAGTAAGGCAGTCACGAATTTTGGCAGTATTAGAACCTCGCTCCAATACGATGAAGCTCGGGGTGATGAAAGCGCAACTGCCCAATAGTTTGGAAGCTGCCGACAAGATTTTTGCCTACGGCGCTAGCACAGGTAAGGATTCTTTAGGTTGGGATTTAAATGAAGTCTTAGCCCCACTCAATTCTAAAGAAAAGGATCGTGCCTTGGCCTTTGATGATTTAAGTGCCCTAGTAAATGCAGTATCAAAAGAGGCCAAGCCTGGCGATCATATTTTGGTGATGAGTAATGGCGGCTTTGGTGGAGTACACCGAAAAATATTGACTGCAATACAAGAGAAAGCAAAATGATGAGTATGAGACTAAAAGATAAAGTAGCTATCATTACTGGTGCTGCGAAAGGCATTGGTTTTGCAACTGCAAAACGTTTTGCGCAAGAAGGTGCAAAGGTCATGATTGCCGATGTGAATCCCGAGGCGGTGAAAGCTGCTGCGGATCTTATTCCTGGCTCAGAGGCTTATGTCATGAACGTGACTGATCGTGCGAGTGTTGAAGCGGTTGTTGGTCAAATCATGCAATGCCATGGACGTATTGATATTTTGATAAATAACGCTGGCATCACTCAAGACGCGCGCTTAGTCAAAATGACGGAGGCGCAATTTGATACAGTGATTGATGTCAACCTCAAGGGTGTCTTTAATTGCACGCAATTGGTCGTGCCGCATATGTTGGAGGCAGGCAAAGGCGCTGTCGTCAATGCCTCTAGCGTAGTGGGCATTTATGGAAACTTTGGACAGACTAATTACTCAGCAACCAAGTTTGGAGTGATTGGCTTCACTAAAACCTGGGCGCGTGAATTGGGTCCAAAAGGCATTCGGGTAAATGCAGTATGCCCAGGCTTTATTGCCACTGAGATGGTCAAAGCTATGCCAGAAAATATTCTGAAAGATATTGAGAAGCGCAGTTGGCTTGGTCGCTTGGGCACTCCAGAGGAAATGGCTAACGTGTATTTATTCTTAGCGAGTGATGAGGCTAGCTATGTGAATGGTGTTGCACTTGAGGCCAGTGGCGGGATCTCCCTCTAAACATGCATCTTTTATATGAAGAGGGTGGCGACATCAAGGTCGCTACGGTTCAGTCTGCTTCGGGCGCTGGAGATGCCCAATCTTGGCAAGCAACTAGTCTATCTGGGAAAAAGATTAAGTTAAAAGCTAAAGAAGTTTGGCTCCGTTTTGAAAAGCCAGAACCACAAGCCTTAATGGATGAGGCAAACACTTTATCTGAAGAGATTGATCTGCAGTTTTTATGGGATTGCGCACCTGAGGAGGAGTTTGGCTTGGTGGATGTTGCCCAAGAGTACTTTGGCGCACAAGCCAGCATTCCGCAGCAGACTGCATTAGCCATTGCGTTACAGGGCGCGCCAGTATTTTTCCGTCGTAAAGGGCGCGGACGTTTTCAAAGGGCACCGCTAGAACAACTGCAGGCTGGTTTGGCTGCGCTCGAGCGCAAGCAAAAAGAATTAGGGCAGCAGACTGCATGGCAGCAAGAACTGGTGGCTGGCATTTTTCCAGAGATGCTTCAGTCTCAGGCAAATCAACTTTTGTTTTCTCCGGATAAAAATACCTCTGCTTACAAAGCATTGATTGCAGCGTGTACTGAGTCAGGGGAATCACCTGCGCAGCTCATGATCCGCTGTGGTGCGATTGACTCACCTTTGCAATATCACCAAGGGATGTTCTTAAAAGCGCATTTCCCTCAGGGCGCTGCACATGACCTAAGTTTGGCGGTTGATCAAGCTGCTTTAGATGCCGCTATTTCAGAATTGCCTATCGCTGAAGTAACTGCGTTCTCAATAGATGACTCAGGCACTACTGAAATTGATGATGCTTTATCAGTCACTGCGCTCGAGGGTGGCGGCCATCGTGTTGGTATTCATATTGCAGCGCCTGGCTTAGTGATTGCTAAGGACGATGCTTTAGATAAAGTCGCGCGCACTCGTATGTCTACCGTGTATTTCCCTGGCGACAAGATTACGATGTTGCCCGATTCGGTGATTACCCAGTTCTCATTGGATGAGGGCGCTGCTCGCCCATCTTTATCGATTTATGTAGATATTGATCCAACTGGAGTTGTAGATAAAGAGACTCTGCAGTTACGCGCTGAGATGGTTCCGATGGGGGCTAATCTTCGCTTAGAGCACTTAGAGCATTTGGTGACAGAAGAAAGCTTGGTTGATGAATCTGCTGACTATGCTTATCGTCAAGAGCTCAGTGTTTTGTGGGCAGCAGCAAAGTTATTGCATGCAGGGCGCCAAGAGCAGCGTGTAATTAATGGGTTGCGTGCTGAGCAATTAGGGATCTTGGATCCCAATGCCTTAGCCAGAGACTTTCATTTTCAAATTAAAGAACTTGATGGCGCACAGAGAGTGGAGATTACTCCTCGTCAACGCGGCTCCATCCTCGATACCATCGTTGCTGAGTGGATGATTTATTGCAATAGTGCTTCAGGACGCTTATTGGCGGATCATGGGATACCTGGTTTGTTCCGTACTCAAAAAGGTTGGGGTCCTTTGCGCACCCGCATGCAGACCACGCCTGGTCCACATGAAGGGTTGGGTTTGGAGTATTACGCCTGGTGTACTTCACCTTTGCGCCGTTACTCAGATTTAGTCAATCAATGGCAATTAATCGCTATAGCAAAACATGGCATTACCGCCAAAATGGTGGCACCGTTTCCTCCACGTGATGCTGCATTAATGGGTATCGCCGCCGACTTTGAAGCTTGCTATTCTGCCTATGGTGAATATCAAGATCGCCTTGAGAAATATTGGTGCTTGCGCTGGGTCTCTCAGGATGAAGTTCCTAAGCAAGTCTTTGTGAGACATCTCAAGGAAGGCATGTCTCGAGTGGAGCCAGTCCCATTACATCTCCCAGTTCCCGAGTTGGCGACCCATCCACGTATGACTCGAGCTGAAGTGAGTGTGGCTGATGTAGACCTCTTGCAACTCACTGCCGGGGTTCGGGTTCTTCATATTGAAACCCCAGAAGTTCCTGAGAGTGATGCAAGTCCCGCCTAATCTGACTCAGATAGTACGGCGCTTAGATGGTAGTTGGCGACGCCACTTATTTCGCTATGCCCTAGGCCTCTCGATTTTGGTTCACCTCCTCTTTCTATCCTTCCGCTGGGGCATAGGAGAAATAGAAAATCGTCGTCTAAACACATCTCTCAGCGTTGTCTTGGTGAATGCTAGTAATCAAGTGGCACCCAAGCAGGCCAATAAATTAGCCCAAGCAGATGTGCATGGAGGTGGCAACACCCTCAATCAAGATGCTAGCGCGCTCCATCAGGCAAGACTCGGTGCAGATGCCCGTCTCGAGGTTTTAGAAAAACAACAAAAGCAACTGTTGGCCAAGCTTGAAGCGGATCGAGCGCTCTCGGGCGGTCGTAAAAGTGGAGATGAGAAACAAGTGACACCTCAGCTGAATTCTTTGGAGGCTGAGCTAGCTAAGCGTTTGCAGGCCAATGGTCGCGAGCCTCGTCGTCAAGTCTTGACCGGAGCTAGTACGAAAGCGGTTGTATTTGCGCAGTATTACGATGCTATGCGTCAAAAGATAGAGGCTTATGGCAGTGCATTTTTCCCGCGGGCTAACGGCAGGCCTCTATACGGAAGTTTGGTCATTGTGGTGAGCGTAGATGCTCAAGGGCGCATTGCCAATAACGCTCAAGGTAAGGATGGTTTGAGTATTGGACGAAGCTCTGGCAATCCCGAGCTGGATCGTCAGGCCTTAGCGATTGTTCGTGCTTCTACCCCCTTTGGAGCTTTCCCCGCAGAAATGCGTAACCAGATTGATATCCTGGATTGGGTTTCTACTTTTGATTTCACGCGGGATGGATCTGATCGCTTAGATTTGCGTCCTTAATTCAGAAGACACAACTCAATTTCGCTTATCCTGTAGTTACTATGAGTCAAGTTACTTCTGCCCAATTGCATACTGATCCCGCCCAATTTCCTGATGTGGATGTCTATGCGGTCGCCGGTAATCCGATCTCACACAGTAAATCGCCTGCTATTCATAAACGGTTTGCTGAACAGTCAAATCAGAAAATGTATTACGGGCATTTACAGCCCGAACTTGGTGAATTCAAAACCGCTGCGCAAGCTTTCTTTGCTGCTGGCGGCAAGGGTATGAATGTCACCGTGCCATTTAAATTGGATGCCCAAGCTCTTGCAGATGTATTAACACCGCGCGCACAGCTCGCTGGTGCTGTTAATACTTTGCGTATTCAAGATGGAAAAATCTTTGGTGACAATACCGATGGCGCTGGCTTAGTCAGAGACTTATTGGCACAAGGTATTCAGATTAAGGGCTCCCGAATTTTATTATTAGGAGCGGGTGGCGCTTCTCGCGGAGTGCTTGGCCCTTTATTAGAGCAATCGCCTGGAGAATTAATCATTGCCAATCGATCCAATGCTAAGGCCGACGAGTTGGTTCAATTATTTAGTGATTTGGCTCGCTCTCTACAAGTTATATTGACGGCAGTGACTTTGAGCGAGCTGGAAAGTGTAAGTAAGACCACATCTCCTTTTGATCTCATTATTAATGCTACTGCCGCTGGGTTATCTAATGAATCTCCTATTAGCGATGCCGCAGCAAGCAATGTATTTACCCCAAAGTCTTTTGCTTACGATATGGTCTACGGCAAAGTCACTACCTTGATGCAGCAAGCACTGCATCGCGGCGCACGAGTTAGCGATGGCTTGGGTATGTTGGTTGAGCAAGCCGCAGATGCTTTCTTAATTTGGCGTGGTGCCCAGCTTGCTAATGCGATCGATTCTCGCGCTGTATTGGCAGAACTTCGCACTTCCTAATTTCTAGCTAAGCTTTAATGCGTTGGTTTTCTTACTTTCTGAAATGTTTGCTAGGTAGTTTTATTGCCATGCAAATGTACTTTGTCATTCAGATTGGGTTATGGGTAGTGCTGGACCCTAGTAGTACTGCATTTCAGAGGGCTGAACGTTGGCGCATTTGCGGCCTGTCTTGGTCTTGCCCAGTGCAATCATCTTGGGTTCCTTACGACAAAATCTCTGCCAATCTCAAACGTGCTGTTTTAGTCAGTGAAGACGATATCTTCTTTCAGCATATGGGTGTACGGGTTGAGGATATGAAAAAGGCATGGGCCAAAAATTCACAACTTAATCAACAGGGTAGCGGTAAATCCAAAACTGCTTTGCGTGGGGGCTCTACGATCACACAGCAGTTAGCAAAAAATCTTTTTCTATCTTCCGAGCAGAATTATTTTCGCAAAGCTCAGGAGCTCATCATTACGGGTTTGTTGGAGGCAATGCTTCCCAAGCAACGCCTTTATGAAATCTATCTGAATTCAGTGGAGTGGGGAGAGGGCATCTTTGGTATTGGCGCAGCTTCTCAGCACTACTATGGAATCAGACCGGCATCGCTTGATCGCGAACAGGCTGCAGCCTTAGCATCAGCTTTACCTGCGCCGAAGTGTTTTGACAAAGTGCAGTATTGCCGTAAGGCGAATATTCACTTCCCCACACGGCAAGACTTTATTTTAGAAAATATGGATAGGGTAGCGTTGGCACCTATTCAGAAACCAAAAGCGCGCTAGCGTTACTTGGTACTTGCAGTTCTTAACGCATCTCTCGTTGCGATGGCTACTTTTCTAGCCGCCTCGGCAAAATCATTTCCTGTGCTTGCATATAAGATTGCTCTGGAGGAGTTGATCATCATGCCTATGCCTGGCTGATTGGGTATGCTGCCAGCTTTAATAGTGGCATCGATATCACCGCCTTGAGCGCCAATACCGGGGATGAGCAAAGGCATCTCGCCCACAATAGCTCTCACCTTAGCAATTTCTTCGGGGAAGGTGGCGCCAACTACCAAGCTAATTTGTCCAGATGTGTTCCACTGTTGTGCAGCGAGTTTGGCGACGTGCAAATAAAGGGGCTCACCATTTGGCGAGACATTCAAGAACTGAAGGTCGGAGCCCCCTGGATTTGAGGTGCGACATAAAACAATCACGCCCTTGCCGGCGTGTTTTATGTAAGGCTCGATGGTGTCAAAACCCATGTACGGGTTCACAGTGACCGCATCTGCGCCATAGCGCTCAAACGCCTCTAAAGCGTAGTGGTCAGCTGTACTGCCGATATCCCCACGTTTGGAATCGAGGATGACAGGGATGTGGGGATATTTATCTTTAAGGTAGCGAGTCAGTTTTTCCAGTTGAGCTTCGGCTCTTTGGGAGGCGAAATAGGCAAACTGAGGTTTAAAGGAGCAGGCGGTATCCGCAGTTGCATCAGCGATCTCGCGGCAGAACTCAAAAATCCCCTCAGGCTTACCCTGAAATACAGCTGGCAAACGCTTGGGATCTGGATCAAAGCCCACGCACAACATGCTGCCTTGGGAAGCCCACGCAGACTGGACTTGTTGGGTAAAGGTAATTGAGCTAGAGTTCATTAGGATTAAGCTTATTTTAGTCAAACTGTCATGAGCTATAGGATAAACTAGCGACCATTCCTTAGGAGTTCACCATGATCAACTTGTTCGTCCTGCAAAATGGCCGCCTCTCTCAAGAGCAAGTGGAAGATCGCAATGAATTGTTGCAATACTCCAACCCTATCTGGATCGACGTTGTTGACCCTGAAGAGGAAGAGCTCCTGTGGATTAAAGAGGCTTTTGGCGTTCTCCTGCCTGAATTGGATGATTTGGGTGACTTAGAAGCTTCCGCGCGTTATTTCGAGGCTGATGACGGCCACCTTCATATTCGTACTGATTTCTTATTGGACGAAGAGGAAACTTCTCGTAACGTCCGAGTCGCTTTCGTAATGACTAAGCAAGTTTTGTTCTCCATTCATGACGAAGATTTGCCGGTATTCCGCTTGGTGCGTTTGCGTGCCCGTTTGCGCCCAGGTTCAGTCAGCAATGCAAAAGACGTTTTACTCGACCTGTACTCCACTGATGCTGAGTATTCTGCCGATGCCTTGGAAGAGGTTTATGAAAATCTCGAACAAGCAGGTAAGCGCGTTTTGCAAGATGATATTACCGATCATGATGCAGAAGAAGTGCTCGAAACAATTGCTAAGGAAGAAGATACCAACGGACGCATTCGTCGTAATGTGATGGATACTCGTCGCGCATTGTCTTTCTTAATGCGCAGCAAATTATTGTCTGATGAGCAGCAAGAAGAAGCGCGACAGATCTTACGAGATATTGATTCACTAGAAAACCATACTGCATTTTTATTCGATAAGATCAACTTCTTGATGGATGCGACAGTCGGTTTTATTAATCTGAACCAAAGTAAGATTATTAAGATCTTCTCGGTGGTATCTGTTGCCTTAATGCCACCAACTTTGTTAGCGAGCGTGTGGGGAATGAACTTCCGCTATATGCCTGAGTTAGAGCAGACCTGGGGTTATCCAGTTGCCATTATTTCTATGGTGATTTCAGCGATGATTCCATTGGGCTACTTCCGCCACAAGGGTTGGTTAAGCTCGCGCTAACTCACTAGGCGTTTTTTGGTTCAAGCAAGTCTAAAAAGTGAGAGAGCGCAAAATCACGCGCTTGTTCTCGCACTACTTGACGATCGCCATTAAAGTGTTTTGTCAGTGTGACAGTATTAATAGAATCAGGCCCAATATTTTCTTTAATCGCCCAACCAAAGCAGACGGTACCAACCGGCTTTTCTGCTGAACCACCGGTTGGACCAGCGATGCCGGTAATGGAGATGGCAGCGTTGACATTAGCATTACGTAGCGCCCCCTCAGCCATGACTTTGGCAACTTGCTCGCTGACTGCGCCAAAAGAGTCAATGGTTTCCATTGAAACATCTAAGCATTCAGATTTTGCGGTATTGCTATAGGTGATGTAGCCTCGCTCAAGCCAATCGCTTGAGCCTGCTAAATCCGTCAGGGTTGCGCAGACAAGGCCACCGGTACAGGATTCGGCCAGGGCAATTTTCCAACCTCGGCTTATTAGGGTCTGTCCAACAGCTCTAGCTAGTTCATGCTGAGGATCATTATTATTTTTCATGAGATATAGCTCAATCCAATATGTAAAAGCGTCATGGTGAGCAGGGTAAAAAATGCTGCAGCCAAATCGTCGGCAATGATTCCGAAGCCGCGCCACAGTATTAAGCCAACACTGGATGGAGAGGGGTTGTCACCAAGCTCTAAATGTTTAAAGTGTCGATCAATTATTCCGATCGGACCGGGTTTCACAGCATCAAAGAATCGGAATAGTGCAAATGCCAAAATCTGCATCCATAAGTTTGCTGGCATGATGAATATCAATACGAGCCAGAAAGCTACTACTTCATCCCACACAATTCCACCAAAATCTTTTTTCCCTAACTCTTCACTGACTTGTCCGCAGATCCAGCAACCCAGAAGAATGCCTGCGCCAATAATCCAGAACCATGCTGTGGTGGATAGAAAATACTCACCCAGCAAGAAGGTGGCCCAGGCCCACAGTGTTCCAGCGGTGCCAGGTGCGAATGGCGCTAAACCACTACCCAGTCCGAACGCTAGAGCGCGACTCGGTTTGCTAAATACCCAACTTAAGCTAAGGGTAGGTACGGTCGAAGTCGGCGTATTCATGCGAAGTGATTAAAGGATTTGAGTAGTTGATGTGTTTCTTCAGGATTTAATCTCGCCCCACTGCCGTCGATGAGCTGGATCTCAGGTGAGGAGTGTTGCATCAGCTTAATGCTGCCAATTTGAGTGAGGGAAAGATTTAAGTCCCCGCTGATTTTGGTGATCGCACCTCTTGAACTGCTTGCAGCGGTAAAGCACAGCTCGTAATCATCACCGCCACTTGCGGCATATTGATTCTGAATAATGGGCGATTGTTTGCGTAATGTTGTGGATTTGGGGATGCGCTCTAAAAAGATTTCTGCATCTTTGCCTGATTGCTTCAGGATGTGCTTTAGATCACCTAATAGGCCATCGGAGACATCCAAAGCAGAATTGGCAATACCTCTTAAGGCAATGCCCAATTGAATTCTAGGAGTGGGTTGATGCATGCGCGCCTCAATTACTTCCAAATCCCCTCTTTCTAATTCCAGTTCATGACGCAGTGCAGCAAGAGCAAGTCGGGCATCACCAACGGCTCCAGAAACCCAAATGTCATCACCTTCTAATGCCCCTGACCTACGAATGGCTTTGTCTTTCGGAGTGCTACCAAAGGCAGTGATACAAATATTGAGTGGACCAGCGGTAGTGTCGCCGCCAATGAGTGGGCAGGCAAATTGATTGGCGATTGCAAATAAACCTTTGCTAAAAGCTTCTAACCAAGCTGAATTCGCCTCAGGCAGTGCCAGTGTGAGGGTGAAACCCATCGGCCTAGCGCCCATAGCTGCTAGGTCTGAAAGGTTGACTGCTAGGGCTTTCCAGCCTAACCACTCTGGATTGGCATCTGGAAAAAAGTGTCGTCCTGATACCAGCATGTCGCTGGTAATGGCAAGCTCCTCGGTTGGGTTCGTTTTTAGAAGGGCGCAATCATCACCAATTCCCAGTTTTACTGAGCCGGGATTGGTGGCAAGCATGAGATCGGACTGCGTTTTAAAGAAACGCTGAATTAGATCAAATTCGCCAAGCGAGTGGGTTTGAGATTGCATGCCCCATTTTATGGCTCTTGGGACTCTTTCATCTGAGAGGAATAGAATTAAAGCTTGAATACGTCTGATTGATGAGTGAACTAATGAGTAAACCAAGCAATAGCACTAAAGAACAGCAAATAGCGGATTTAAGGGCAGCTGCTCTTCACTATCATGAGTTTCCAACTCCGGGGAAAATTGAAATTGCCCCAACCAAGCAGTTAACCAATCAGCGTGACTTAGCCCTGGCTTATACGCCTGGCGTTGCTGCGCCTTGCGAGGAAATTGTTAAAGATCCCGCTAATGCCTTCAAATACACCGCCCGAGGTAATTTAGTTGGTGTGATAACCAACGGCACGGCAGTGTTGGGTCTGGGAAACATTGGGCCATTGGCTAGTAAGCCAGTGATGGAAGGTAAGGCAGTTCTTTTCAAGAAATTTGCTGGCATTGATGTTTTTGATATTGAAGTGAATGAAAACGATCCAGAAAAATTAGTTGAAATCATTGCGGCGCTCGAACCTACTTTTGGTGGTATCAATTTAGAAGATATCAAAGCGCCGGATTGTTTTATTGTTGAGCGCAAGTTGCGAGCGCGTATGAAGATTCCGGTCTTTCACGATGACCAACATGGAACCGCGATTGTGGTTGCTGCTGCGATTCTCAATGGCTTAAAGGTTGTTGGTAAGGATGTTACTAATGTGAAATTAGTTACTTCTGGTGCTGGCGCTGCTGCATTAGCTTGTTTGGATTTATTGGTGGACCTTGGTATCCCGCGTAAGAATATTTGGGTTACTGATTTAGTTGGTGTTGCATACAAAGGTCGTCAAGAATTAATGGATCCGCAAAAGGAGCCGTTCTGTCAGGAGACTGATTTACGTACCCTTGATCAAGTGATTGAAGGTGCTGATATTTTTTTAGGCCTCTCAGCTGGCGGTGTTCTGAAGCAATCGATGGTGAAGAAGATGGCTGATAAGCCATTGATCTATGCCTTGGCAAATCCAACTCCAGAGATTCTGCCTGAGGAGGTAAAAGAAGTTCGTCCTGACGCGGTGATGGCAACGGGTCGTACTGATTATCCAAACCAAGTAAATAACGTGCTGTGCTTTCCGTTTATCTTCCGTGGTGCATTAGACGTTGGCGCTACCACTATCACACGTGGCATGGAAGTCGCAGCAGTAAGGGCCGTGGCAGAGCTGGCACGAGCCGAGCAGAGTGAAATAGTGACCTCGGTATATGGTATTGAGAACCTGTCTTTTGGTCCAGAGTACTTAATTCCAAAACCGTTTGATCCGCGTTTGATTACCGTCATCGCACCTGCTGTTGCTAAAGCGGCGATGGAGGATGGTGTTGCTCTGCGTCCAATTAAAGACTTCGATGCTTACCGCAATCAGTTGCAACAGTTTGTGTACCACTCCGGTACTTTGATGAAGCCATTGTTTAGCATTGCTAAAGGAGTGCCTGCCGCTCAAAAACGTATTGTGTTTGCTGAAGGTGAAGATGAGCGCGTATTGCGTGCAGTACAAATCATGATTGATGAGCATTTGGCAACACCAATTTTGATCGGTCGCCCTGCGGTAATTGAGCACCGCATTGATAAGTTCGGATTACGTATTAAAGCGGGTGAAGACTTTGAGATTGTGAACCCGGAGAATGATTCACGCTTCCGTGATTTCTGGCAAACCTATTTGGCCTTGACTGAGCGAAAAGGTGTTACCGAATCTTTCGCTAAGCTAGAAATGCGTCGTCGCAATAGCTTGATCGGATCCATCATGATTAGCAAAGGTATGGCTGATGGCATGATTTGTGGAACCGTTGGCAACTTAGCAACCCATTTGAAGTACATCGATGAGGTGGTGGGTCAAGAGCCGGGTGCTAATGTATATGGCGCTATGTCTGGATTAATTTTGCCGGGTCGCCAAGTCTTCTTAGTGGATACCCATGTGAATATCGATCCAACAGCGGAACAATTGGCTGAACTCACAATGATGGCCGCAAACGAAATGCGTAAATTAGGCATAACACCTAAGGTGGCACTCTTGTCCCATTCCAATTTCGGTTCTAGCAGTGCCCCATCTGCAATCAAAATGCGTGATGTATTGGCTTTGATTCAAAAAGCAGACCCTAGCCTTGAAGTAGATGGCGAAATGCATGGTGATAGCGCTTTGGATGAAACTATTCGCGCCGGTGCGGTTACTTCATCGCCATTAAAAGGTGATGCTAATTTGTTGGTTCTGCCAAATATTGATGCTGCCAACATTTCTTACAACTTATTGAAGACCGCTGCTGGTAACGGCATTGCAATCGGACCATTGCTGTTGGGGGTTGCTAAGCCAATTCATATTTTGACGCCAGCAGCTACAGTGCGTCGCATCGTCAATGTGACTACGTTGGCGGTAGTTGAAGCAGCAAGCAACGCTAGAGGTGCTACTTAAGTCTGTGAAATGGGCTTTTATTTATGTTAGTTTGCGTTAACTAACATAAATAATTATTATATAAATCAATGGTTTATATAAAATACACTGTAATTGGGCTTGATTTGATGGCGTGTTAAGGGTAATCTAGCATCCATCATGAATAATCGCTCTGAAAACGGCACTACAGTAGGCTTTGAAGAACACAGCCGGGCTGAAAGTTGGGATAGTAACGATCGACTCGAATCCGTGTCATCCGCTGCCAATATCTATGCTGAGGGCGGTTTATCTCGTTTACAAACCTATGCAGCAAATCAAGTTTCGGGGAAAAAAGTGACAGCTTCTTGGCGTGCCGCATTGGCCGTTCGCGATGCCGGACCGCCGGCAATGTTGCGCAGTGTGCGCCCTAATATCGTGCAATCTATTCGCGCTTTCCGCACTCCCGACCTTCAGGAGGCTGCTACTGAGCTTGGCCAGCATTTCATTTACGCTAATTGTGCAAATGCAATGACTAAAGGTGAGGTGCTGGAGGCGATTGCGATTGCTTACACATTTACCAAGCAACAAGCGAAGAATTTCGATCCCTTGTTGGATGCTTTGACAACGACTGTTGATAAGTCTGGCCCACAGCCAGGTTTTGTGGTGGTGCTCGAAGGTTTGCCTTGTACTCAGAAGTTTGACAAAGAGGCTCGCGAAACCCTACTAGATGTATTCCGTGATGCTGTGGACTTTTGGTCTGAGCGCCGCACACCGTACCGCGTGTTCTACTCTTTTGCCTGATCACTCTTTTTAACGAGCGAAGCAGTAAGGTAGTAAACCAGCAAAAATCGCCTCTATTTGAGGCGATTTTGCATTTCTGGACCCCAAATGCTGTGAACAGCAGTTATTGCCACAATTCCAGCAGTTTCAGTTCGCAATACTCGATCACCTAGAGAAACTATTTGATAGCCAGCTGCTTGAGCTTGGGCTTCTTCCTCTGGAGAATGACCACCTTCGGGCCCAATCATCAGAATAATGTCTTGTGGAGGGCTATCAATCAATACTGAATACAAGCTTTTATCGGTATCTGGGCTTAAAAGTAGTTTAAGTTTAGCTTTGTGAGCCTTCTGTAGATAACTTACAAAAATTTGTACCGGTTCTACGGTGGCTAAAACTGTGCGATCACATTGTTCGCAGGCGGCTTGAACAATGCCTTGCCAGTGCAAAAGACGCTTTTGTGCACGCTCAACGTCACTAGAGCGCGTTAATTTGATGACTGAACGCTCACACTGTAATGGGGCAATGACCTGAGCCCCGGTCTCTATAGCCTTCTCAACTACCCAGTCCATCTTGTCGCCCCCAGCAAGACCTTGCGCCAGGGTAATGGCATAGGGGCTTTCACGATGAGTATCTTGGCGAATATCGCTCAACTCGGCTTCCCCCGATTTGTTGCTGAGTGAGAGCAGTTTGGCCTGGGCAACTTGGCCTTTTCCATCAAAGATGGGGAAAAATTCACCGACTTGGATGCGGCGGACGCGCAAGTGATGTGCGAGCTCAGGAGTGAGGGTATTTGGCTTTTGGTTTTCCCATGGGCCGGGAAGATAAAATTGAGGCATTACTGAAATATAGCTAATTAATTTTCTCGAGACCCAATTTACGATGTCAAACCTTCAAATTCGTATGGCAAATGCCATTCGTGCTTTAT
This sequence comes from Polynucleobacter sp. JS-Mosq-20-D10, assembly GCF_018687755.1. NCBI lineage: Bacteria > Pseudomonadati > Pseudomonadota > Betaproteobacteria > Burkholderiales > Burkholderiaceae > Polynucleobacter > Polynucleobacter sp. JS-Mosq-20-D10. Next base: position 221,629 of record NZ_CP061305.1, read on the forward strand.
CCATGGATGCAGTTCAACAAGCCAATTCGGGGCATCCTGGAATGCCAATGGGTATGGCTGATATTGCAGTCGGTCTGTGGAATGAACATTTACAACACAACCCAACAGATCCGCATTGGATAAATCGCGATCGCTTTGTTTTATCAAATGGTCACGGCTCGATGTTGTTGTATTCCTTATTGCATCTCACTGGCTATGACTTACCGATGAGTGAGTTAAAAAATTTCCGTCAGTTACACAGTAAAACTGCTGGACATCCTGAGTATGGAATTACTCCCGGAGTAGAAACTACTACGGGTCCTTTAGGTCAGGGTATTTCAAACGCAGTTGGTATGGCGCTGGCAGAAAAATTATTAGCAGAAGAATTTAATCGTCCAGGTCACGATATTGTTGATCACTACACCTATGTATTTTTAGGTGATGGTTGTTTAATGGAAGGCATCAGTCATGAAGTGTGTTCATTGGCTGGCACACTCAAGTTAAATAAACTCATCGCACTATGGGATGACAACGGCATCTCGATTGATGGTAAAGTAGTTTCTTGGTTTAACGAAGATACGCCAAAGCGTTTTGAGGCATACGGTTGGAACGTCCTACACGCTGTGGATGGTCATGATGCAGAGGCTGTGTCTAGCGCAATCGCTAAAGCGAAGAAGAGTGATAAACCGACATTAATTTGTTGCAAGACTGCGATTGGTCAGGGCTCTCCGAATATGGCGGGTAGTGACAAGGTGCATGGTTCGCCGTTGGGTGCAACTGAAATTGCTGCGACCCGTGTTGCATTGAACTGGCCATATGCGCCGTTTGAAATTCCAAATGATATTTACGAAGCTTGGGATTTCAAGAAGCGTGGCCAAGCTGCTGAGCATGAGTGGAATAAAGAATTCCAAGCCTACAAAAATAAATACCCAGAATTGGCTTCTGAATTGCAACGTCGTATGCAAGGTGATTTATCTCAAGACTTCTCTAAGACTTTAGATGCTTATTTAAAAACTTGTGAAACCAAAGCAGAAACGATTGCTACTCGCAAGGCAAGCCAAAATGCGATCGAGGCATTGGCGCCAGCTTTGCCGGAGTTCATGGGTGGCTCTGCTGACCTAACAGGCTCGAACTTAACCAACTGGTCTTCATGTAAAGCTGTGCGTGGTGACCAATGGGGTAATCACATCAACTACGGTGTGCGTGAGTTTGGTATGAGTGCCATCATGAACGGTATCGCTTTGCATGGTGGATATATTCCATTCGGGGGTACCTTCTTAACCTTCTCTGATTACAGTCGTAATGCATTGCGCATGGCTGCATTAATGAAATTACGCAGTATCTTTGTCTTTACGCATGACTCTATTGGCTTGGGTGAAGATGGTCCAACCCATCAGTCTGTTGAGCATGTGGCGAGCTTGCGTCTGATTCCGAATTTAATGGTTTGGCGTCCTTGTGATACCACTGAGAGTGCGGTTGCATGGGGTGCTGCGATTGAACGTAAGCATGGCCCAAGCGCTTTGATCTTCAGTCGTCAAAACTGCCCATTTGTGTCTCGCAATAGCCAGCAAGTAAAAGATATTGCCCGCGGGGGATATGTTTTACGTGATCCCAAGAAATCAAAGATCAAGGCAGTGATCATTGCTACTGGTTCAGAAATCGCCTTGGCATTGCAAACAGCAGAGCGTTTAGAGGGTGAGGGTTTTGGTATTCGTGTGGTATCGATTCCATCAACGACAGTATTTGATCAACAAGACGCTGCGTACAAAGCAACAGTTTTACCGGCGGATATTCCACGCATTGCTGTTGAAGCGGGCGTAAGTGATTTCTGGTGGAAGTATGGTTGTGCAGCAGTGCATGGTGTTGATACCTTCGGAGAATCTGCACCAGCACCTGTGCTCTATGAATACTTTGGTTTAACGGTCGATCAGATTGCTAAAACAGTGAAGCAATGTATTGCAAAGAAATAGAAAAGATCAGAAACAAAGTATTTATTTAAGAATTCAAAATTAGCAAGGGAAATGGAATGACAATTCGTGTCGCAATTAACGGTTATGGTCGTATTGGTCGTATGGTCTTACGTGCTTTGTATGAAGACCAGGTCAATGGCAAGCCTAGACGTGATATCAAAATCGTTGCAATTAATGCGATGGGTGATATCGACATCAATGCGCACCTGACGCAATATGATTCTGCGCATGGCCGTTTTCCTGCTGAAGTAAAAGTAGATGGTGATTGCATGGTGGTCAATGGCGATCGCATCAAGATGTTCTCTACTCGCAATCCTTTGGAAACTCCTTGGGGTGAGTTGGGTGTTGATTTAGTGCTTGAGTGCTCAGGCAAATTCACTTCCAAAGAAAAAGCCATGGTGCATATTTCTCAGGGTGCAAAAAAGGTATTGATCTCTGCTCCAGGTGAAAAAGATGTAGATGCCACCATTGTTTACGGTGTTAATCAGCAGGTTCTGAAGTCAAGCGATGTCGTGGTCTCTAATGCGAGCTGTACGACTAACTGCTTAGCGCCTTTGGTTAAGCCATTGTTAGAAAAGATTGGTATCGAATCTGGTTTGATGACCACGATTCATGCGTTTACTAATGACCAGGTTCTAACTGATGTGTATCACAAGGATATGCGCCGTGCGCGTTCTGCAGTGACCAGCATGATTCCAACCAAGACGGGTGCTGCAAAAGCAGTTGGCTTAGTATTGCCAGCTTTAGCAGGGCGCTTTGACGGTTTTGCAATGCGTGTGCCCGTGATTAACGTTTCTGTTGTGGATTTAACCTTTGCTGCCAGTCGTGCTACAAGCGTAGATGAAGTCAATTCCATCCTCAAAATAGCCAGTGAAGGTGAGTTGAAGGGTATTTTGGGTTTCAATACCTTGCCCTTGGTATCCATCGACTTCAATCACGACCCACGTCCCAGTATTTACGATGCTTCCCAGACTCGCGTCTCAGCAGATGGTAAGTTGGTAAAAGTATTGGCTTGGTATGACAACGAGTGGGGTTATTCAGTCCAAATGCTCAATGCTGCCGAAGCGTTGATGGCTGTAAAATAAGTAATTGTTCAGGTTTTAAAGCTAAAATCTCTTAAAATCTTGTTTTTCATGTAAAAAAGACCTTAATTGAGGTCTTTTTTCATTATCTACTCTTATCTTACTAAATTAGGGCTTTGGCTTATTACGGCAATTCTTCTTTTGGCAGTGGCCGTACATCGCCAAAGAGTGCTCCTGGAGCTTAAAACCGAGGTTTTTAGCAATATCGCGCTGCCTTTTCTCGATAGCTTCATCCACAAACTCTTCAACATGTCCACAATCGAGGCAGACCAAATGGTCATGGTGCTGACCCTCATTCAGTTCATAAATAGCCCTGCCATCCCCTTTGCTGGACTCAAAATGACTACGGAGCAAGAGACCTGCTTGCTCAAACTGGGTGAGCACCCGATATACCGTGGCTAAGCCAATTTCTTTGTCTTCCTTGGCTAAGGCCATAAAGACGTCTTCGGCGCTAAAGTGCGTGCCACCATTTTGATGAAAAAAGTCTAGGATTTTCATGCGTGGACCGGTTGCCTTCAGGCCAATGTCACGTAAATCTGCTGGAGTCGGATTTTGGTTCATATTCAGGGTTTGGGAGCTAAAATCAATGTCTTAATGATACGGCCTGCCATGCATAATTGCCTTCAACTTTTTACCCGTCTATTGAACTCTATTTTGATGGTTTTTGACCTCGCTCGGACGGGATTAGTCATTGCTGCAGTTAGTGCGGCAATGATTGCTACCGGTTGCACCAGCGCCGTTGATGATACCCAGCGTGCCTGGATGAATAAAGTCTTTAGACCCTATGTTCCTGATGTGGTGCAGGGCAACTTTATTTCGAGTGAGCAATACGCTAAGTTACAAGTTGGTCAGAGTCGTGAGCAAGTACGTCAAATTCTGGGAACGCCTTTACTGGCCAGTTATTTCCATGCTAATCGCTGGGACTACGTTTTTGAATTCAAGCGCGCTGGCCAACAAATGAGTAAAGAGCGTCGCGTTACGGTATTTTTCGAGGGCGATAAGCTGGTCAAGTTTCAAGGTGATGCATTGCCAACCGATGTCGAGTTGGTTGCAGAGATTGATAGCTATGCAAAAACCAAGCGCTCATTCTGGGAGGTCATGACTGGATCGAACAAGCCACCAGTAACTCCACCTTTGCAGCAACCAGAATTGCTGGTTCCCAGCCCAACTAATAATTTACCCGCCGGGGCTACAGTGCCTGCAGCTTCTGCCAGTAGTTCATTTTGGGATTTTTTTAGCTTTTCAAAAAAATCGCCAGATGCGCAGCCGGTACCTCAACAGTTAGGTCCTGGCCCCCTCAACGTTCCACAGGCTAGTGAAGCAAAGTAAAGATAACTGTAGTGTTGATGTCGAGTGAAGTTTTGCGACAACCTTGAATAAGAAACGAAGATACAAATGATGAAAATCGCAATTGCTGGTGCAACCGGCCGTATGGGAAAAATGTTGATCGAGGCTGTGCTCAATTGCACAGATGCCGAGCTTGTTGGTGCGCTGGAGCATGAGTCTTGCCCTTTGCTGGGTGAAGATGCTGGTGCGTTCTTAGGTAAAAAAACTGGCGTAGCCATTACATCGGATATTGCAAAGGCTTTGAGTAGTGCTGAATTTTTGATTGACTTCACTCGTCCCGAAGGCACGATGGCTCACTTAGCCGTGGCGCAAAAGACGGGTAGCAAAATGATTATTGGCACTACCGGTCTGAGCTCAGAACAAATTGACAGCCTGAAGAAAGCTTCCGCTAATCTCGCTCTCGTTTTTGCTCCGAATATGAGTGTGGGCGTTAACGCGACATTCAAGTTGTTAGAGATTGCCGCCAAAATGTTGAATGAAGGTTACGACATTGAAATCGTTGAAGCCCATCACCGTCATAAAGTGGATGCTCCATCTGGTACCGCCCTCAGAATGGGCGAGGTGATTGCGGATGCGCTTGGTGAGAAATTAGACGATGTCGCGGTATATACACGCGAAGGTCATACCGGTGAGCGCAAAGCAGGCTCTATTGGTTTTGCCACTATTCGTGGTGGAGACATTGTGGGTGATCACACTGTTTTATTTGCGGGCGAGGGCGAGCGGATTGAGATTAGTCATAAGTCTTCTAGTCGTCAGTCTTATGCACAAGGTTCTTTGCGCGCTGCACGCTTCTTGCAAGGTCAGGGTTCCGGTCTTTATGACATGCAAGATGTTCTTGGCCTGCGTAAATGAATGTTCAGTAAATCAGAATAGAAGAAAAGAGTTGGATTGAATGAGTAAGGATTACGATCACCGCAGTATTGAAGCTGCAGCACGCGCTGATTGGGATAGTGTGCAAGCCTATAGGGTAGTCGAGAACGCAGTAGATGCCTCCGGCAAGCCAAGACCAAAATACTACGCCTGCTCTATGTTGCCTTACCCATCCGGTAAGTTGCATATGGGGCATGTTCGTAACTACACCATCAATGATGTGATGGCGAGACAGTTGCGCATGCAGGGCTATAACGTACTGATGCCGATGGGCTGGGATGCCTTTGGTATGCCGGCTGAAAATGCAGCGATTCAGAATAAAGTACCACCAGCTAAATGGACCTACGACAACATCGCTTATATGAAAAAGCAAATGGCGGCGATGGGTCTGGCAATTGACTGGTCACGTGAGGTTGCTACTTGTAGCCCCGATTACTATCGCTGGAATCAATGGCTCTTTTTAAAGATGCTTGAAAAGGGTATTGCTTATCGCAAGACTCAAGTCGTGAATTGGGATCCAATCGATCAAACCGTATTGGCAAATGAGCAGGTGATTGATGGGCGTGGATGGCGCTCAGGCGCTTTAGTAGAAAAGCGTGAAATCCCAGGCTATTACTTCAATATCACCGCCTATGCAGAGCAATTACTTTCTGGTTTAGATGATTTAGGTTGGCCTGAGCGCGTCAAGACCATGCAGCAGAATTGGATTGGCAAAAGTCGTGGCGTGCGTTTTGCATTCAAGCATGAGATTGCCGATGCGCATGGTAACTTTGTGCAAGATGGCCAGTTGTATGTATTTACTACCCGTGCTGACACCATTATGGGTGTTACATTCTGTGCCGTTGCAGCAGAGCATCCATTAGCAACATTGGCGTCCGCTAATAATCCTGAGCTAGCTACATTTATCGAAAAATGCAAAACAGGTAGTGTGATTGAGGCTGATCTAGCTACTCAAGAAAAAGAAGGTATGTTCACCGGCTTGTATGTGACGCATCCACTGACTAATGAGCCTGTGCCAGTTTGGGTTGGTAATTATGTCTTGATGTCATATGGCGATGGCGCTGTTATGGGTGTGCCCGCACACGATGAGCGCGACTTTGCATTTGCCCTCAAATATGACTTACCGATTAAGCAAGTGATTGCTTTGCGTACTCCATCAGATATGTTCAACACCAGCCACTGGCAAGATTGGTATGCCCAGAAGGATGATGTCGTTTGCCTTAATAGCGGTAAGTACGATGGACTATCCTATGAAGAGGCAGTTGATGCAGTAGCTCAAGATTTAGAGCAAATGGGTATTGGTGAAATCAAAACTACTTACCGTTTGCGCGATTGGGGTATCTCTCGTCAGCGTTATTGGGGAACACCAATTCCGATTATTCATTGTGGCGATGGGCACAATCCTGGTTGTGGCGCAGTTCCAGTGCCTGAAGCGGATTTGCCGGTGGTGTTGCCCGAAGATTGCGTGCCAGATGGTAGCGGTAACCCACTCAATAAGCGTGCCGACTTCCTCAATGTGAAGTGTCCAAAATGTGGCAAGCCTGCGCGTCGTGAGACTGACACGATGGATACCTTCGTTGACTCGTCTTGGTACTTCATGCGTTACACCGGTCCTGATGCGAAAACCATGGTTGATGAACGTAATGAGTACTGGATGCCAATGGATCAATACATTGGCGGTATTGAGCATGCGATTTTGCATTTACTCTATGCGCGCTTTTGGACTAAGGTCATGCGTGATCTGAATCTCATTACTTTTGATGAGCCCTTCCAAAACTTGCTGACGCAAGGCATGGTTCTCAATGAGACTTATTACTCTGAAGAAGCGTCTGGTAAAAAGACTTGGTTAAACCCTTTGGATGTAGAGCTCGAGCTCGATGATAAAGGTCGTCCTCAAAGTGCCAAACTGAAAGGCGATACTTCTGGCACACCAGTCATTATTGGTGGTGTTGAGAAGATGTCTAAGAGTAAAAACAATGGTGTTGATCCTCAAGCCTTGATTGATCAATACGGCGCGGATACTGCACGCCTCTTTGTGATGTTTGCTGCTCCTCCTGAGCAGCAGCTTGAGTGGTCTAGTGCTGGTGTAGAAGGTGCCTCACGTTTCTTGCGCCGCATGTGGATGTATTCCAGTAGTCAGGCGGATGCAATCCGTGCTGCCGATCCAGTATTACCAAGCGATTTAAATGATGCAGAAAAAGAATTGCGTCGTGAAGTGCATGCCATTCTGAAGCAGGCTAATTTTGACTATCAGCGTCGTCAGTACAACACGGTAGTTTCTGCGGCGATGAAGATGCTCAATGTTTTAGAGCCTGTGAAGCTGGGTGATAAGACTGCGGTACGACCTGCTGTATTGCGTGAGTGTTTAAGCATCTTGATTCGGGTGCTTTACCCAGTAGTGCCTCACTTGACCCATGCTCTCTGGAATGAGATTGGGTGCGATCAATCATTTGGCGCTCTTTTAGATGCGCCATGGCCTGTAGTAGATGAAGCTGCGTTGATTCAAACTGAGCTGACCATCATGCTGCAAATTAATGGCAAGTTGCGTGGCGATATACGAGTGCCTGCGGATGCCACTAAAGAGCAGATTGAGGCCTTGGCATTACAAAGCGAGCCTGCTATGAAAGCATTAAACGGCGCAGCCCCTAAAAAGGTGATTGTGGTGCCAGGTCGCTTAATCAATATTGTTGCTTAGATCGTTGCAAATTACTTTTAATGGAAACTAAATACATGCGAGTAAATCAACTTCGACGTACCATGCTTGGATTTTTGGCCTTGGCTCCAGTCAGTGGTTTGATAGCCTGTGGCTATCGTTTACGTGGCATGGTCGATTTACCATTTAAAGTTATCGCAATTACCGGCAACCCTTCACCACCTTTGCGCGCCGATTTGCAAACCGCAATTCTGACTGGTACAGATGCTAAGGTAGCGATCAATCCTAAGGATGCGGATCTCATTCTGGAAATTACTAGCGATCTGAATGGTCGTGAGATCTTGGCCTATAACTCCAATGGTCAAGTCTCTGCCTATCGCTTGAATATTCGCGTTGGATTTAGAGCGTATGACAATACTGGGGCGGATGTGGTGCCTGAAGCTGAAATCTACATGACGCGAGATATGGACTACTCGGTGTCTACCGTTTTGGCAACCGATGTCCAAATACAGCAATTTTTATCTTTGATGCGCAGAGATCTTGCGGTACAGATTCTGCGTCGTGTTTCTGCATCTGCTCGAGCACCACAGGCTCGAAGATTTTAAAGAATGACGATTAAATCGCATGGTTAAGAGCGATGCCCTACAGGTTCATTTAAAGTCGCTCAATTGTGCGGCTTCACTAAAGCCCCTCTATATATTTAGCGGGGATGAGCCTCTTTTGATGATGGAGGCGATGGACCAATTGCGTGCCATTGCCAGAAAAATGGGTTACACCGATCGTGAAGTCTTATTGCAAGAGCGTGGGTTTGATTGGAGTGCTTTGTTAAGTGCTGGTCAGACCATGTCTTTATTTGGCGATAAGCGTTGGGTTGAGTTGCGCATACCGACAGGAAAGCCGGGTCGTGATGGTGCAGACGCACTCAAGCAATTCTCTGCCCAAATCGAGTCTCAGTCAGTAGGAACTGACGGACCAGACACTATTTTTTGCATCATCCTACCCAAATTGGATGGCAAGACCAAAACCTCTGCTTGGTTTAGTGCATTGGATGAAGCGGGTATGGCGATTCAATTGGATTCTTTGGATCGTACGCAATTGCCGCAGTGGATTGGGGGTCGCCTAAAGAAGCAGGGTCAAGAGGTGCAGTCGGGTCCAGACGGCCAACGCGCCTTAGCCTTTATTGCAGAGCAGGTGGAGGGAAACCTCATTGCCGCCCATCAAGAGATTCAAAAGCTGGGCTTGTTGCATCCCGCTGGTGTTCTTACTGAGGAACAAATTCGGTCAGCCATTTTGAAAGTCGCCCGCTATAACGTCTTTGAATTGACTGAAGCAATGCTAGCTGGTGATCTGCCTCGCCTCAATCGCATGCTAGATGGGCTTAAAGGTGAGGGCGAGCCTTTGGTCTTGATTTTGTGGAGCGTAACTGAAGAGCTTCGGATACTATCGAAACTGAAAGCAGCAAGCGATGCTGGGGAGTCTGTGCAGAGCTTAATGCGCGCTAACCGCATCTGGGGCAATAAAGAGCATTTATATCCTATGGCTTTAAAGCGAGTGCAGCCTTTGAGGTTGCGCAGGGCAATGCAGGTGGCTGCAGGTTTAGATCGTCAAGCTAAGGGATTGCATGCGGCGGAATTACCAGCAGATCCCTGGGATGGCTTGCGTTTGGTGGGTAATTTATTACGCTAGATGAATCTAGGGTGAAGATTAAAACTGAGGCATAACAAAATTAATTTAGACACAACAAAGATATGAGTGACTCAACAAATACTATCCAGCACATAATGCAAGATATTGGCCGACGTGCTCGCCAGGCATCACGCGCAATGGCGCGAGCATCAAGCGAACAGAAAAATCAGGCCCTATTGCATATCGCAAAGTTGGTTCGTGAGCGCTCTGAGGAAATTGTCCGAGTGAATGCGCTCGATGTTGCTCGAGCAAAAACCAATGGTCAAGATGCGGCGTTTATTGATCGCCTCACCATGACGCCAAAGACCATTGAATCTATGGCCTTAGGTTTGGAGCAAATCGTTTCTCTAGCTGATCCAATCGGCAAGATCAGTGCTTTACAAAAGCAAGCATCCGGTATTGAGCTTGGGCAGATGCGAGTGCCTTTGGGCGTGATTGGCATCATTTATGAGTCTCGTCCGAATGTGACGATTGATGCTGCTGCACTGTGCCTCAAATCTGGGAATGCTGTGATTTTGCGCGGAGGTTCAGAGGCGATTGATTCAAACACATTGCTGGCACAGTTCATTCAAGAGGGTTTAGATGCTGCTCACTTGCCAATGGATGCTGTCCAAGTTGTGACAACTACAGATCGTGTTGCTGTTGGCGAAATGATCACCATGACTGAATATATTGATGTGATCGTTCCACGTGGTGGTAAGAGTTTGATTGCCCGTTTGATGGCAGAAGCGCGCGTGCCAATGATCAAGCATTTGGACGGAATCTGCCATACCTATATTGATGCAGAGGCGGATATCGCAATGGCAATCAAGATTTGCGATAACGCGAAGACTCAGCGCTATGCGCCTTGCAATGCAATGGAAACACTCTTAGTCAATAAAACCATTGCACCTCAAGTGTTGCCAGCTCTTTGTAAGATCTACCAAGATAAGGGTGTGGAGTTGCGCGTTGATGGTCAAACCAGAAGCACTCTTGAGGCGGCGGGTTTTAAAGACTTAGTCAATGCCACTGAAGAAGATTGGCAAACAGAATATTTGGCACCAATTTTGTCGATTAAGACTGTTGCGGATATAGATGAGGCAATGAGCCATATTGAGCAATATGGTAGTAAACATACCGATGCCATCATTACCAATAATCAAGCGCAAGCCAATCGTTTCTTGCGTGAAGTCGATAGTGCCAGTGTGATGGTCAATGCTAGCACCCGTTTTGCCGATGGCTTTGAGTATGGCCTGGGTGCTGAGATTGGCATCTCGAATGATAAGCTGCATGCCCGTGGACCTGTAGGGCTAGATGGCCTCACTTCTCTCAAATACATCGTCATGGGTCATGGCGAAATTCGTACTTAAATTCGTACTTAATCTAGCCTCATAACAGAACGGAAATGATTCATCATGGGTAATGCATATTTATGGACCAAGACTTTTCATATTGTCTTGATTGCTTCTTGGTTTGCTGGTTTGTTTTATCTCCCACGTATCTTTGTGAACTTGGCTGATGAAAAAAATCCCGAGGTCTATGCTCGCCTTCTTGGTATGGCTAATCGCTTATTTCGATTTATGACAATATTGGCGGTACCTGCCGTATTGCTTGGCCTTGCTTTGTGGTTGCACTTCAAAATAGGTGCTGGTGAGGTATGGATGAGTGCCAAGATGTTCTTTGTACTTTTAGTGATTGGCTATCACCATGCGTGTTGGGGCTTGCTCAAAAAGTTCCGTAATGGTGTTAATACCCATTCCGGAGTTTGGTATCGTTGGTTTAACGAGGCGCCAGTCCTCCTGCTATTGATTGTGACGGCGTTAGTAGTAATTAAGCCTTGATTTTTTTATTCCCTTTTTTAGATTGCTAGCCTCATGAGATTTTTTGTTGTTTGTCCAGGCGGACTGGAAGTGCCTCTTGCACAAGAGCTAGCAAGTATTGCGCAGCGCCCAGAATGCAAAGCCTTGGGGGCTTGGGTGATTGACCCAACACCTACAAGCCCTACAGGAGGAGTAGGTTTGGCCGCTCCAATATCGGCTGCGATGGCTTTGAACCTGCATTCTCGGATTGCGAGTCGAGTATTGCTACAGATGGCGGAATCGCCATACCGCCAAGAAGAAGATTTATATAAGTTGGCTAGTGGTTTAGCTTGGGAAGAATGGTTTTCCTCTAAGCAAACTCTGCGCGTTGATGTGACTGCCCATCGTTCTCCACTCAAGAGTCTGAACTTTGCAACCTTGAAGATTAAGGATGCAATTGTTGATCGTTTGCGTGATGTCACTGGCGATCGTCCAAGTATTGATACCGCATTTCCGGATGTGCGGGTACAAGCCCATCTGACTGCAACGCATGTCACTATCTATTTGGATACTTCTGGTGAGGCCTTGTTTAAACGTGGCTGGCGTGATGAAAAAGGTGACGCACCTTTAAAAGAAAATCTCGCAGCAGGTATCTTGTCGATTACTGGCTGGAAACCATCGCAAACTTTATTTGATCCGATGTGCGGTAGTGGCACCTTTTTGATTGAGGCCGCTCAAATGGCTTTGGCTATTCCGCCGGGAGCTATTCGGGCGGGGATGTATGGTGATGATGCTAAGCCTAGTCGATTGGCTTATCGCCCATTAGTAACTTCCGCTCATGGGTTTGGGTTTCAGCGACTCAAGCCATTTAATGAGGCTGCTGAACAAAAGCGTTGGGGATCTCTGAAAGAGGCTGCTCAGATCGAGATGATGGATAAGCGCAAACAGTTCCCAGATTCAGAATCTTTACGCATTAGTGGTGGCGATATTAATGAGCGCTTGGTAGCCATGTTTAAAGGTAACTGGCAGCGTGCTCAGTTGCCGGGGTTGCCAGTAACACGTCAAATTGATGCTTTAGCAAGTAGGCCACCAGTACATGCTCAAGATGGTGTGATGCTATTGAACCCGCCTTATGGTGAACGCTTAGTGATCCAGGGTGGACGAGGTCAAGATCGCGCTATGGGTGGCGATACGGAGCGCGACTCTTATGAACAAGCTGAAGAGCCAGAAGATCGCTATGCCTTTAATTTGGAAACAGGCCGTCAGAGTGCTAAACGCTCTAGCCGCGAGTCTCTCAAAAAGTTACAAGCTCTAGAAGAGCAGGATCCTAAGTTTGTCGAGTTCTTAAGGCAGTTTGGCCAGCATCTCAAGGATGCTTTTGGCGGCTGGAATGTCTTTGTATTAACGGCGGATATGGCGTTACCAGGACAGTTGCGTATCAAGGAATCTAAGCGCACCCCTTTATTTAATGGCCCCCTAGAATGTAGATTGTTTAAGTTCGAGATGCATCAAAAACGTGATGCTGCATCCGATTTAAAATAAAAAGATCAATAAGGAAGACGGTAATGGAATTTAAAACATATATGTGCTTAATTTGCGGCTGGGTCTACGATGAAGCTGCTGGTTTACCTGAAGAGGGTATTGCGCCAGGTACGCTTTGGAAAGATGTACCCATGAACTGGACCTGTCCTGAGTGTGGTGCACGCAAAGAAGACTTTGAAATGATGGCGATCTAATAGTTCAATTTCATTAGACAATATTTAAATTCATTAGCTAAATCGGGAAAAGTATCTTGGGAAAAAATGACATCTTATTTGAGCGCGCACAAAAAACAATTCCTGGGGGTGTGAATTCTCCAGTACGTGCCTTTCGTCAGGTAGGCGGTACACCGCGTTTTGTTTCTAAAGCTAAAGGCCCTTATTTCTGGGATGCTGAGGGTACACGCTACATTGATTTGATTATGTCTTGGGGCCCCATGATTGCGGGTCATGCAAATCCAGAAGTGGTTGAAGCAGTCAAGCGAGCTGCGGAAACCAGCTTTAGCTACGGCGCCCCTACCGAAGGTGAAATTGAATTAGCGGAACGTATCTGCCAGTTGGTTCCTAGTATTGAGCAAGTACGGATGGTATCGAGTGGAACCGAAGCCACTATGAGTGCGCTGCGTCTTGCACGTGGCTATACGGGTCGCGATCTCATCATTAAGTTTGAGGGTTGCTATCACGGTCATGCTGATAGCTTGCTCGTGAAAGCAGGCTCTGGCCTCTTGACCTTTGCAGATTCAACTCAAAATGCACCTTCTTCTGGCGGTGTGCCACATGATCTAGTGAAACATACTTTGGTATTGCCATATAACGATGTGGCAGCACTAAAAGAAGTATTTAATAAGCAGGGCGATCAGGTGGCTGCGGTGATTATTGAGCCGTTTGCTGGCAATATGAATCTCATAAAGCCATCAACAGAATTTCTATCGACATTGCGTCAGTTGACGAGCCAGTATGGCAGTGTATTAATTTATGACGAGGTCATGACGGGCTTTCGAGTTGCTTTAGGTGGCGCCCAATCTCTACAGAGTATTACTCCCGATCTCACATGTCTTGGTAAGGTCATGGGCGGTGGCATGCCGATGGCTGCTTTCGGCGGTAAAAAAGAAATCATGTCTAAATTAGCTCCGCTAGGTAACGTTTATCAGGCGGGTACCTTATCAGGTAATCCGGTGGCTGTAGCTGCAGGCTTAAAGACCCTAGAGATTATTTCTAGAGAAGGTTTTTATGATTGCCTTACAGGTCAAACTGAAAAGCTCATGTCTGGTTTAAAACTTGCTGCGGATGAAGCAGGCGTCCCTTTTGCGGTTGATAGCGTGGGCGGTATGTTTGGCTTTTACTTTGCCAATGAAGTCCCAACTTCTTTTGAGGCAGTCACTAAAACCGATATCGAGGCGTTTAAGAAATTCTTTCACTTGATGCTGGATCAAGGCGTGTATTTAGCGCCATCTGCGTATGAAGCTGGATTTACTTCTATTACTCATGACAATGGCATTCTTGATGAGATTATTGCTGCAGCTAAAGCTTCTTTTCAAAAGCTCTGAGCCCTACCAACCTCAGTCTTGTGAGCTCTATAAAATACATACCGGCCATTGATGGCTTAAGAGCAATTGCGGTTTTATCTGTCATCCTCTTTCATGCATTTCCACAGTTTGTTCCTGGAGGATATATCGGTGTTGATATCTTTTTTGTAATTTCTGGATATCTCATTACCAATATTATTTTTACGCAAGCTAGCAATGGAAGATTTTCATTTAAAGATTTTTATGCACGACGTATTCGTCGAATTTTCCCCGCCTTAATCGTTGTTTTAATCGTAGCTTACGCATTAGGTTGGTTTGTAATGCTGGCCGATGAATTTAAGCAGCTCGGTAAGCATATTGGTGCTGGTGCGGGATTTATTGCGAACTGGGCATACTGGCTAGAGAGTGGCTACTTTGATGAGCTCCATGAACTGAAGCCCCTACTAAATCTCTGGTCTCTAGGGGTAGAAGAGCAGTTCTATATTTTTTGGCCATGCATCATTTTATTTCTCTTAAAGTTTAAGCAGAATTTACGCGGCGCTTTATTTTTACTTGTCGGCACATCATTTCTAATTAATATTTTGTTGATTAAAGATCATCAGTCGGCCACATTCTATTTGCCCTTTAGCCGCTTTTGGGAGTTGGGATTGGGTGGAATTTTAGCGCTTGAAAAAGATGCTATCAATAAGTGGAATATAAACTCGTTAAGCATTTTTATTATTGGTGCCGTAGCAATTTGTGTTCCCATGTTTTTTCTATCCCCTCAGTCTTTATTCCCGGGATGGGCTGCACTAACTCCAGTGCTGGGAACTGCTTTTATCTTAAGCAGCATCCATCGCGGTGGTTTTGGTAATAGTCTTCTCTCGAATAAGGTGCTCGTTTATTTGGGGTTGATTAGCTACCCTTTATATCTCTGGCATTGGCCAGTGTTCAGTTTTTCAAGATTAATGAAGGGTGCACCTCTTTCATTATTGGAAAGCGCTGCTTTATTGCTTACCAGCGTTTTCTTGGCTTTCCTAACCTATTTCTTACTTGAAAAACGAGTGCGCCATCAAGGCGTCAAGACGGTTGTTGTTCTTTGCGTATTGTTGGGTGCAATCGGTTTTCAGGGGTGGAATACTTTTGCTCGGGGTGGATTGGAATATCGCTTGAGAAAAACCATTCAAATTCCTGCGGAGCAGAAGAGAGATTTTATCAAGTGGGAAGATAAGGGGATGCTACCTAAGGGCGATTGTGATCCCGGATTCATTTATCCAGAGGCTCATGTCTGTGCACAAAGCAATTGGGAGAAGGGTGCTGATATTGTGGTTGTGGGAGATAGCCATGCTTTTAGTGCCTACTGGGGCATTGCTAAGGCCTATGAAAATAATCATGTCGTTAAATTATTAGGGCAGGGCGGGTGCATACCATTTCTTGAAGGAGGCTCATTTGGCATCTACTCTAGCTGTACTGAAAATATCAATGCTCAGCTCGCGTGGATTGCAAATAATTCAGATGTGAAAACGGTATTTATCATTCATCGTAATCGCATCTTGTCCTCGGATGATCAGCGGTCGCAGCTTATGGCTTCAACAAAAAAGACTTTTGATCTTTTGCTGGGCAGTGGGAAGCGGGTAATTTATGTGTATTCCGTGCCTGAATTAGATTTTGAGCCACGACTATGTGTGGGGGAGCTCCCACTTGGAAGAAAAAATCCAGTGGATTCCTGTAACTACCCTTTAGCAAGAGAATTAGATCGTTACTCTAACTACAGAAAAACTGTCAAAGAGGTATTGAGTCAATATCCTAGTATTAGCACTTTTGATCCCTCTGATGTTTTGTGTAAGGATGGGATTTGTAAGGCTGTTATTGAAGATCGTGTAATGTATACCGATTCCAATCACTTGTCTGAATCTGGATCAAGCTTGCAGGGTGCTGCAATAAAAAAACAACTCCCCTTACGCTAGATACCTGACTTACATCCGAAGGGGGTGATCGTAGCCGGCCACCTGAATGATCTCAAGCTGTGTATTGTTTTTCCCGGATATCGGAATTTCCATCGCCGTGAGCTTGCCTCCCCAAACACAGCCGGTATCTAACCCAATCACATTCTCTTCTCGAAGTAACCCAAGGGTGGACCAGTGCCCAAAGTAAATGAGGGAATCTTGCGTTTTTCGTTTGGGAGTTTTGAACCAAGGGACATAGCCTTTGGGACCATCTTCAAAACCTTCTTTACTTTCAAACTCCATCATGCCTGTTGGAGTACAAAAACGAATACGGGTTAGTGCATTGGTAATGACACGTAAACGCTCATAGCCCTTAAGCGCATTGCTCCACTTGTTCGGGGTATTGCCATACATATTCGCTAAAAAATCTTTATAGGATTTTTTGCGAAGTGCTTTTTCTACTTCTTGCGCACATTCAATTGTTTGCTGAAGATCCCATTGGGGTAGAACTCCCGCATGAACAGTGAGCACTTTTCCATTGCTCAGAGCCATTGGCCTATGGCGCAGCCAATTTATTAATTCGGCTCTATCAGGCGCATCTAGAATGGGTTGTACGGTATCCAGCCCTTTAGTTTTTCGGATGCCGGCATCTACTGCAAGTAAATGCAGGTCGTGATTTCCGAGAATGCATTCAATACGTTTTTCTTCTTGTAATTGCTTGAGGTATCGCAAGGTACCTAAAGAGTCTGGACCACGATTGACAAGGTCGCCCAAAAAAATCATCTTTGACTTAGTGGGGAGTTTTTTGACGAGCATCTTCAGAGATGGCGCGCACCCTTGAATATCTCCTATGGCATAGATCTTGCTCATACTCTATCTTAAATCGGAAAGTGTTAGAGCCTTCAACAAGTTAATCAGGTGAAGTTTCTGGACTGACCTTTTTGACGACGCTATAACGCACTAAGGTCTTTTTGCGTGCTTCATCATGATTAACAACCGGCAGGGGATAGTCTCGTCCTAAAAGAATGCCAGCCGCTTCTAACTCAATATGTCCAGCCTCCCAAGGCGCATGAATGGATTTCTTGGAAAGCTTGTCTAGTTGAGGCAAGTAGCGGCGGATAAATTTTCCCTCGGGATCAAACTTCTGGGATTGGGTAATGGGGTTAAAGATGCGGAAGTAGGGCTGGGCATCGCATCCCGAAGAAGATGCCCATTGCCATCCACCATTATTGGAGGACAGTTCAAAGTCATTGAGGTGTTTTGCAAAATACATTTCACCCCAGCGCCAATCAATTCCCAAATCCTTAGTAAGAAAGCTGGCAACCACCATACGTAGGCGGTTATGCATATAGCCACTTTGGTTGAGTTGGCACATAGCGGCATCTACTAATGGATAACCTGTTTTGCCATCACACCAAGCTTTAAATAACTTCTTAGCAGTAGCACCACTTTCCCATTCGATATTGTCGTAGTCTGGTTTGAAGGCTGCACCCTCAGCAAGGCGTGGGTGATTAGCCAAAATCATGAAATAAAAATCACGCCAGATCAGTTCGCTTAACCAGATTGTTGCACCCATACTGCCAGCAAGCATGCGGCGATGAGCCTCCCGTACCAAGCCTCGAATAGAGAGCATGCCAAAGCGTAGGTGTGTGGAGAGATAGCTCACACCTTTAATGGCAGGGAAGTCTCGGCCGATTTGGTACTGATCGATGCGGCGAAGGAAGTCTTCCAAGAAGCTCTGAGCACCCTCAGATCCTGGTGGAAGATAGGCTTCAATCCCAGTCGGGCTAAAGCCCATGGATTCTAGGGATAGGAAGGGCGTTTCTAATGATTTGGGGATGGCAGCTAACTGACCCTTTTTGGGATCGCAATCATAAGCAGCAATATCTTTTTCTTGTAGCGTCTTGAGCCAATTATTTTTATAGGGCGTAAAGATGGAGAACACCGTATTGGAATTGGTGAGAATTTCTTTCTTTTCAAAGATCACTTGATCTTTGAAGGTCTCCAATTCAATACCAAGTTTCTCTAGTGATCTTGCTACAGATTCATCGCGGGCAATTGCCGATGGTTCATAGTCATGATTGGTGTAAACGCTATTGACACCCAAAGTCTCAGCAATCTTCGGAATACACGTTGTGGGCTTGCCAAACTGAACAATCAGTCCGCTACCTTGCTTACGTAATTGTGCGTCGATTTGCTTTAGGCCTTGCCATATAAAGTCTACACGGCGATCATGTTTGAGGCCGCTTGTATCTAGATCCTTGACTTTCAGTGGATCCAGAATATCGGTATCGAAGATAAACGCTAGCCAAACTTGATCATTATTTTTTAGAGCGTGATGAAGCGCGGCATTGTCATATAGGCGTAAATCACGACGGAGCCAAACGAGAGCTTTGTTCATAGCCCATATATTAGGGCTAATTAGATCAACTCGCTTGGCGTGCGAGTAATATCCTGTTTATTAATGGATTACTAATTTATGGACACCTTATTTTTTGTTTTCTCTAAGATTGTGCAGTTTTGTATAGAGCCTCTGAACTGGGTAATTGTTTTTGTAGTTCTCAGTTTGTTATTGTTGAGTCTTAGAAAACCGCATCTATGCAAACGATTCTTGCTTTTAGCTTTGGCAGACTTGCTGCTGGTTGGATGGTTGCCTACTTCCGGGGTCTTTTTAAGATCTCTTGAAGATGCCATACCCAAGATTCAAGCTGCGCAGATGTCAGAGGCGGACTTTGGTGGGATCATTATTTTGGGCGGTGCGATTGAGGGTGGTGAAATTGCCCTGGATCGAGGTGAGATCTCTATTGGATCTGCTGCTGAGCGGGTTACCAAAGCCTTTGAATTGATTCGGAAGTACCCCGATCTACCCTTCATCTTTAGTGGCTTCTCTGGTCGCCTATCGCCCGTTGGGTTGTCTGAGGCGGATGCCTTTAAGCAATTGGTTGCTGAGCAGAGTTTGCCAGACAAAAATGCCCATTATGAAAATAAATCCCGCAATACTTACGAAAATGTCGTATTGATGAAGCCCATGATCTTGAAATTGGGGGCTAAAAGCGCCAAAGAGGCTGATGCACCCCCAAAACCTTGGCTGCTAATTACTTCGGCGTCACACATGTACCGATCAGTAAAGATTTTTCAAAAACAAGGGATTGCGGTCATTCCCGTTCCAGTGGATTACCAAACGGGGAATCGATTGCATTGGGGCTCTTTTGATCTGATGGGGGGTGCCAAGCAGTGGAATAACCTCCTGCATGAGATGGTAGGTCTTCTAGCCTACTGGATTACCGGAAAGATCTAGCTAGGGCAGAGAATTCGGTAAAATAGATTCACATGAACACGGCTAAAAAAGCCCCCGTGGGTCAAGCTGCAACACCCACCCAGACTTCCCAAGCTTCTGCTTCTGGATCTTCAATTGCTTATTCTGCTGATCATCTAGCAAACCAATTCCTGATTGCTATGCCTGGGATGGTCGATCCCAATTTTGCAGGTTCAGTGATCTACCTTTTTGAGCATACCGAACGGGGTGCGATGGGCTTGGTAATCAATCGCCCGACCGAACTCGATATGGGTGCCTTATTTGAAAAAATTGAGGTCAAGTTGGAGGCTGAGCCAGTATCTGAACAACCGGTCTATTTTGGTGGTCCGGTGCAAATTGAGCGTGGTTTTGTCTTGCACGAACCCACTACAGAGGTGGCTTACAGCTCTTCCTTGGCCGTTCCAGGTGGTTTGACCATGACGACATCTAAGGATGTGCTTGAGGCAGTGGCAATAGGTTCTGGACCCAGTAAGTTCTTAATGACTTTAGGTTATGCGGGTTGGAGTGCAGGTCAGCTCGAAGAGGAAATTACCCTTAATGGTTGGATCAATGTTCCCTTATCCCAGAATCAAATGATTGAGATTATTTTTAATACTCCCTCTAGTCAGCGCTATGAGCGGACGATGGGTCTTTTGGGGTTTGATCCATCCCATCTATCTGGCGAGGCAGGGCATGCCTGAGGGCATTCAGAAGGGCGTAGAGTTGACAGTCATGGCCTTTGACTTTGGGACACGGCGTATTGGTGTAGCCGTCGGAAATACCCTCACTTGCCTAGGCCAGCCAATTAAAACGATCGCAGAGTCATCTAGTGAAGCTGCATTCAGAGTCATTGAGGGGCTTTTGAAGGAATGGCAGCCCAATCGCCTAGTAGTCGGATTACCTTGCCATCCCGACGGGGCCGAGCATGAAATGAGCGCCAAGGCCCGCCGCTTTGGCAATCAGTTGCATGGACGCTTTCATTTGCCGGTGGAGTGGGTTGATGAGCGCTATACCTCGGCTGTTTTAGAGGGAGATCCAGACATGCGAGACAATTTGGATGCGCAGTCTGCGGCCTTAATTTTGGAGCAGTATTTTCTTGAAAAGAATTGGATCAGTTGAGATGAATGCAGAGCAGTCCTATCTGAAATTACTAGAGACTTTGAGTCAGCGCAAAAAGGCTGATGATTCATTTGAGTTAGCTGGTCTTGCAATGGGCGGGGCTTGGATTGCAGAGCGTTTGGCTACGGATTTAAATCTTCCCCACTTTGGCGTAATTAATGTGGCGTTTCATCGGGATGACTATGCTGAGAAAGGTATGACAGCGCTTCGTACCGCCAGCACAATGTCTACCCATCTTCCTTTTGAGGTGAATGGCGCAAACGTGATTTTGATTGATGATGTTTTGCTCACTGGCCGTACAGTTCGTGCGGCGCTCAATGAGTTATTTGATTTTGGTAGACCTGCGCAAGTGGAGTTGATGGTTTTAGCAGATCGTGAGAACCGTGAGTTACCGATCTCAGCGGATTTTGTGGGGGAGCAAGTGAGCGTGCCAGAGAATCAAATTCTAGTTTTAGAAAAAGATAATGCTGGCAAGTTCAGCTTCCAATTAGAGGAGCGCGCAGCATGAGTGGAGTGAACGGCTTGGTAAGCGCCCCAGTTAATCAATTTAATGCTGCCGGTGAGTTAACTCACTTGCTAACTTTAGAGGGTTTACCAAAAGAGCAAATCCTCCACATCCTCGACACCGCCCAACAGTTTGTCAGTGTGACGGACCCTGCGAGAGAAGTGAAAAAAGTACCACTCCTTCGTGGCAAGAGCGTCTTCAATTTATTCTTTGAAAACTCCACCCGCACTCGAACTACCTTTGAGATTGCTGCTAAACGTTTATCGGCGGATGTTATTAATTTAGATATCTCCACATCTTCAACTGCCAAAGGCGAAAGTCTTTTAGATACGATTGATAACTTAGTAGCTATGCAGGCAGATATTTTTGTAGTGCGCCATGGTGTTTCGAGAGCGCCCATTGAAATTGCACAACACGTGCCTGCGCACGTGCATGTAGTGAATGCCGGTGATGGTAGTCATCAGCATCCGACTCAAGGCTTGCTAGATATGTATACGATGCGTCACTTCAAGAAAGACTTTAGTGGTCTCAAAGTAGCTATCGTTGGAGATATTGTGCACAGCCGTGTTGCCAAATCCAATATCTGCGCTTTGAGAATATTAGGTTGCACAGACATTCGTGCCATTGGCCCTGAGAGTCTTTTGCCAAGCGATTTAGATATGCTGGGAGTAAAGGTTTTCCACAGCATGGAAGAGGGTTTAAAAGGCGTTGATGTCGTCATGACATTGCGCATTCAGAAAGAGCGCATGGAGGCAGGTCAAGTCCCAGAAGGAGATGCTTTCTTCAAGCAGTATGGTTTAACCTCAACACGCTTAGCTTTAGCAAAACCTGATGCTATTGTGATGCACCCAGGCCCTATGAACCGTGGCGTAGAAATTGATTCCGCTGTAGCAGATGGACCTCAGTCAGTCATTCTCAATCAGGTTACCTTTGGTATTGCGGTACGTATGGCGGTGATGTCAATCGTTGCTGGTAATTAGTCTTTATTTCGAACAATTGCACTAATGCAAAAAAAGAACTGGCTAATCCTGTCGCATGGTTTCAATATGGATGGTCGGGCATCTAGCCTCACCATCACTGATAAGATTCCCTATCTATTAGACGCCGGCATCAAACCGCATGTCTTTAGTGCAATTACGGGCATTAAAGATGCTCGCTTTCCACACCAGCAATTTTTAGCTTGGGGTCCGGCAGCTTTTCGTTTCGACTTTCGTCATTGGA
Source organism: Polynucleobacter sp. JS-Mosq-20-D10 (assembly GCF_018687755.1). Lineage (NCBI taxonomy): Bacteria > Pseudomonadati > Pseudomonadota > Betaproteobacteria > Burkholderiales > Burkholderiaceae > Polynucleobacter > Polynucleobacter sp. JS-Mosq-20-D10. The sequence goes on from NZ_CP061305.1 coordinate 244,123, forward strand.
TTGCCAATCAATATGGTCGTGGACTTTTTTATAAGGTTTCCACCGGCTTAGTCTCCTTGTTGCTTGCCCCGTTCATCGCTCTGGAGAAATGCTTTCTGGGTTACTCTAGTCAGTGGTCTTGGGCCATGCCAGCTTATGTCCATGGCTTGAAGTTGATCCGTGATGGTAAGGTGGATTTGATTTACTCCACTGGTGGCGCTTGGTCTGCACACTTAGCGGGTTTATGGCTTAAGAAAAAAACTGGATTGCCTTGGATAGTGGAGATTCATGATCCTTTGGTTATTCGCAAGGATCCTAATGATCCAGGTTTGGATAAGCCCAAAAATCGTGATGCGCAATTTCGTCAATATCTTGAAAAGCAAATTTGCAAATATGCAGATTTAGCTTGGTGGTTTACAGATGGAGCTTTGCATTACGCAAAGATTCGCAATACTAATCTCAACACCCCAAAGAATGCCCATGGTTTTATGCTGCTCCCAGGTGCAGAGCCGCCAGGAGGATTAAGTGAGTCTAAGATGCATCAGTATTCAGATCATCTCAATTTATGCCACTTTGGGTCATTAGCAAATGATCGATCTCTTTCAACTATCCTAAAAGCACTTGTCCCATTGTTCGAGAAATTTCCTGAGGCTAAGAAGCATATTCAGGTTCATGCTTATGGAGCACCTTTAGACCCATTAACGATAGAAGTGGTTAAAAATTTCCAATTGGAAGGCGCATTATTGGCACATGGTCGATTGGAGAAGGATCCAGTAAGCGGTAAATCTGGCAGAGAGCGTGTAGTAGAAAAGATGCAATCTGCGGACGTCTTGGTTCTTTTGCATGGCAACGATGAGTGGTGCGCTGAATATATCCCTTCAAAACTATATGATTATCTGTGGACTGGTCGTCCGATTTGGGGAATTACCCATCGCAATCCACAGCTAGATCAAATGCTACTCAACAGGTCTGCTTATTTAAGCCCACAGAACGATCCTGAGGCTGTTGAACTTGCCTTGGAACGGATTTGGTTAGATTGGAAAAGTCAACAATTGATCGAGCCTCAGTGGTTACCAGTGGGTGTTGGACAAGCTGCATATAGAATACTTTCAGAAGTCGATAAACTTAGTGAAAGAAGCGCTTGAAAGATCTAGTTCTCTATTGCAAATCCTATCGTCGAGATTTTCTTCGGCTAAGACGTTTGCTAATTTCGATTAATCAATATAACGTTGATCAAATCCCTTTTTATATTTCCACTCCAGCAGATCAGCATCAAGATTTAATTTTAGTCTTGGATGGTCTAGATGGTTTTGAGTGGGTGTCTGATGAATCTATCATCGCTGCAAATCCTCGTGTTCCAGTTGGTATTGAAAAAACAAGATCTGGTGGTCTAAGTCAGCAGGCTATTAAGTCCGAGTTTTGGCGTCTAAGGCTTGCCGAGAATTATGTCTGTTTTGATTCTGACTGCGTCTTCATTCAAGATTTCAGAAAGTCTGATTTTCTGAGTTCAGATGGAAATCCCTATACCGTTATCTATCAGAATAAAGAGTTTTATCAGCTCTCCATCAATCGTGGGCAAGATCAGGTTGAATCTAATCTTCGCCAAGAGGGTGATCGGGTTAAAGCATTATTTTCGAGGGCCGGTCCAAATTACTATTGCCCATGCCCTCCATTTATTTGGTCTGCCAAAGTTTGGGAATCGCTGGATTCCCAATACCTGCAACCCAAAGGACTTACTTTTTGGGATGTTTCTAGTGATGACCATCCAGAAACTTTGCTTTATTTAGAGGCTTTATTAAATTACCGAGCGATACCTTTGCATCCCAGGGAGCAGCTCTTCAGAATTTATTACTACGATTGGCAATACTATCTTCTGCGCAGAATGGGTGAAACAGAAAATAAGTTAAAGTCGAATTATTTAGGTGTGATTTACCAATCTAATTGGGACTCAGGGATGGATTTTGGCGCTGCCTCCAAATCCCTTGGTTCACGCATGCTCCGCCGCTTAAAGCGGTTTGGGCGATATCTCCAAAGTTATCTCTAAGTCAATTATGGAAAATATACTCCCAATCCAGATTTTTGTAATTTCACTTGAGCGCTCAGTGGATAGACGAAAAAGAGTGGAGGAGCAACTCAATAAAACTAATATTCAGTGGAATTTTTTAGACGCTGTTGATGGCTATGCACTTCCACAGATGCCGTCAAGTTATCAGAAATTAAAGGTTAAAAGATTGCAGGGGTATGAATTAACCCCCGGTGAGATTGGATGCTTCTTATCTCATATCAAAGCATGGGAGCTTTGCCTCAAAAATAATATGACTACTCTAGTATTTGAGGATGATTTTCTTGTCGGCGAGAATCTTGAAGTGGTCATCGAGGATTTGTTGAGTATTGCCGATCACTGGAGCTTGGTGAGGCTGTCAGGCATATATGAAACCAAGCACCAAATTTTAATAAACAGACCAAGCTACGGGCTTGTTAAAAATCTCGGCGAACCATGTGGAACTGCTGCATACATGATTCAACCGGCAGCTGCCAAAATTCTTTTACAGAGTGCTGCTGATATTTATGAGCCAGTTGATCATTTTCTAGAGCATTATTCAAAGCATGGACTACATTGTTTGGCAGCAAAGCCTTATCCAATAGGATTGGCGCATACAAAATCGACAATTACCGATCGTCCCGGAAGGTTGCCAGTCAAAGGGTTGAGAAAGACAATCCGCTCAATTTATCGCTTCATTGATAGGCAAATAAGCCCATCTCCCTGGTTCCCCAAGACTTAGTTAGAAGGCAAGTGGCTATGCTTTTGCCGTTAAAAGGATTTCCTGAATAAATTTTTTGAGTGGCTCAATCGAGGGGCGCTCGAGTAGCAAGGGTTGCTCGGCATAACTTGCTAATATATTTTTTGAATGAAGAATCTCAGCCAATTCAGAGAAGTAGTTTGCTGACATTGGCGCGAGATTGATGAAGGCAAGTGGGTTGAAGTCAGTCTTGACGTTTTCATCTACCCAGGTAATAGGTAGGCATCCCGCCATAAAAGCTTCTGGAATCTTCTCAGTGTAGTAGCCTGGGTGCATGCCATTTTCAGGACATAGGTTAAAGGCAAAATTCTGGAGTTCATCAAATTTAATTAATCCACTTTCAGAGTGATTCTTAATTTGAGTATTGAATGATTTTCCGAATTCCACCACTTCAATTTGGCTTTTTACTGCTTCTAGTAAAGTGCGCCTAGGCTCTCTTAAATGCGAAGCAAAAATCGCCGCCTTCTGAGGTCGACTCAGAAAATTCCCTCCTAAGGGCGAGCAAAGACGATTTAGATTGAGTAGTTGACCAAATCTTGGATTGTGATTTCCGGTAACCCCTTCTTCGCTCCAGTCGATCATTTCCATCCAATAAGGCATTCGGAAGTGATGGGGGTTTGCAATGCCTAAATCAAATGAGATCGAGCGGTCACAATTTTGAAAATCATGCCTCACATTTTCGCCAGTAATAAAGAGGCTAAGCGCATGATCTATTTTGGTTGCTTTTTTGGTTTGCCTGTTTCCGCCATCAGAGCTGAATAGGGGGCGTAAGGGCTTTGGGATCCAATTTTTTACCTTCTTCTCTTCAAAAAATGGGCCATAGATCAGTAGTTGACAGTTCGACGGTGTTGTCCATGCTGGCATAAATCCCAAGCTTCGAATAATTGCGGGAATCAATGATTCTTGAAAGTCTTTGGCGACACCTAAAGTGGCGATTTTGATAGGCTTTAGATCAGGCATAATTTGAATAATACCCTTACATGTGGCTCAACAAGCATGATTCTAGTTACTGGTGGCGCTGGCTTTATCGGGGGAAATTTCGTCCTTGATTGGTTAAAGTCGCCTAAAAACGAGGGTGTTGTTAATGTAGATAAGCTGACCTATGCAGGTAATCTAGCTACCCTAGAGTCTTTGAGGGGTGATCCCCGCCATATCTTTATTCATGGGGATATTGGCGATAAGGAGCTGCTTGCTAGGCTGCTAACAGAGCATCAGCCACGCGCCATCGTGAACTTTGCTGCTGAAAGTCATGTAGACCGATCAATTCATGGCCCTGCGGAGTTTATTCAAACCAATATTCTAGGAACCTTTCATCTTTTGGAGTGCGCTCGAGAATATTGGAGTGGTTTGGATGGGTTGGCCAAGCAAGTATTTCGTTTTCATCATATTTCCACTGATGAGGTTTATGGCTCTTTGTCATCATCTGATCTAGCATTTACGGAGAAAAATGCCTATGAGCCTAATAGTCCATATTCAGCATCTAAAGCTGCATCCGATCACCTGGTTCGCGCTTGGTTTCATACCTACGGTTTTCCAGTTGTAACTACTAATTGCTCAAATAACTATGGCCCTTATCATTTTCCCGAAAAGTTAATTCCGCTTTTCATTCTGAATGCCTTGAATGGTAAGCCGTTGCCAATCTATGGAGATGGTCAACAGATTCGGGATTGGCTTTATGTTGGCGATCATTGCTCTGCAATTCGTGAAGTCTTGGCCAAAGGCAAATTGGGCGAGACATATAACGTTGGTGGCTGGAATGAAAAAGCAAATCTCGATGTCGTTAAAACCATCTGTGCGATTTTGGATGAGCTAAAGCCACGGTCAGATGGCGTGTCATATATAAGCCAAATTACTTTTGTAAAAGATCGCCCTGGACACGACCGCCGTTACGCCATTGATGCAAGCAAACTCGAACGCGAATTGGGTTGGCGCCCTGCCGAAACTTTTGATACAGGCATTCGTAAGACGGTGCAATGGTATTTGGATAATCCAGTATGGGTGGATGGCGTGGTTAGTGGCTCTTATAGAGACTGGCTGCAAAAGCAATACCAATAAATGAGTACATTAAGCTAATGAATATTTTGGTATTTGGTAAAGATGGTCAATTAGGTAAAGCATTTAATGCTTTGTTTGATTCGCAATCATCAGTACTGGTCAATAAGTTCAATGTCTACTCCGTGGGTCGCTCTGAATGTGATCTGAAAAATGAGCAAGCGATCACAAGCTTGTTGAGTAAAGTTGATCCAGATTTGATTATCAATGCTGCTGCATATACATCGGTTGACAGGGCTGAGATTGAATCAGTCTTAGCATTTGCGGTAAATGCCAGGGCGCCAGAACTCATGGCGCAATATGCCGCTAAACATGGCGCTACTTTTCTGCACTTCTCAACGGACTATGTTTTTGATGGTGAGAAATATGGCTTCTATATAGAGAATGACGTGCGTAATCCTTTAAGTGTTTATGGCAAAAGTAAGGCTGCGGGGGAGGAGGCTGTTGCTAGAGCTTTTATTGCCAATGCTACCGGTCAATATGCCATATTGAGAACTAGTTGGGTATATGGCGATGGCGGAAATTTCATTCGTACAATTTTACGTTTAGCTAAAGACCGAGAAAATTTGCAAGTAATTGAGGATCAGTATGGCGCGCCAACAAGTGCCCAGTGGTTGGCGCAAGTCAGTTTAGGTTTGGTGATGGAAGAGGAGGGCGTATTAAGCAAGTTTCCATCTGGCATCTATCACGCCGTCCCTGCTGGCGAGACTAGTTGGCATGGTCTAGCTTTATTGTCTGTGGAGATCGCCCTGGAAGCCGGAGCTTCGTTAAGAGTGGCCCCAAATGACATCAAGCCAATTCCTTCAAAAGAGTATCCGTTAATAGCTCCTAGGCCACTGAATTCAAGAATGTCGACCGACAAGCTTGGCCAGGTCTTTAAGATTCGAGGCGATATGTCAAAATTGAAGCAATTAAATCAGTCTTGGGATGTTGCTGTTCGGTCTTACGTCTGCAATTTGGCAAAAGATGGAATTATCTAGAAAATTAAATGAAAGTGACCTCAAATTTTTCATTTAATAGCCCATTAATTTAATCAATATATTTGGATGAACACCCAATTGAAATTACAAGTAACGTCAACACCTATTCCTGATGTGTTGATTATCGAGTCCAAAATATTTAGCGATGAGCGTGGCTGGTTTACTGAATCCTTTAATGCTCAAGATTTTTCTGTAGCTACTGGTTTGAATGTGGAGTTTGTTCAGGACAACCATTCTTTTTCTCACCAATGGACTCTGCGCGGTTTGCACTATCAGACAGAGTGCCCTCAAGGCAAACTAGTTCGCGTGGTAGCGGGCAGAATTTTTGATGTTGTGGTGGATCTTCGTAAAGATTCACCAACCTACGGTAAGTGGCTTGGCAGTGAGTTAGACAGTCAACATCACAGACAACTGTGGATTCCTGAGGGTTTAGCCCATGGCTTTTTGGCTCTAACTGAGACGGTTGAAGTTTTGTATAAAACAACCGACTACTTTCACCCCCAAAGTGAGAATTGCTTGGCTTGGAATGATCCTCATATAAATATTGAGTGGCCTTTACCTGAGGGTGTCACTCCGAATGTAAATGCCAAAGATGCTGCCGGTCTATTGTGGGATTTTGCCCCTAAGTTTTAATTAAATTTTTGGCGTATTTCTAAAAGATAAGATAATGCTCTGATGAGCGCTTCCCCGAAAATTCTATTAGTAAAGCTATCCTCTCTTGGGGATGTATTGCACAACTTGCCAATAGTGTGGGATTTACGAGCACGCTTACCAGAGGCTCAAATTGATTGGGTGGTGGAAGAGGGATATGTTCACTTATTAGATCCACTATTGTCTCGTGACAGCTTTCGTGGAATTGATCGCATCATTCCTTTTGGTTTGCGACGCTGGAAGAAAAATCTCTTTAGCTTGGCAACTTGGAAGGAATTTTTTGCGTTTAGAAAAACACTTCAATCCACCAACTACGACGTAGTGATCGAAACTCAGGGCCTGCTGAAATCTGCCATCGTATGTTCCCTAGCTAAAAAAAGTTCTACTGCCGTGGTTGCAGGTCTTGCTAATGCGACAGAGTTTTCTGGATACGAGCCCTTGGCTAGATCTTTCTATAACCAGTCAATACAAGTTCCTACGCAGTGCCATGCAGTCGATCGTTCGCGTTGGGTGATGTGCTCAGCCTTGGATTGGTCTTTGATAGATCGAGTTGATGCACCGCGGTTTTATCCTTCAGAATTTATTGCTAGCATTCCAAAGACTTCTGATGGTAGGTTGAATGCCCCCTACATCTTATGTTTTCATTCGACTGCTCGAGAGGCTAAGCGTTGGTCTCATAGCAATTGGGTTGCCTTGGGGAAGGAGCTTTCTGCCCGTGGCTATCAAATGGTTTTTCCTTGGGGAAGCGCTTCAGAGAGATTGGTTAGCGAATCGCTTGTTGAGGCGATTCCGGGTGCTTTTGTGCCAGCCGCTTTTTCTATCGAAGAGGCCTTTTCGGTTATCTCCAGCGCAGCTTTAACTGTTGGCGTGGATACGGGCTTAACGCATTTGTCAGCGGTGCTGAATAGGCCGACTGTGGAAATTTATTGCGATTCACCGCGTTGGAAGACCGAAGGATATTGGTCGGATCAAATTGATAACGTGGGGGATATGGAGAGTCCGCCAACGATACAGGAGGTATTAGATGCTTGTCTCAGACTCTTAAAACAAAATTAAATCTGAGATAAATATTAAATTACCAATACTTAGCGTAGCAAGGCATTGATCGAGATGAGATCCTCATCTGTTAGGGCCGCCGCATGTGCCTTTAAGCGAATCGCATTGAGAACTGTGTTGTAGCGCGCCTGCTGTAATAGCGACCGGGTAGAGATCACAGTATCTAAGGCAATGAGCACATCAATATTAATCAAAGTACCCACCTGAAACCCGAGTTTGCTCGATTCTAGTGCGGAGGTGGATGAGCGCTCTGCCGCCTCATACGCCTTAACGCTTGCCAGACCGCCATAGAAACCAGTAAATGCAGTGCGGGTATTTTGCGCTGCGGTGCGACGAGCGTTATCGTAATTTGCCTTAGCCGCATCCAGTAGGGCTGCGTTTTGACGAATTACCGAACTATTAAATCCACCAGAGACCAAAGGAATAGTCATTTGCAATGCAATGGTGTTGTTATAAATATTGGTTTGTGACGGCGTGAGGCTATTAGCTGTTCCATTTGAGGTGTTATATCCTGCTGTGCCCACAAAGTTAACAGAAGGGTAGTTCAGCGCTTGAGAGGCTTTGTAGGTGCTCTCGGCTAAATTCACGGATAGCTGCCCCGCTAAAACATTAAAGTTTGCTGCTTCTGCTTGGAGAACCCAGTCCTCCAAAGTTTGACCTTTTGGTAACTGAGGATTCACGCTGTCTGCGATTGGTATACCCTTCCCATCATTGGCTTTAGATCGGGGGTCTCTTAATACGCCATCAATCTTGGCCTCTTTGATAAGTGGTTTCAAGGCCCCTACAGGGCGGCCAACCAATTGTTCCAGCACGCCACGTTTGACAATCAGGTCTGCTTGAGCAGTTATCTCTTGAGAATTAGCTAGATCTAAGGCGGCCTGCGCTGTATTGACATCGACAATGGTTGCTAGCCCAGCATCAAACTTTGCTTGGGCAATTTCTAATTGTTGTTTGATCAAACCTTTTTTGTTGCGATAAAGTTCAACGTTATCTTGACTGGTTAGCGCATCAAAGTAAGCTTGTGAAACTCGAATGATGAGATCTTGCTGCGCTAAGTAAAAGCGCATGTCTGCAATTTTGGTATTCAAGTCACCCTGTTTAAATGCCTCAAATGCTGCCACATTAAAAACGGGCTGTGTCAGAGTGACGGTATAGTTTTTTTGATCATAGACACGCGAGCCTGAATACGCACTTGCCGGTTGATTGCCTGCAGTATGTTGGAAGTAGCGTGTGCCACCAGGCACAGCATTAGCTTGCGGCAGTAAAAATGAGAGACCTTGCCAGTAGAGCTCCTTGCTCGCCTGGTAATTAAATCGGGCGGCATTTAATACGGGATCGCTAAAAGCTGCTTCTTGGTAAAGCCGTATTAAGTCAGTCATTTGGTTGGCATTTGCCCCATTGCCACTCACATTCGATGGGGCTGCCTCGGTAGGTATAGCCTGCTTAGGGGCTGCAACCATTTGCGGGGGCATTTCCAGGCCCGTTAACGACTGCGTACTTACGGGTGTCGGTAAAACAGGTTTGGTGCCAATAGGGCTTTGTGCAAAGGCGCTGACTGGGATCGCACTGAGTCCGAGAGCCTGACTCAGGATTAAACCAAAAATGGTTATCTGAGAGAGGTGAAAGCGTGTGTAGGTCATCTAATTCGGATACTTTTCAATGTGCCTTGAAGTTTAAGGCTTATTTGGGCAAAGTGCTGTTTTTCACCCTTATTTTGCCAAATACAGGGGATCCTTCCATCTATCTATAAAATTGCGCCTATGGATCTAATTTTGCTAGGAAAAGCGCTAATACTGGGGGTAGTGGAGGGCTTAACAGAGTTTTTGCCAATTTCCAGTACGGGCCACCTTATTTTGGTTGGGGACTTACTCGATTTCAATGATGAGCGGGGCAAGGCTTTCGAGGTCATTATTCAGTTTGGCGCAATTTTGGCCGTTTGCTGGGAGTTTCGAGCAAAGCTCTGGAAGGTAGCGTCGACCATTAAGACAAGCGCCATCTCTCGTCGTTTTGTCTTTAACTTGCTGATCGCTTCTGTACCTGCAATGGGGCTGGCATTTATCTTCGGCAAGCATATCAAGACTCTTTTGTTTTCTCCTATCCCAGTTGCAAGCGCTTTCATCCTGGGCGCCTTGATTATTTTTTGGGTCGAGCGTCGACAAGCTAAATTAGCTGAGTCAGCAACTAAATCCTATATCCAGTCAGTGGATGACCTATCCCCTTTTGATGCCTTAAAGGTGGGATTAGCGCAGTGTGCTGCATTGATTCCGGGGACATCGCGCTCTGGAGCAACCATTATTGGTGGCATGCTCTTTGGTTTGCCTCGAGCTGTAGCAACGGAGTTTTCTTTCTTTTTGGCCATCCCAGTGATTGGTGGTGCCACTGCATACGAATTGCTCAAACTTTGGAAGAACCCGGTTTCTCTTTCGGGTGATTTTGTTTGGGCGATTGTGACTGGCTTCATTGCCGCCTTTATTTCTGCGTTCATTTGTGTGCGCTGGCTGATTCATTATGTTGCCGGACATAACTTCGTTCCCTTTGCCTGGTATCGCATCATTTTTGGAATTTTGGTTTTGGCAAGTTCATATAGCGGGCTGGTAGCCTGGTCTCATTAAGCAGTAAAACCAATTGGAATCGATATGGATGTATCAATAGACGCGATCACTAATAATATTCAGTTAGCACTTGCACCAGTATTTTTACTGACCGCAGTAGCAACCCTCATTAATGCGATTTCAGCGCGTTTGGCTAGATCGGTTGACCGTATGCGTGTTATTCAGCATCGTATTCAGGAGGGCGGTATTCAAGATCCAGAAATGCTCACTCATATGATGAAAGAGGCGAATGAGGCAAAAGTCCGGGGCCGTCTCTGTACTGCCGCGATTTTCTTTGATGTACTTAGTGGTGTATTTATTTCTTTAACTGTCTTAGAGTTATTTTTCTTTCAGGCAGGTGCGGTGCGATCATTACAGGCCACTTACGTCATTTGGACCTTTGTATTGGGACTCATATCGTTCATGACCTCCCTTTCTATTGTGTTAGGCGAAGTGGTTTATGCCTACCGTTCGGCTGGCTGGAATACACCTTTTCCTAAGTAATTTACTTTAATAAAAAAAGATCGATATGAATAAAATCCTCATCACCGGTGGCGCAGGTTTTTTGGGCTCACACTTGACTGAAAAGCTTCTGAAAGAAGGTAATGATGTCTTAGTGGTGGACAATTATTTCACAGGCTCCAAAGCCAATCTAGAGCATCTTTTGTCTAATCCCAAATTAGAGCTGATGCGTCATGATGTGACCTTTCCTCTCTATGTTGAGACCAATCAAATTTATAACTTAGCCTGCCCTGCATCCCCAGTGCATTATCAATATGATCCAGTGCAAACTACCAAGACTAGTGTTCATGGTGCGATCAATATGCTTGGGCTTGCCAAAAGAACGCGGGCGCGGATTTTGCAGGCTTCAACCAGCGAGGTATATGGTGACCCTGAAGTGCATCCACAGCCCGAGGAATATTGGGGAAAAGTAAACCCAATTGGTATTCGCTCATGTTACGACGAAGGCAAGCGTTGCGCCGAAACCCTCTTTTTTGATTACAACCGTCAGCATAATCTTGATATTAAGGTTGTCCGAATTTTTAATACGTACGGCCCAAGAATGCATCCTAACGATGGACGTGTTGTTAGCAATTTCATTGTTCAGGCCTTGCAGGGAAAGGACATCACTATTTATGGTGATGGCCAACAAACAAGAAGTTTTTGTTATGTTGATGACTTAATTGATGCTATGGTCAAAATGATGAACTCGGAAGAGGGATTTACGGGTCCGGTCAACATTGGCAACCCTGGTGAGTTCACGATGCTTCAGTTAGCCGAAACTATTTTGAGACTCTCGGGCAGTAAATCCAAAATCATTCACCAGCCATTACCATCCGATGATCCTCAGCAACGCCAGCCCAACATTGATTTGGCAAAGGCGAAACTCGGTTGGCAGCCTAAAGTGAATCTAGAGGATGGTCTTAGGGAGACAATTGCCTACTTCAAGAAAGTGGTTGCATAAGTTGTCTTTAGAAAAATCAGAGAAGCATTTTGATCGCATTCGCTCTTTTGTTTTAAGGGCGGGCAGGACAACTGCTGGGCAGCAGCGTGCAATTGATGAGCTTGGCCCCCAGTTCTTAATTCCGTTTCAAGAAACTACTTTAGATCTAGTGCAAGCATTTAGCAGTTCATCGAGCCCCAAGATATTGGAGATTGGTTTTGGTATGGGTGAGACCACTGCCAAAATTGCTGCCTTGCGCACTGAAGACGACTTCTTAGCAATTGAAGTTCACCCTCCGGGGGTGGGCGCTTTACTGAAATTAATTGGCGAAAACAATCTCAATAATTTGCGATTGATTCGTCATGATGCTGTTGAAGTTTTAGAAAAAATGATTGCTCCTAACTCATTGGATGGTATTCATATTTATTTTGCAGATCCTTGGCATAAGAAGCGTCATCACAAGCGTCGCTTGATTCAGGCAGAGTTCGTGAGGCTATTGATTTCTCGCTTGAAGCCCGGAGCTTATTTGCACCTTGCGACCGATTGGCATAACTACGCAGAGCAAATGCTGTTGGTCTTAAATGCGGAGTCTGGCTTAGTAAATACTTCTACTGAGCAAATGAGTATTGAAACTTTTTCAGCGGCGGATATTGCCACTGATATTGAGCTTGCTAAAGAGTCTTTTAAGGAATTCAAGCCTACGCTTGAACAGCTCGATGCTAGGCATCCTGGATATGTTGAGAGACCTGCTTATAGGCCAACTACCAAGTTTGAAAACCGCGGTATTAAGCTGGGACATGGCGTGTGGGACTTGGTCTATAAGAAAAAATAAGGCGGAGCTTTATCAAAAATAAAGCCGCTGAATAGCGGCTTTATTTAATTCTGGCACTGCTTTAAAGGCCCAGACAAACATACTTTAGCTCTAGGTATTCATCCATACCGTAGACGCTACCTTCACGGCCCAAGCCAGACTGTTTCATTCCGCCAAATGGCCCCACCTCACTTGAGATGATTCCAGAGTTGACGCCCACAATACCGTATTCAAGCGCTTCAGCAGCTTTCCAGATGCGGCCAATATCACGACTGTAAAAATAGGAGGCCAGGCCAAATTGACTATTGTTAGCTAGTCTGATTGCTTCCTCATCACTTTCAAATGGAATGATCGGGGCGACTGGTCCGAAGGTCTCTTCATAAGTAATGAGCATGTCATTAGTGACATTAGACAAAATAGTGGGCTCATAAAAAGTGCCGCCTAAAGGGGAGGGCTTACCACCAGCAATGAGCTTTGCACCCTTGCTAATGGCATCGGCTACATGCCTTTCTACCTTCTCTAAGGCGGCTTGCTCAATCAGCGGCCCTTGGGTGCTACCAGCTTCCATGCCATTACCCACTTTGATGATTTCAATGGCTTTCGCAAACTTTTCGACAAACTCATCGTGTACTTTTTTATGCACATAGAAGCGATTTGCACAAACGCAGGTTTGACCAGAATTACGATATTTAGATGCCATGGCACCCGAAACAGCCGCATCAATATCCGCGTCTTCAAAAACTATAAAAGGAGCATGACCTCCGAGCTCCAGACCCAATTTCTTTACCGTCGGAGCGCATTGCGCCATTAAGATTCGTCCAACTTCGGTTGAGCCTGTGAATGATAAGTGGCGGACGGTAGGTGACGCGCAGAGTGTTTTACCAATCGCAATAGATCCATTGGTATCTGCAGTGAGAATATTAATAACACCTGCTGGCACGCCAGCGCGCTGAGCAAGCTCTGCCAATGCTAATGCACTAAGTGGTGTGAGTTCAGCCGGCTTGATCACAATGGTGCAACCTGCTGCCATTGCTGGTGCAATCTTGCGTGTAATCATGGCGATGGGGAAATTCCAAGGCGTGATGGCAACGCACACCCCAATTGGCTGCTTCATAACGATCAAGCGCTTATCGCTCCAAGTGGTGCTTGGAATAGATCCGGCAACCCGCTTGGCCTCTTCAGCAAACCATTCTACAAAAGACGCGCCATAGGCTACTTCACCAGCTGCTTCAGTGAGCGGCTTGCCTTGTTCTAAGGTCATGAGGGTGGCTAGGTCTTGGGTATTCTGAATAATCAGATCAAACCATTTGCGCATCACATGAGCGCGCTCTTTTCCGGTTTTATTCTTCCAGCTTTGAAAGGTATGTTCTGCGGCTTCAATTGCTCGCTCAGCATCGTTAGGCTGAAGATTGCTTACATCTGCAATAAGCTCACCAGTAGCAGGATTATGAACCGCAAAAGTTTTTCCTGAATTTGTTTTAAACCACTCACCATTAATAAAAGCCTCTTCTTTAAATAGGCTTGGATCTTTAAGTAATTTGCGGATGTCAGTTTTCTGCATGATGCCGTCTCTTTAGTAAAAAAGTTATTTTTATTTTATCCCTCAGTGTAGTTTGGATTGTCTCCTAAGGCTACGGACAAAATAAACCCCCTAGACCTCTTGGAAGCGCAGGGGATCTGAAGGACATTTTGGCCTAACTTGCTTGCACCTCAGTGCTACGTAACTGTTGAGCCAGGAGATCGAGTACGCCATTGACGTATTTGTGACCATCAGTTCCGCCAAAGGTTTTAGCTAATTCGACTGCTTCATTAATGGCTACTTTATAGGGAACCGCCAAATCAATGGCCAGTTCGTATGTGCCAATCAGGAGGGCGGCATGCTCTACGGGAGATAGCTCATTAATGGGGCGATCGAGAGCTGGGGTAATAATGGCTTCAAGCTCATCAGTGCGCTCTAGTACGCCAGCAAAAATACCCTGAAATAAATCCTGTTGGCAACGGCGAAAACCAGGATCTTCAGCTAACTGCTTGGCGATTGCCGCAGCATTAGGAAGGCTGCCTGCGCGGCGCATGACTAGACTTTGATAAACACCTTGTAAAGCATATTCACGGGCACGACGACGAGGCGTGAGTGAGCGCTTAGGTGCACTTGGTGTACCAGGTGCTACCTGTGGACTGGGAGCATTTTTATTCATTTTGTAAATTACTCTTCTGAAGAATTGATTTCAAAATCAATGTCGGGAGTAAGGGCTAAAGCTAGGTTGGCCATTTCAACAACTGCTCTTGCACAGTCTGCACCTTTTACCTGAACACGAACCTTTGCTTGCTCATCCGTCTCGCATGTGAGAACACCGTTGGCGATCGGCAAGCCGGACTCAAGGCAAATCCGGGTAATACCAGCACCAGATTCATTCGACACGAGTTCAAAGTGATAAGTCTCGCCACGGATGATGGCGCCTAGCGCAACCAAGCCATCGAACTCGCCTGTTTCAGCAAGTTTTTGTAGTGCGAAAGGAATCTCAAGTGCACCTGGGACGGTGACTAATTTGATATCAGATTGCGACACACCCAGCTTGATCAACTCTTCAATGCAAGCGGTAGTCAGGGCGACACAATGATCTTCATTGAAGCGCGCCTGCACAATGCCTACGCGCAGATCTTGCCCATTGAGGTCGCTGGCGAGAACGCCTACTACGGATTCGTCACTGGATGTATTCATATGATTTTCTGATAGTGCTTATTGATTAGATTCAAATGGGGTATAGCCGGTAACTTCAAGCTTGTATCCGGAGAGGCTGGGCACTGGAATAGGGTTGGCGAGTAAACGCATTTTGCCAACGCCGATATCCTTGAGGATTTGCGCGCCGATGCCATAGCTGCGGAAATCAGTTTTGCGTGCCAATGGCTTTTTTGCTGCTTCAGCATGGGTACTATTCAATTTATGAAACTGAGCCAACCAGTCTGCATCACCAGGGGCTGCAACGCCAGAAGCATTCAACAGAACTGCCACGCCACAAGGTGCCGCTGCTAACTTTTGTAAAGCTTGAGCCAAAGGCCAGGAGTGCGTGCTGACATTCGAGTCCAAGAAATCCAGTACTGTGACGGGCTCATGAACGCGGACTAGTGTTTCTTCACCTTCTGATGGCTTGCCATGCACTAGTGCTAAATGCATACACGAGCTTGGTGTATCACGGTAGATGATTCCCTGAAACTTGCCCCAGGGTGTGTTGAACTCGCGCTCACCCTCGCGCACCACAATGCTTTCATGTTGGCTGCGGTATTTGATGAGGTCGGCAATGCTACCAATTTTTAATTGATGTTCTTTTGCAAACTCGAGCAAGTCTGGCAGTCGCGCCATACTGCCATCATCTTTCATAATCTCGCAAATGACAGCGGTAGGTGAGCAACCAGCCATGGCGGCCAAATCACATCCAGCCTCCGTATGACCAGAGCGGATTAACACACCACCGGGTTGCGCCATCAAAGGAAAAATATGTCCTGGCTGAACGAGATCATTGGGCTTAGCATTTGCGGCAACTGCCGCCTTGATAGTGTGGGCGCGATCTGCTGCTGAGATACCAGTAGTAACACCACTAGCAGCCTCAATCGAAACAGTGAAATTGGTGCCCATGGAGGTGCCGTTATCCCTCACCATTAAAGGCAGATTAATTTGTTGGCAGCGCTCACGTGTCAAAGTAAGACAAATTAAGCCGCGACCATGTTTGGCCATGAAATTAACAGCCTCTGGAGTGACATGATCGGCAGCAAGCACTAAGTCACCTTCATTCTCGCGATCTTCTTCATCGACCAGAATGACCATCTTCCCGGCTTTGAGCTCGGCAACGATTTCTTCTGTGGAGGCGAGGTTATTTTGCATAGCCCTCTATTTTAAGCTGAGGAGGGGGTTTCGGGCTTCAGCCTAGGAACCTGCAGCCAATATTGAAGCAATATCCAGTTTTTCTGACAGTGAGCACCCATGAAAAGCCTATTTTTGCAGTTCTAGTCTCGAGAAAATGAGCTGTGCTCTTCCTCATTCAAAAATCCAAACTCCCCCTGAAATCAAATGCCAAGGCCAATGGATTCATCCTATTAGAGGTTTTGGTGGCAATGAGTCTAGTAGTAAGCAGCTGGATGGGCTTGAGTAATACCTACCAGGGGGTGATTTTGCGATTAGGTCATCTGCAGGAGAAAAGGGTGGAGCTCAAAAAAGAGATGGATAGGCATGAGCTCAGCACATTGAACGCTGCGCAATTAAAGAACTCAAACCAAATTTCACGAAAGTTAGCGGATGAATCTCTTGGAATGTCTCGTTGGTCTCGCCCTATCCCTGGCCTTGGTCGCGCCACTCATAAAAAATAGCGGTGAGTTCATCGTCAAGCAAATTCAGTATGAAAAATCACAGTCACTTACCGCAGAAGCAGATCGTGCCCTGGAATTAATCGGGCGCGCTATTCGGATGGCTGGTTATCAGAATGCTCATTCAGCGATTGCATTGATAGGAAAAAATGCTTCTTCGAGTAATTACATCCAGATTCAGAAAAATAGCGGGTATCGAGGATCAGATTCGCTGATGGTGAAACAGGAGATTTCTCAAGGGCTGGACTTTGATTGCATTGGTAATGCTTTGTCAAAAGAGCGCACTAAAAATAATTTAGCACACCAAGGATTTTTAGTGGATCAGCAAGCATCTGCACCCAAAGGTGTCAAGGTCAATGGAGGGTCCTTAATCTGCCAATCACTTGATCGCCAGGGGCGTATCCAAAACACAACCTTAATGAATGGCATTCACCATCTTTCTTTTGAAGCGCTTCCAGTGAGTGCGGGCAAGGTTTTTAAGGTCAAGCTGGAGATGACTGATGGTGCATCAATCCACCAGAGGTTTGAGCGAACATTTGCCACTCGCAATCTACTGTGAATCTACTATGATTCTTGCTTGGGTCTTATCGCTACTCACTCTACTCTCTATGATGGTCATTCAGTTAGAGCGCTTAACTGCACTTGAAGTCATGAGCGTCAATACTTATGTAGAAGCTCAGAAGGGATTTATTGCTGCAGAAAATGCTCTCATTGAATGTGAGCAACATCTTTCTAATATTACCGTCTTAGCAAATCCTGGTTGCCATATACAGTCTGCTGGAAAAAATCTTTGGTTGATATCAAGCAAATCAAAACCTAGCTTAGAAGCTCTCATCTTCTTGGATGAAAAAACGAATATCGCTACACGACTAAACTGGCGGCAGAACTTTGAGTAAGCAAGATCAAGGTTATAGCTTGTTAGAGTTGATGGCTGTTGTGCTGATCATCGCCATCATTGCAATTTCGACACTACCTTTATTGCATGAGCAAATGGCCGCTCGAGAAATTGACATTATTGCTAGACGCTTTATTGCGCATGCTCAATTTGCTAGAGCTCAAGCATTTCTATTGGGCGCGCCTGTACGCATCACTCCATTCAATGGAGGTCTTTGGGAAGAGGGTTGGGTGGTTAAAAATGTTTGTGATAAACGCCAGCCAAAATCAACTTGTATTGAGCGGACGTGGATTTCCCAAGGCGATCTTGCGCAGGTGTATTTCAAGGGTGGGGGTCAGCAGTTTATTGACCCCCATACATCCAAGAGAGGTATTTTGTTTAATGCTGCTGGTGCTGCCAAAACAGCCCAAGGCGGGTTTGTGGCGAACCGTCTGATATTAGGTCACGATAGAGATTCTGGGCTTGAGCGGCACCTCATACTCGGCAGTGGGGGTCGCTGGAGAATTTGTGATCCGATTAAGGACCCCAAAGCCTGCAAGTAGGATGGGTAAATTTGCTGCTTCTGCCCACAATCGGTTTTAATAGACCCATGTACACCGCAGTCGACCATCAATTTATGAGTCAGGCATTAGCCGAGGCTCAAAATGCCCTTTATCTATCCAACCCCAACCCCCGGGTGGGATGCATCATTGTGAAAGATAGAGAAGTGATTGGGCGTGGACATACCCAAAGAGTAGGTGGACCCCATGCGGAAGTTCAGGCCTTAGCTGAAGTGAAGTCAAAGGGATTGGATCCTACTGGATCAGCAATCTATGTCACCTTAGAGCCCTGTAACCACACCGGTAGAACGCCGCCTTGTGTCGATGCCTTAATTGCAGCCAAGCCAGCTATGGTGATTGTGGCAATGTCCGATCCCAATCCCTTGGTTGGTGGTAAAGGTCTTGAGCGACTAAAGGCTGCTGGCATTGATGTGCGCTGCGGTTTATTAGAATCCGAGGCTCAAGTATTAAACCGGGGATTTATTTCTAGGATGACTCGAGGCTTGCCTTGGGTTCGGATGAAGATTGCTGCCAGCTTAGACGGCAAGACAGCTTTACCAGATGGCCAAAGTAAATGGATTACTGGTCCTTTAGCCAGGGCAGACGGTCATCACTGGCGCGCTCAAGCTTGCGCCATATTGACAGGTGTCGGCACGGTTAAAGAAGATGACCCAAGCCTTGATGTGCGGGATGTCAAAACTGAGCGTCAGCCCTGGAGAATTATTGTGGACTCTAAGCTTGAGACACCACTGAGCGCTAAGGTATTGAGTAAGCCCCAATCATCCGGTGTCATTTTGGTTTGCGCCTCATTGGATTCTCAGGAGACTCAAGACAAGGCAAAAGCATTTGAGGCTCTTGGTGTTGAAGTCCTTGCAATGGCTAACGCTAATGGTAAGGTGGATTTACCAAAACTATTTGCCTATTTAGCAAAAGAGCGCCACATGAATGAAATCCATATCGAGGCTGGATTTAAGCTCAATGGATCTCTGCTGAGAGAGGGTTGTGTTGATGAGCTCTTGCTCTATTACGCACCCTTCTTTATGGGTGATGGCATTGGGATGGCTAATATCACCCCGCTAACTGCGCTAGATCAACGTCAAGATTGGCAAATCATCGATCACACTCTGTTTGGCCCCGATCTTCGTTTACGCCTGAGCAAGAAATAATCAATAAGAAATAATGATTCATAAAAATTATAAAACCCCTATTTAAGATCACACTATGTTTACTGGAATTATTACTGCAGTTGGCCAAATCAAGAGTGCTCAAGATAAAGGCGACGGCCTGCACTTGGTAGTTGAAGTGCCCCCTGGATATCTCGATGATGTTGCTTTGGGTGACAGCATTGCGATTCAGGGTGCTTGTATGACGGCCACTGAATTGACTGATACTACTTTTGCCTTAGACATCTCGCGTGAGTCTTTGAATAAGACGATTGGCCTGGATAAGATAGGGTCAGTTAACCTAGAAAAAGCTTTGCGATTAAATGATCGCTTAGGTGGTCATTTGGTGAGTGGGCATGTGGACGGTGTTGGTAAGGTGGCGCACTTTGCAACTGTCGCTAACGATGCCTATGGCTCTTGGCTTCTCCAAATTGAAGCCCCCAAGGCATTAGCTCCATTCTTGGCATACAAGGGATCGATTGTTGTTAATGGCGTTTCGTTAACGGTCAATAAAACGCAAGATAGTCAAGACGCTTGCTTAGTGGATATCAATATCATTCCCCATACGCTGGAGAACACGACCTTGGGTAAGCTAAAACAGGGTGATGCAGTGAATCTAGAGGTGGATTTAATTGCGCGTTATGTAGCGCGAATGCTAGAAACCCAGAGTAATACTGAAGTAAAAATCTGAATTACTTTTTTTGATACCGTGTTGGGTCGCTTAAGTTAGCTTGCTTAAAGCCTACCTGTCGTAGGCGGCAAGATTCACACTCACCACAAGCTTCACCTAAATCATTGGCTTGATAGCAAGAAACGGTTTGTGAGTAGTCGACACCCAAAGTAGTGCCTAGTTGAATAATTTCTGCTTTGCTCATACTAATGATGGGTGCATGAACCCGAAAGCGACTCTCATTATTGATCGCCTCAATACCAGCCTTGGTGGCCAAGTTCGCCATCGTTTCAAATGAGGCGACATATTCCGGGCGGCAGTCAGGGTAGCCTGAGTAGTCAACGGCATTGGCGCCATAAAAAATATCCAATCCACCTAATGATTCAGCCCAGCCTAAAGCAAGTGATAGCAAGATCGTATTACGAGCAGGAACATAAGTAACGGGGATTTCTAGATCTTTGCCTGGGGTAATGGGGATATCGATCGATGAGTCAGTCAGGGCTGAGCCGCCAAAACGCGTGAGATCTAAATTCACCACCTCATGACGCACGACACCCATTTTCTTAGCAATGTGTTTTGCTGCGGCTAATTCAGAAGAGTGGCGTTGACCATAACCAACTGACAACACATAGGGCGCGTAACCAAGATCTTTTGCCAATGCCAAAATTGTGCTGGAATCCAATCCGCCAGAAAATAAAATAACAGCAGGCGCATTCGGCTTGCGAGGAGCAATACTTTGAAAAGCAGCAGATAGCTTAGACATGGAAAAGTATTGAAGCCTGAATGACTGAATTACTTCGTGGCGGCGATGAGTTGCTGCGCGTCTTTTGCTGACTCAGTATCTGGGTACTTGCTGATGATCTCGCTAAAGGTTTTCTTGGCAGCTGCTTTATTACCGCTCTCCAATTGCGCATTACCGAGCGTCAACATGCTTGATGGAATGCGGGGATGTGTTGGGTAGCGCTTAATGAGGCTTTGTAGCTGCGCAATCGCACCGGTGTAATCCTTATTTGCGTATTTGCTATTACCACTCCAAAAGAGTGCCAGCGGCAAGTATGGGCTCTTAGGATAGCGATTCGCAAAGGCTGAGAAGCCCTCGTCTGCCTTTTTGAGATTACCTGACTGGAAGGCTTTTAAGGCATCGTCGTAAGCTTTCTTCTCGCCAGGCTGAACCGTGCCGCTAACACCCTCAATCGTGCCTGTGCGTGGCTCAAAATTACCCAAGCGGCTATCAAGGTCTTGATAGTAAGTCTTCTGACTGGTGCTGATATCGTCACCTTGCTTTTCAAGATTTTCAATCTTGCCGCGAAGCTCTGCATTATCAGCCTTGAGTTTTTCAATCTGATTTTGTAAATCCATTTGTGCAGTCGCAAATGATTTTCGTAAATCTAAGATGGCTTTGCGTGCATCATCATCGGCAAAGAGCGCCCATGCATTGTTCGAGGCGCTTAAGCAAAGAACTGCTGTACTTAAACAAAACGCTCGTGAGAGCGTTTGTTTAAAAGAGTGTGAGACCTTCGACATTAGTTTGTAATGTAAACAATGTCAGCACGGCGATTTTCTGCCCATGCTGCTTCGTTATCACCTTCAGCTTTTGGTTTTTCTTTACCAAAGCTCACTGCTTCCATTTGATTTTCAGAAACACCCATCAAATTGAGTGATTTACGTACTGCATCTGAACGACGTTGACCTAAAGCCAAGTTGTATTCTGCTGTACCGCGTTCATCGGTGTTACCTTGAATGATGATCTTTTGCTTTGGATTGGCTTTTAAGAAGCTGGCATGAGCAGAAAGTTGTTTTTGATATTTAGTTTGAACGGTGTACTCATTTAAATCAAAGTACACGCTACGCTGAAAGAGCGGGCTACTTGGATCATTCCATGGCTGTGAGCCAAAGTTTCCGCTGCCGCCACCATTAGCACCATCAACATCGTCTAGTTTGACGCTAGAACAAGCTGCCAAAAATAAGGCTGTTACACCAACAAGGGTGAGGGTTGCGGCACGGCGTGCTATAGAAATCTTCATGATTTGTCCTTTTTCCTACAAACTGAGTAACTAAATAAGCTAATAGTCAATATTATGCCCCTAAGAGCCCAATATTGACTATTTCGCTAGAAAGATCTGGCTGTCGAACTATGGCCTAGTTAGGCTCAGTCCATAAATGGTCCCCAAGATGGCTGACGTACGTCAGATCCTGGAATGCTCAGTACTTGCTTCGAGTTTCCGTCAACTGATACCGCAGCTAAGACCCTTTTGCCACCGACTTTGGTGGAATAGAGGACATAGCGACCGTTTGCCGCAAAGGATGGGGACTCATCGCTAGTTCCATCGGTTAGCGCTTGGGCATCGCCCGTTGCCAGATTGAGGATATAGAGGCGGAAGGCGCCACCAATATTGGCGATATAGGCTAAATACTTACCATCCGGTGAAATGCGTGGCGAAGTTACAAAACCCTGTTTGTAAGTGATTCGCTTTGCACCTTCAGCTTGTTCGCCCTCGGCGCTCATGCGATAAATCTGTGGATTGCCACCACGATCACTCGTGAAGTAGATGTAACGACCATCGGTTGAATATTGAGGTTCGGTATCAATGGTGTAGCCACGAGTAAGGCGCTGCAAGCCTGTTCCATCCGCATTAATGCTGTAGATCTGGGTGTTGCCGTCTTTTGAGAGGGAGATCGCTAGCTTTTTGCCATCGGGTGACCAGGCGGGCGCACTATTATTTCCCTTTTGGTTTGAGAGGGCAATGCGGCGACCAGTAGCCAGTTCGTGAACATAGATGACCGGCTTACGATCTTCAAAAGAAACGTAGGCTACTTTCTTGCCATCAGGAGACCACGATGGAGAGATGATTGGCTCACCGCTATTCATGGCATTACGAATATTTTGACCATCCGCATCAGAGATCACTAAACGATAGCGTTTACCTTCTTTAATAACGTAAGAAAGGCGGGTTGAGAAAATACCGCGCTCACCCAATAGTTTGAAGATGATGTCGTCAGCAATTTTGTGAGCTGCTGCACGTAAATTATCTGCACTGGAATTAATACTCAAGCCGCCAAGGCTTTCGGATTTACGAATATCAGATAGCTTATAGCGGATTTCAAACTGACCTGTGCCAGTCTGCACCACGGAGCCTACAGCTAAAGCATCTGCACCGCGAGCTGCCCAAGATTTGTAGTTCGGTGTGCCCTCGTCACTTTCGCTGGCATTACCGTTCTCGGTATTTTTAAAATAACCGCTGCGTGCTAAGTCTTGACGAATGATATCGGTCAAACTAGTTGGGAGCTTGCCCTCATCCTTAAAGCGCATCACGGCGATTGGATAGAGAGACTGTCCAACGCCAGTAATCTCAATATTCATTTGAGCTAGCGCTGAAGAACTCAGGCCTGCCATTGATAGCACCGCTAGGAATACTGACACCACTGATGAAAAATACTTTTGAGCAACTTGCAACATGCTTTAGTCCTTGGGTTTAAAGGTCAGCTTAACTTCTCTTTGAGGAATTTTTCCATTGTCGTCCTTCGGCAGGCTTTCTGCGCGAGTCAGTGCGAGGAGAACTGCGCGATCCCAGCCGGTATTACCGCTGGAGCTCACGAGATCGGTGCCTAAGATTGCACCATCGGGCGCAAGATTCACTTTAACAACTGCTGCAGGGTTGCCGCTGATAGATTCTGGATTAAACACGATGAGCGGTTTTACTTTCTTCACTACCTTATCAGTCCAGCCAGGGGGCGCATTACCACCGCCACCAACACCGCTACCGCTAGTTCCACCGCTCCCGCCTTCAGCGCCAGCCGCTGCACGTAAGCGCGCCAATTGATCTGCGCGAACTTTTTCAGCGGCAGCATTGGCTTTAGTTTCTGCAGGTGCAGCAGCTTTCGGTGCTTCAGGCTTTTTAGGCTGCTCTTTTTCCTTCTCCTTGGGTGGAGGGGTCTTTACCTGTTTAGGTATTTCTTTCACAACTTCTTTTTTAGGAGGCTCTTGTTCGACCTTCTTTTTCTTAATGGCGATGTCCGCTGCCTCTTCTTTCATCTCGGTTTTGATTTCAGGAACGACTGGCGTTTGGACTTGTTGACTGGCATCCCAAAGTTCAACTTCAACTCCTGAAGGGGTTGAGTTATTCCAGCTAATGCCGATGACTAAGAAGGCTAATAGGCCTAAGTGCACAGCTAATGAAAAACTAAAAGCACGTTTAGTACTCTCGTTTTTAGTAGGGCGCCCTCGTTTAAAGTTTAATGGGCTTGAATGAACTGTTTGCGCGCTATTCATGTATTCAATACAAGGAGGCTTATTGGCTCTTCACAGCAAGGCCGACACGTTTCACGCCATTCTCTTTAAGCTTAGACATCACTTCCATCACGACTTCATATTTAATGGATTTGTCTGCAGCGAGAACAACAGGTTGCTCAGCAGATTTTTCTGCTTGTGATCTTGCAAATGCACCGAGTTCAAATTTATTTAAGGTTTGAACTGGATCACCATCCTTACGCACGATGACATTTTCATTGGCATCGATCGTTAAAAAGACGGGTGGTAAAGATTGCACTTTTGCACCACCTACTGTTGGTAAATTAACAACGCCAGGATTGACCATTGGCGCGGTCACCATAAAGATGACCAGCAATACCAACATCACATCAATATAGGGAACCACATTGATGTCGGCCATTGCCCGACGTTTAGAAGATTTTCGGAGTGAGCCGGCCATGCTTATTTGCCTGAAGCTTGACGTTGCAAGATGTTAGTGAACTCTTCGATGAAGGTTTCAAAACGAATTGCCAAGCGATCCACATCGGTCGCAGCGCGGTTGTAAGCAACTACTGCAGGAATAGCAGCAAACAGACCAATAGCAGTGGCCACGAGTGCTTCAGCAATACCTGGGGCAACTGCCGCCAAGGTCGCGTTTTGTACGTTCGCAAGACCGCGGAAGGCGTGCATGATCCCCCAAACAGTCCCAAAGAGGCCAATATAAGGCGAGACTGAGCCTACAGACGCCAAGAAGGGTAAGTTGGCTTCTAACATGTCCATTTCACGTTGGTAGGTGGCTTTCATGGCACGGCGGGCAGCGTCGATTTCACGAACTTTCATGAACTCCTGCATACCAGCCTCAAAGATGTGCTCTAAAACTGCGTCGCTACGAGTATTGCGCTGAGCGGCACCTAAAAGGGTATTAAGGTCGCCGCCAGACCAAAAATCCCGTTCAAAACGCTCGGTATCTTGCCTCACGCCCCGCAGAATGGCAGTTTTCTTAAAAATGATGGTCCAAGAGGCTACTGACATGCCCAGTAATAACAACATTACTAACTGGACTAATAGGCTGGCATTCAGGACGAGAGAGAGAAATGAGAGATCTTGAGTAGGTGTCATGGTGGATTTTGTATGATGTAGGTTGATTTTACTAAGTTAATTCACTCAGCAATACAACTTCATCAGGATTATGACCATGTTTGACCGCCAAAATACATTAGCCAAAACCGACCCAGAATTATGGGCATCGATTCAGAATGAAAATCAGCGTCAGGAAGACCATATTGAACTGATTGCTTCTGAGAACTACGCCTCTCCAGCGGTGATGCAGGCGCAGGGCTCTCAGCTCACCAATAAGTACGCTGAAGGCTACCCAGGCAAGCGTTATTACGGCGGTTGTGAGTTTGTCGACGTGGCTGAGAAGTTGGCGATTGATCGAGTGAAGGCTTTGTATGGTGCTGAAGCGGCGAACGTTCAGCCCCATTGCGGCGCATCTGCAAACCAAGCGGTATTTTTGGCTTTCCTGAAACCGGGCGACACCTTTATGGGAATGAGTTTGGCTGAAGGCGGTCACTTAACCCATGGTATGGCTTTGAATATGAGTGGCAAGTGGTTTAACCCGATTTCTTATGGTCTCGATAAAAACGAAGCGATTGATTACGAACAAATGGAGCGTTTAGCTCGTGAGCACAAACCTAAATTGATTATTGCTGGTGCATCTGCCTACTCTCTCGTGATCGATTGGGAGCGCATTGGTAAGTTGGCTAAAGAAGTCGGCGCCATTTTTATGGTGGACATGGCGCATTACTCTGGTTTGATTGCCGCTGGCGTATATCCCAATCCAGTACCGCATGCTGACATCGTTACCTCCACAACACACAAGAGTTTGCGCGGCCCTCGCGGCGGCATCATCTTGATGAAGGCTGAGCACGAGAAAGCAATTAATTCTGCAGTATTCCCTGGTCTACAAGGTGGCCCATTAATGCATGTGATTGCAGCTAAGGCGACAGCTTTTAAAGAGGCGCAAGAGCCTGGCTTTATTCATTATCAAAAACAAGTGATTGCTAACGCAAAGGCCTTGGCTGAGACTTTGATCTCACGTGGTCTGCGTATTGTTTCTGGCGGTACAGATTCTCATGTGATGTTGGTGGATTTGCGTGCTAAGAAGATGACTGGTAAAGAAGCTGAGCGTGTCTTGGGCGAAGCACACATTACTTGCAATAAGAACGGCATTCCGAATGATCCAGAAAAACCAATGGTCACTAGCGGTATTCGTTTAGGCTCACCAGCAATGACCACGCGCGGCTTTAAGGAGGCTGAAGCACGTCAAGTAGGTAATTTCATTGCAGACGTTCTAGATAATCCGAATGATGCTGACAATATTGCCAAGGTTCGTACACAGGTAGCCGAGTTGACCAAGCGTTTCCCGGTTTACGGCTAATACAAATAACTGACCAAACTAAAACATAAAGAAGAACTACATTGCGCTGCCCTTTCTGCCATAACGACGATACCCAGGTATTAGACACTCGGGTATCCGATGAAGGCGATACTATTCGCCGCCGCCGCCGTTGTGCCAAATGCGACAAACGATTTACGACTTATGAGCGTGTAGAGCTTGTATTACCGGCAATTGTTAAGAAGAACGGTAGTCGTGTTGAATACAGTCATGATAAGTTAGTCAGCTCAGTCAAGCTGGCATTGCGTAAGCGCCCAGTTTCATCTGACTCAGTTGATGAATCAATTGCTCGCATTGAAGAGAAGTTACTCAGCTTAGGTGAAAAAGAAATTCCAAGTGAGCGCGTAGGTGAGTTGGTGATGCGTGAACTCAAGCGTCTAGATAAAGTGGCTTACATCCGCTTTGCTTCTGTCTATAGAAGCTTTGCAGATATCGAATCTTTTGAGAGTGCGCTGAAAGAGTTGAAGTAATTCCTTTACAGAATAACCTCCAACCCTTTTCTTTCAATTAAAGATAAGAGTTTTAAAGATGTTCCGCTAGGCCTTTTATCACCAGCCTCCCATTTTTGAATGGTAGATAGACTAGTGTTAATTGCTAAGGCAAAAACAGCCTGACTCAGCTGGCTTTTGCTGCGTAGCTGTTTGATGCGCTTCGCCGTCATGGGTTTTACTTCCAGATTGCGCAGGGCTTCAAATTCATCCATACTTTTTTTGGTAATGACGCCTGCCTTATGGAGGCCTTTAACGGTATTCGTCATCTCCTCAATAATTCGGCTCTTTGTTTTATTAAGCATTATTTGTTAACTCCTTTAGTTCCCCTATGAGGATTACTTTCTCGATATCTTGATCAGTCAGATTCATCAGTCTATTTGCTGCGCCTTGTAAATGAACTAATTCATCATCATTAATATTATCTTTCTCATTCTTTGCAAATCCATAAAGAAAAAACCACTTCTTGGAAGACTTGCTTGCAACCAATGTCCTGGCACCAGCTCTTTTGCCTGCGCCTGGTAATGCAATTCTTTTCTTAAACACGTTCCCACCAAGATCGACCCCAACGAGGCCAGCCTCCATTTCCGCAACTGCGACGAGTAGATCTTGATCTTTTAAGTCAGTTTTTCTCATCCACTTATTAAAATTTTTTGTTTTGAAGGCACGTTTTTCTGTCATAAAAAACTATACCACTAAGTACGTTAGTTAAATAATACCCCTTTTCCCGACAAAGAAAAAGGGGCTGCGTAAGCAGCCCCTTTAATCGGTGATTATGTTAATTATTTCAATTCTGCAAAAATAGAAGCAGTAATGTCATCAACGTTACCAGTGCCACTGACCTTGCGATAGGCGGGGGCCTTTATTTTGTCAGTAGCATTACTTTGCGTTGC
This sequence comes from Polynucleobacter sp. JS-Mosq-20-D10, assembly GCF_018687755.1. NCBI lineage: Bacteria > Pseudomonadati > Pseudomonadota > Betaproteobacteria > Burkholderiales > Burkholderiaceae > Polynucleobacter > Polynucleobacter sp. JS-Mosq-20-D10. Next base: position 272,199 of record NZ_CP061305.1, read on the forward strand.
CCAAGTGGAGTAGTACTCCACTAACGGACGAGTCTGATCGTTGTAGACCTGCAAGCGCTTGCGAACAGTTTCTTCTTTGTCATCATCGCGCTGAATCAAAGCTTCACCAGTGACATCATCTTTGCCTTCCACTTTTGGTGGGTTGAAAGTGACGTGATAAGTACGTCCTGACGCGGGATGAACGCGACGACCGCTCATACGATCGATGATGGCATTAAACGGTACATCGATTTCTAAAACGTAATCGATAGGAACGCCAGCATCTTTCATGGCTTGCGCTTGGGGAATCGTTCTTGGGAAGCCATCAAACAAGTAACCCTTGCTGCAATCGGGTTGAGTTAAGCGATCTTTTACAAGGCCAATGATGATGTCATCGGAAACAAGGCCGCCGGCATCCATAATTTTTTTAGCAGCAACACCTAGTTCAGTTCCTGCTTTAACGGCAGCACGCAGCATGTCCCCTGTCGAGATTTGTGGAATGGCAAATTTTTCGCAAATGAACTGAGCTTGTGTTCCTTTGCCAGCACCTGGTGCACCGAGCAGAATTAAGCGCATTGTTTCCCCCTTAGAAGCCCTCATTGTCCCGTATTTTTTCGGGATCCTTTGTTATCAATTCCTAGGATTATCCCCGAGAACCGTCTAATAAACAGATTCTGGGCTAGCTGGCTAAGATGCGGCGTACTCGTTCGAGGTCTTCGGCTGTATCAACCCCAGCTGGTGGGGCTTCTTTGGCTTTATAGACTGCAATACGGTAGCCATTCCACAGGGCGCGGAGCTGCTCTAGAGCTTCAGCTTGCTCCGGTGGCGCCGGATCAAGGCGGGTATAGGCCTCCAAAAAGTCGGCGCGGTAGGCATAGATGCCCAAATGACGTAAATGAGTGACTGCTTGCTCAAAGTCAGGATCTCGCACAAACGGAATAGTGGCTCTCGAGAAGTAGAGCGCCTCATTAGAGCGATTGAGGACTACTTTGACTACATTGGGGTTAGTAATTTCTGTGGCATCAACAATGGGCACTGCCACAGTTGAAATTGCGCATGCGGCATTGTTGGCCAAAGTTTGGGCAACCTGATTGATCAGCTCTGGTGGAATCAGAGGCTCATCACCTTGTACATTCACAATCAAAGTATCTGCTGGTAGTTTTAATAGTTGAGCTACTTCCGCAATGCGGTCTGTACCAGTTGGATGATCTGCGCTAGTTAATAAGCACTCGATACGATGTTCATCACAGGCGGCTTGGATTTCCGGGGAGTCAGTTGCCACTACGACACTTTGTGCATTGGATTGTTGTGCACGCTCCGCTACACGAATGACCATCGGCTTACCACCAATATCAGCTAGCGGCTTACGGGGCAGGCGAGTAGATCCCAGCCTTGCAGGAATAACCACTAAAAACTCAAGAGACTTGGAGGTGTTGTTACTCATTAGGTTGCTTGCGCTAGATCAAGACTTAATTGATTTCATCAGTAGAAAGACTGCGAGCTTCATCCACCAGCATGACAGGAATGTCATTGCGAATGGGATAGGCTAAGCGGTCTGCTTTGCAGATGAGCTCATGTTTTTCTGCATCCAAATGCAAAGTACTTTTGCACAAAGGGCAGACCAAAATCTCTAATAAGCGCTTGTCCATATTTGATCCTTGCTATCTTTATAAAGTGTATTGATTTGGATCAGGTCTTTGCAAAATCGATTGCAGCCATTCTGCCAATGTGTTTGTAAGCTCTAAACTCATCGGCACCACCCAAATTCGTTCATCCTGTATTGAGGTGCATTTTACGGCATCCTTTTCGGTAATGAGGATGCATTCAGCATGAATGTCGGAGAAAAATTTTGGGGTGTAGCTAGCATGATCAGCTAAACCAATACATTTACCTGCAATCCCCTGTTTTAGTAAGTCATCAAAAAAGCATTGTGGATTACCGATTGCCGCCACAGCAGTAATTTTGCTTGGAAGATAAGTAGCGGCAATAGTGGGTAACGATTGTGTATTGCTTGGATGATTTAGTTGATAGGGAGTGCCCAGCTGACTACTCAATGTGAAAGCACGTCGCCCTAAAAAATATTCATTAATGTGATTGGATGGCGTGATAGTCCCAGTTATTAAAGTGGCATCTCGTTCGCGTGATGCAGGTTCACGTAAGGGCCCGGCAGGTAGAAGGAAGCCATTTCCTTCACCACGTTGATCACGTACTACAAATTCAATATCACGACCGCCCTCGCGAGCGGGCCAGCGCAGCAGACTTCGATGCTGTAAGCCATCGTCACTGATGATAACGTTCACCGAGGGATCTTGTTTTAGTAAATACTGAATACTGAGGGTTCGTTTGGGGTGAACCCAAATCGGAAACTGGTTATCTGTGCGCTGAGCAATTAAGACGGGTTCATCGCCAACGTCTGCAGGACTGGAATCGCTATTTACTTGGCGAGGCGCGCTTGATGCGGTGGCACCATAACCTCTACTAATAATTCCGGGCTTCCAGCCCATACTTGCCAGTTGCTCAGCTAATGCAATGACGATGGGAGTTTTACCGGTGCCGCCTACCCGGATATTGCCAACAATAATGATCGGCACTGGCGCTGGTTTACGTCTACCTAAGTTCAGATCATTTGCCAAATCTAAGGCTTGGTTTATCCAACCGTAAATCTTAGATAAAGGCCAAAGCACCAGACTTGTTGGTCCGCGTCTTTCCCAAAATTGGGGAGCCTTATTAAAGAAAGAAGATTTTTTTGGCGATGACATTAAAGGCGACTAGTTGAGCTCAATATTGCTAGTGTGTTGGATTACTTCTTCGTAGTTTGACTGCTAAATGCGATATTGGATAGGTTGGCATCACGCGCTGCCTCTAAGGCGCTCATAACCGCTTGGTGGGGCGCTTTGGCATCCGCATCGATGTTGACCTGGATGACATTGTCTTTGTTAAGCGCATTGAGGCTATTACTCAGTTGGCTGCGGTCAGTCACTTTGCCATTGATGGCAAAGCGCCCATCGCGACTGACTGCAATATGAATTTGTTTCACCTCCGCCTGGCTTGCCGAGCCATTAGCAGTAGGTAGGGTGATGGCTAACTCTTGGTAGCGGGTAAATGTAGTGGAGATCATCAGAAAGATCAGCACCACTAACAACACATCAATAAAAGGAATGAGATTGATCTCAGGCTCCACCGGAGATGAGCGCATTCCTAATGAAAATTGACCTCGATGCTGAAGCTTATTTTCTAGCCAACTCATTTTGTATCCGCAGAATGTGGATAGAGTTTTTTAAATAATTGACGAGTAAATTCTTCGCACTCATGTTGGCGTTGATTTGCCATTGCACGCAGACCGCGCCATGCAGCTAAAGCGGGAATGGCAATTAGCAAACCAAAAGCGGTGTTGTACAGGGCAATAGAGATGCCATGCGCTAGCTGTTGAGGACTGCCGATGCCCTGGCTGCCAAAAATTTCAATCATGCCGACAACGGTTCCAAAGAGCCCTAAGAGGGGGGCAGCGGTCGCAATGGTGGCTAAGATGCCAAGATAGCGCTCCAGCTTTAACCAAGTGGATTGAGCGCTAGCTTGTAATTCTTCTAAGGCGGAGTCTGCAGAGTTGCCAGAAGCTTTTTCACGAAGGATGCAGGCGAATAGGCTGCCTGCAGGAGAAAGTTGGTCGATATCGCTAATTTCGGTTTCTGAGACTGTTTTTTGTTTGGAAATGGCATTGGCTAGGCCAAATACTGTTTCTAGGCTGTTTTTGGGAAATACATGAATTTGCCTCAAATACCAGGCACGCTCAATGATGATGGCCAGCCCGATAATAGAGATGATCAGAAGGGGCCAGATAGGCCAGCCAGCAGACAGTAAGATTGAGTACATAAGCTCAGTACTTTAGCTGAATTAAAAATGGGTTTTCACAAAGGTAAGCTGTGGATAACTCTGTGCAAAACTTTTTTGAAAATGTGTTGTAAGTCCTTGATTGATGGTGATGGCATCCTAATATCTTGAATTCAGTCTAAGATAGAGCTTAATAATTAATGATATAAATCAATGGGATAGAGATTGCTTGTTGGTTTTATGAGACGTTTTGGGTCAGTAATTACTTACTTATAGAGCCTGGACCAAGGGTGAATAGGCTTCTGTGGATATTTATTGACCGTTGGACCTGATGCTAGTGTGAAAAAAGAGAAAAAATGTCGGAAATATCAAGGGAAATCCTCAGTGTTGGCGATCTAAACCGCGCCATTGCAAGCTCTTTAGAGGAGCGCTTCGATACCGTTTGGGTGAGCGGTGAGATTTCTAATTTCAAGGCCTATGACAGTGGGCATTGGTACTTTTCCCTTAAGGATGAGGAAGGGCAGATCCGTTGCGTAATGTTCCGCGGCCGCAATGGACAAGTCGGATTTATGCCTCAATCGGGGGATTTGGTAGAGGTGGCCGCCAACCTCGGGTTTTATGTTCCTCGTGGGGACATTCAGTTGACGGTACAAAGCATGCGCCGTGCTGGCATGGGTGGTCTTTACGAAGCCTTTTTGAAGCTGAAGGCGAAGCTCGCCAAAGAAGGTTTATTCGATGCTGAGAATAAGCACCCCATTCCAAGTCATCCGAGAGCAATTGGTATTGTTACCTCGCTCCAAGCAGCGGCCCTAAAAGATGTCTTAAGTACGCTTGCCAGAAGAGCGCCGCACATACCGATTGTGATTTACCCAACTTTGGTTCAAGGGCCAGATGCGCCAGCTGGAATTATTTCCGCACTAAAGGCTGCTGAAAAAGAAAATGCAGTCGATGTGATTTTGCTGGTGCGGGGCGGTGGCAGCATTGAAGACCTCTGGGCATTTAATGATGAGCAGTTGGCTTACGCAATCGCACAGTCTCCCATCCCAATCGTGAGTGGGGTTGGTCATGAAACTGATGTCACGATCGCAGACTTTGTTGCTGACTTGCGTGCACCGACTCCTACGGGCGCGGCAGAATTAGCAGCGCCACGCCGTGATCAAATGCTGCAAGAGTTAGATGCCATCATGCAAGCATTGTTGCAAAGAGTGAGTCAGCGAGTCGAGCGTGAAGCACAAACCTTGGATCAATTGGCCTTACGTCTTAGTCATACTCTACCTAACCCCGATCGCATGCGTGAGCAAATTAGTGGCTGGCAAAAACGACTGAACCAAGCATGGCTGGTGAGGGTTGAAAATTGGAAGCGTGATCAAGGCCACTTTCAGTCTCAGCTTGAAATGTTGAACCCGCAAAGAACTCTAGAGCGGGGTTATGCAGTCATTCTGAGTAAGGATGACCAAGCAATGCATGCAGTACGGAATACGAATGAGCTTAATACAGAGAATGCGTTTCAGGTGCGCTTAGCTGAAGGCCAGGTAGAGGTTGAATTTGCGAGGGTTGGGGCACAGAAGTAAAGCTACAGAATATTTGGCTCAATCTCAAGCTGCACTCCGAATTTACCCATTACTTCTGCTTGAATATTTTTTGCTAAACCCAGGATATCTGTTGATGTCCCGCCGCCATGATTGACCAGGACTAGCGCTTGTTTTTCATAAACACCTACAGGACCAATCCGCTTGCCCTTAAAGCCGCATTGATCAATTAACCATCCGGCCGCTAGCTTTCGTGTTCCGGTGGCATCCGGGTAAGACACGAGATTCGGAAATTCTTTAATTAATTGCTCATATTGTTGGTTGCCAACAATCGGATTCTGAAAGAAGCTTCCGGCATTACCAATTACTACAGGGTCTGGCAATTTCTTAGATCGGATAGTGCACACCGCATCAAAAATTTGCTTTGCACTTGGGTTGGAGTTTGACTCAGTAAATTGCTTTGCCAGATCGGCGTATTGCAATCGTGCTTGCCAAGACTTGGGGATTTTAAAAACGACCTTTGTCACGATCAATCGATTGGGATTTTGTTTGAAGTAGCTATCGCGATAGGCAAATCGACATGCTTCATTTGGGAGAGTGACAAAGGCATGGGCCGCAGAATCAAATGCTTCGATGCTGTCGATGTATTCCTCGACTTCAACGCCGTAAGCCCCAATGTTTTGAATGGGCGCGGCTCCAACGGTTCCGGGGATGAGTGCGAGGTTCTCAAATCCTGGGAGATTATTTTCTAGGGTCCAGGAAACGAATTTATGCCAATTAACACCAGCGCCTACCGAGAGCCAGGAGTTTTCTTCATCCGTGCGAATGATTTCTTGACCCAGGATATTGATGAGTAGAGTTGCTCCAGGTAAAGAGGCTGGAAGAATCACATTGCTTCCACCGCCTAATACACGCCATATCAGCTTTTTATCATCAAGCTCTTTCATTAGGATTGGTAGCTGATCTGCGGATGTGATCTCGTAGGCTAATTCTGCTGTGGAATCCAGACCGAAGCTATTCCGGTGCTTGAGTCCCAGATTGCGGGTCAATTTTGCTGGATTGGGCGCATTTTTCGCGGAGTTCATGCCACAATCTTATTCGTGTTCGAGTTTCTGTTCTTAATTTATGAAAAAACTTGAAAATTAACAATGCAATGATTGAATTTGCAGAATTGATTACCCAGATTATTTAAGGAGTTTGAGATGCCCTCATTTGACGTAGTGTGTGAGCCTGACATGATTGAGTTGAAAAACGCAATCGAGCAATCCAATAAAGAGATTACCAATCGTTTTGACTTTAAAGGCTCTGATAGCCGAGTAGAGCAAAAGGATGAGACTTTGATCTTGTTTGGTGATGACGACTTTAAATTGGGCCAAGTTCGCGATGTGCTTTACGGCAAGATGGCAAAACGCAATGTAGACGTGCGTTATCTCAAAGATGATAAAAAAGAGACTATTGGTAGTGATAAGCGTAAGCAAACCATGAAAATCCAAAAAGGGATTACTGCAGAGTTGGCTAAAAAAGTAGTACGCATCATCAAAGACAGCAAGATCAAAGTGCAGGCCAGTATTCAGGGTGATGCAGTGCGTGTAACGGGTACTAAGCGCGATGATTTGCAAGAGACTATGGCTATGCTCAAGAAAGAGGTCAGCGAGGCTCCATTAGGCTTTAACAACTTCCGTGACTAATGTAGTTGTGCCAGCAATCCACCCGGCAAGCCAAGGGGCGATTGAGCGCTTCTGCGATGCTTGTTGGCTGGAAGATGGATTGGCACAAAACAGTTTGTCTGCCTATCGCCAAGATCTATTGCTCTTGGCTCAGTGGCTGAAACAAAATTCAGGCGCTGATCTCTACAGTGTTACTGAAAAAGATCTTACTGCCTATATTGCACATCGGCGGGCTGATAAGGCAACTACGGCTAATCGTCGGCTGACGGTATTTAAGCGCTTTTATCGCCATGCTCTGCGCATGAACTTAGTTAGAAATGATCCTTGCATTGGTTTACGTGCTGCAAAGCAAGCATTGCGTTTCCCTAAAACATTAAGTGAAGATCAGGTCACTGCTTTGCTTAATGCCCCCGATGTGGAGACTGCACTTGGATTGCGTGACCGCACTATGTTGGAGTTAATGTATGCCAGCGGCTTACGGGTCTCTGAAATCGTTTCTTTAAAGACGGTTGCCCTAGGATTAAACGAAGGTGTTATTCGGGTAGTGAATGGTAAGGGTGGTAAAGAGCGATTAGTGCCATTTGGTGGCGAGGCAGGTCAGTGGTTACGCCGTTATCTTGCTGATGCCAGAACGCTATTACTTGAAGGCAAGACTTCGGATGCGGTATTTGTTGGACGCCACACGGGAACCGGATTAACCCGTCAAGCTTTCTGGGCGCTCATTAAGCGTTACGCCATAATTGCCAATATCCCTGTTGCCTTATCTCCGCACACACTACGCCATGCATTTGCTACCCACTTACTGAACCACGGAGCAGATTTAAGGGTGGTACAACTCCTCTTGGGTCATGCTGATATCTCGACCACTCAGATTTATACCCATGTGGCTAGAGAGCGTCTTAAATCGATCCATCAGCAACATCATCCTAGGGGTAGTTGAGAGCATATTGGTCTCAACTACTTTCAATCAGGTAATAAGTGATTAAGATATCAATATGAATTTAACCTTTGATCTTTTACTGATTCCGCTTGCCTACCTGATTGGTTCAATTTCTTTCGCAGTAGTGGTGAGTAAGTGCATGCGCTTACCAGATCCCCATTCTTACGGCTCTGGTAATCCAGGCGCTACCAACGTTCTAAGAACAGGTAACAAGCTAGCAGCCGTACTCACTTTGATTGGTGATGCCTTAAAGGGCTATCTTGCAGTCATGTTGGCTAGAGTACTGCTTGGAGATGAATCTCTGACATCGACACTCAACTCTTGGTTGTTATGTGGGGTGGTGATTGCCGTGTTCTTGGGGCATCTGTTCCCAATATTCCATGGCTTTAGGGGTGGAAAGGGTGTTGCTACTGCCTGCGGTATTTTATTTGGTATTAATTGGATTTTGGGAGTAGCAACTTTGGGAACCTGGATCATCGTAGCGATGTTTATGCGTTATTCCTCTTTGGCTGCTTTAGCGGCTGCTGTCTTTGGTCCGATCTACTTTGTATTTTTGTTTGGTTTTCAGCCCATGGGCATTGCTTTGCTCGTGGTGTGCTTGCTACTGATTTGGCGCCATCGTAGCAATATTCATAATCTAATGAATGGCAAAGAAAGTCGCATTGGCTCCAAGAAAAAAGGGCAGTCATGACTATTGCTTATTGGTGTGTGCTATTCATGGGACTATTCCCATACGTAGCAGCGGGCATCGCTAAAAAAGGATTTGAGGGTTATGACAATGGCATGCCCAGACAATGGCTTGCTAAGCAGACAGGATTTCGGGCGCGAGCCAATGCTGCCCAAGCCAACCTTTTTGAATCTCTTCCATTCTTCTTTGCGGCAATAATTATTGCAAGCGTTGCAAATGCCCCTCAGGGCCGAGTTGATTTACTAGCTATTGGATTTGTTATAGCGCGCATTGCCTATCTCATTTGCTATGTAGCCAACTGGCCAACCACTCGATCTATTGTTTGGCTCGCTGGTCTGGTTTGCGTAGTAGCAATCTTCTTCCAGATTTAAAAGAGTAAAAAGTAATTTCTAAAATTCATCGAGAAAATAAACATATATATGCCTACTAAGAAAATTCCTGCAAAAACGGCTAGCAAGCTTGCTGCCAAGAAAGTCTCTAGCGTTAAGCCTGCAAAAAAAGTCCCCGCTAAAAAGAGTGATGCTGGCACGCCATTATCGGTAGTGATTCGCCGTCGTATCGAAGCGCAAAAGGCGCGCTTTCATGCAAATGACAATATCTCTCAATTTATTCAGCCTGGTGAGCTAGAAGGCCTGGTAGATGAGGTGGCGGAAAAGATGCAGGCTGTTTTAGAAAGCTTGGTGATTGATACTGAGAGCGACCACAACACTAAAAATACTAGCCAACGTGTGGCTAAGATGTTTGTTAAGGAAGTATTTAATGGGCGATATACAGAACAACCAACGTTGACCAAGTTTCCGAATGTCAGCCGCTTAAATGAATTAATGATTATTGGACCCATCACTGTTCGTAGTGCATGTTCTCATCATCTTTGCCCAATCATGGGTCGTATTTGGATTGGAGTATTACCAAGTAAAGAATCTGCTTTGATTGGTTTGTCAAAGTACTCACGCTTAACTGAATGGGTCATGTGTCGTCCACAGATTCAGGAAGAGGCAGTAGTGGAGTTGGCAGATATGCTCGAGAAAAAAATTAAGCCAGTTGGTGTTGCGATCGTGATGGATGCAGATCATTTCTGTATGCAATGGCGCGGCGTTAAGGATCGCGATTCTAAGATGGTCAATAGCGTGATGCGCGGTGCCTTCCTGAAGGACTCCAATTTGCGTAGAGAGTTTTTATCTCTCTTAGAAAAGCGTTAGGAATCGATGGCTATGGCAATAGTTAGCAGAGCCAAAGATGTTTTCTGCAATCGAGCTAAGGTCAGAGTTTTAGGGGGTCTATGTTTTACCCTGTCTTTGCTTGGTTGCGGCTCGATTATTTATCCTGATGTCAATGAGGATCCCGCCAAAAACAATATCGCAACTTTTCGTCGTGATGCCCTTGACTGTGCAAGTGCCTATCCAGAATCTGGCACCGGAATTCATGTCAAGCAACGAATAGGGTGTATGAATCTGAAGGGCTGGCATTAGCCTTGGCCTAATTTACTGCTTGAGAATAATTCTCAAGTAAATAGCTATATAAATCAATAGTTTATACGGCCTATAGTTGACTAATTTCATCTGCTCTATGATCCATTCAGATGCAATCTTTGTTTTATCTCACTCACTGGAGCTCATATGAAAAATAGTCGTCGCCAATTTATGATTTTGTCTGCTGCTGGTGCTTGCACCTTGGCCTTGAATGGTCATGTTCAAGCCCAAGCCATGGTTGCTGAAACAGATCCACAAGCTGCTGCATTGGGTTACAAAGTAAACGCTACTACTGTAGACAAAGCAAAGTACCCTAAGTACGCTGCTGGTCAGGCATGCGGCAACTGCGCTTTGTACCAAGGTAAGCCTGATTCTGCTGCCGGTGGTTGCTCTTTGTTTGCTGGCAAGCAAGTTGCTGGTAAAGGCTGGTGCTCTGCATACGCTAAGAAGGCTTAATTTAGCTGTTTAAGTTAGCCATTAAGTATGAGGCCGCCCCTTATGGGCGGCTTTTTTGTGCCCAAAGAATATTCATTTATTCTTGAAAGTATCGATAAAACTATCAAAAACACTAGGACAGTATTGTGAGTACTCAAGATCATCATTTATTGCATCCAAAATATCGACCGGATATTGATGGTCTTCGGGCTATTGCAGTACTAAGCGTCTTGGTATTTCATGCGTTTCCAGAATGGGTGTCCGGAGGATTTGTTGGAGTCGATGTTTTTTTTGTCATTTCCGGCTATTTAATTTCCACAATCATTTTTGAGAATGTTGCTCAGCAACGTTTCAGTTTTAAAGAGTTTTATGTAAGACGGATTAATCGAATTTTTCCAGCGCTATTCCTAGTGCTTTTGGTTGCTTATGCTTTTGGTTGGTTTAACTTGCTGGCAGATGATTTTGCCCAACTTGGTAAACACATTGCTGGTGGCGCTGGCTTTATTTCAAACTTGATGCTTTGGAATGAGAGTGGCTATTTTGATAAGGCTGCCGAAGTAAAACCTTTACTTCACCTATGGTCCCTAGGTATAGAAGAGCAGTTTTATATCTTTTGGCCCATTTTTATCTATTGGATGAGTCGTTGGCCAAAGCGGGTGTTGCCGGCAATTGCGATTGTGGCTGGGTTATCTTTTGTTCTGAACGTAGCATTTATCTCAAGCTATCCCGTCGCCACTTTTTATTCTCCGCTCAGTCGTTTTTGGGAGTTGCTATTAGGATCTCTCTTGGCGTATTGGACTTTGTATTCTTCCTCCGAAAGGCAGATCTCTGCCACCTATAAAAATATTGCTTCAGTTGTCGGTCTTGGCTTGATTATTTTTGCGGTATTGATGCTAAATCAAAAGAGTCTTTTCCCGGGTTGGTGGGCCTTGCTTCCCACAGTGGGAGCTGTTCTGATTATTGCTGCAGGACCTACAGCATGGTGCAATCGAATCATTCTGAGTTTCCGCCCGATGGTATGGGTTGGTTTGATTAGCTTCCCACTGTATTTATGGCATTGGCCCTTGTTGGCTCTTGCTCGTATTCAAGAGGGCGATACAGTCCCTATCGCAGATCGAGCCATTTTGGTAGCGCTATCCATTGTGCTTGCTTGGTTGACCTATCGTTTTGTTGAACGGCCTATTCGATTTAATGCTAAATACCGTACACAGAAAAATGTTGCTCTAGTTTTTTTGATGATCTTGGTGGGCTACTTAGGCTTTAATTGTTTTGATCGCAAGGGTATTGAATTTCGCCATAAGTTTTTTATCAAGCAAATTTCCAGCTATACCTTTGATAAGGTTGCAGAACAAAGACAGCGTACTTGTTTCTTGATGGATAAAGGTGATGACTTAACTCATTTTTCTCGATCATGCATACACGACGATAGACCATTTAAGTTGGTGCTTTGGGGGGATTCTCATGGGGGATCCATCTACCCAGGGTTTAGTGAGCTGGAAAGAGAAAACGATCAAGTGAGCGTGACGCAATTTACCGCCGCTGGTTGTGGTGGTTTGATGCCCTCAGAAGAGCAAGGCCCTTTCTGTCGTGATGCGAATACACTGGCACTCAAAGAAATCTTACGACTCAAGCCTAATTTAGTAGTGATCTACAAGGCTTGGCATCCACATTACTTCTCTTTAGTTCAACCCACTATTGAAAAACTGAAGAGCGCCAATATTGATGTGTTGGTTATTGGCCCAACCCCTAGGTGGACTGATGATTTGCCAAGAGCGATTTATCGTTACTGGAGAAAGCATAAAGAGCTACCGCCCGCCTATGGTTATGAGGGAGTTGCTCAGAATTTGCTGGTGATGAAGACGGATGATCTCTCTGAGCTCCAGAAAGACTTTAAGTCTCAAAATATGCCATTTCCGGTTCAGCTTGAACAGGCGAATCGACGCAAGGGGTTGCAAGAGTCAAAACAAGCCCTTCAAGAGCTCAATCAAGTTAAATTTGGCCCGTATTATTCAGCCAGCGCACAAATTTGTAGTGAAGATGGTTGCTTTATTCCCATGAAAGTGATGGATGCCGATTTGAAAAAACTGGTGATAGCAAGTGGCGGTACTTATTACTCGGCATACGACCGTTTTTGCAATGAAGAGGGTTGCTTAAATCGTATTCCTGGCGCTGATAATGCCTTGACTACTTTGGATCAGGATCACATTACGCCAGCGGCAGCTAGGTATTTAGTCCAGGGTTTAGGTCAGTCGGAGCAGACTAAGAACCCGCATTTGCGAAAGAGTAGCCCCTAAATATGAAGCGCTTATTGAGGGATCTTTGTAAGCGCTACACCTTTTACTTGGCTGGAGACCAAGCTGTGGTCAATTGGGTTGAGCGTTTACGATCCTCCTGAGGTGCTTTTATCGGATTAATGTTAGTGCTTACTATCTAAAAAAGCCTTGTTGAGATTTGGGGTGCCTTAAAGCTATGAATTTGAATAAATCTCCGCAGATTTAAAAGCCTTTAAAATCAATCACTATTTCAGGCGCTTGTACGCCGAGTATGTATCAGCTGAAGGCGTAATAATCTTTAATATGACCCAAGTTACCCCTGTCATCCTTTGTGGTGGATCTGGCACTCGCCTATGGCCTTTATCACGCGCCGGCTACCCAAAGCAGTTTTTGGCGCTATCAGGTGGCGATGAAGGCAAAAGCCTATTTCAGGAAGCGGTAATCAGGATCAATTCCATTGCTCAATCTGGTGTTGCTCTAGGGCACACCTTAATTGTTACCAACGAAGACCATCGTTTTTTGGTTTTAGACCAGCTGCGGGATATTGCAAACATTGGCGCTACTTTGCTATTGGAGCCAATTGGGCGCAATACTGCACCGGCTCTTGCTCTAGCAGCATTGTGCGCTCAAGATGATGGCGATCCTATTTTGGTTGTTACCCCAGCGGATCAGACGGTAAAAAACAGTAATGCTTTTATTAAGGCGTTGCAAGATTGCGTAGCGTTGATTGAGGGGGACTCCAGCAATCAAACGATAGCCATTTTAGGAATTACTCCTAGCGCCCCCGAAACCGGTTATGGGTATATCAAGCGTATCGGTTCTGCTGGTGATTATGGCGACTTTACGGTTGAGAAGTTTGTGGAAAAACCAGATTTAAAAACGGCCGAACAATATTTGGCTAATGGAAATTACTTTTGGAATAGCGGCATGTTCGTCTTGCGGGCCAGCACTTGGTTGGCAGCGTTAAAAGAATTTCGTGCGGATATTTTTTCTGCATCAGAAAAGTCTTGGCAAGCACGAACACAGGATAAGGCGGAGCAGACGAGTTTTATTCGTCCGGGCAAAGAAGAGTTCCAAACTATTCCTAACGAGTCAATTGATTACGCAGTGATTGAGAAATGCCCTTCTTCTAGTCAATTTAAGGTGAAGATGGTTGAGCTCAACGCAGGCTGGAATGATTTAGGTGCATGGGATGCGGTCTGGCAGGTTGGTAAAAAGGATGCGCAGGGTAATGTTACTAGTGGTGATGCTTTGTTAGCTAACTCTAAAAATTCATTAGTGCATGCTAGTAATCGCTTGGTCAGCGCAGTCGGTATTGAGAATCTCATCATCATAGAAACAGCTGACGCTGTATTGGTTGCCGATAGAAATCATAGTCAAGATGTTAAAAATATCGTTACCCGATTAGAAGAGCAAAAACGTGAAGAAAAAAATCTTCATCGCAAGGTGGCGAGACCTTGGGGCTGGTACGATAGTATCGATGAGGGCAAGACGTTTAAAGTTAAGCGTATTCAAGTCAAGCCTGGAGCTAGCCTTTCTTTGCAGATGCATCATCACCGTGCTGAACATTGGATTGTCGTTAAAGGAGTTGCAGAGATTACAAACGGTAAAGAAGTGATGACATTAAATGCAAATCAAAGTACCTATATCCCTCAAGGGCAGACTCATCGCCTAGCTAATCCAGGCAATACTCCCTTAGAGATTATTGAGGTGCAGTCTGGAAGTTATTTGGGTGAAGATGATATTGTCCGCTTTGAAGATACTTATGGTCGCACGTAGTGCTTCATAATCCAGAACAACATAAAAATTAGACTAGATCAAAAATGGTAGATAAACAAAAAGTTGCCCTAATCACTGGAGTTACTGGTCAAGACGGCTCTTATTTAGCTGAGTTTTTGCTTGAGAAGGGCTATGTGGTCCACGGTATTAAAAGAAGGGCATCCTCTTTTAATACCGAGCGTGTCGATCATTTGTATCAAGATCCCCATATCAATCATCGCCATTTTGTTCTGCATTATGGTGATTTGACTGACTCTAGTAATCTGACTCGCATTATTCAACAGACTCAGCCAGATGAAATTTATAACCTGGGTGCTCAAAGTCACGTGGCAGTTTCATTTGAGTCGCCTGAATACACGGCAGACGTAGATGCCATGGGCACGTTGAGGATCTTAGAGGCTATTCGCATTTTGGGCTTGGAGAAAAAAACTCGCTTTTATCAAGCATCGACCTCTGAACTTTATGGCTTAGTTCAGGAAATTCCACAAAAAGAAACAACCCCGTTCTACCCCAGAAGTCCTTATGCGGTAGCAAAGCTCTATGCTTATTGGATTACGATTAATTATCGCGAGGCATACGGTATCTATGCGTGCAACGGAATATTATTTAATCATGAGTCTAAAAGACGGGGTGAAACCTTTGTCACTAGAAAGGTGACTCGGGGCTTATCCAATATTGCACTTGGACTGGAGAATTGCTTGTATATGGGCAATATTGACGCACTTCGTGATTGGGGCCATGCTAAGGACTACGTACGGATGCAATGGCTAATGTTGCAGCAAGATATGCCCGATGACTTTGTGATCGCTACTGGGGTGCAATATACCGTTCGAGACTTTATTGTTAAAAGTGCGCAGCAGTTGGGTATTACGCTTCGTTTCGAGGGCAAGGCCGAGCAAGAAATTGCAATTGTTGAAACTATTGATGGTGATAAGGCGCCGGGTATCAAGATCGGAGACGTGATCGTTCGCATTGATCCACACTACTACCGCCCAACAGAGGTAGAAACCTTGCTTGGAGATCCTACAAAAGCCAAGGAAAAATTAGGCTGGACACCGCAAATTACTCTAGATGAGATGATCGCTGAAATGATTGATCATGATCACGCTCAAGCTAGTCAGCATGCCTTATTGCGTGAGCATGGTTATCAAACCTCTTTTGGTAAAGAAAATTAATTACTTATCTATGAATAAAAATATCGATCAAAAGATTTATGTGGCCGGTCATATGGGTATGGTTGGCTCAGCAATTGTGCGAGCTTTACAAAAAGATGGTTATCGCAACATCATTACGCGTACGAGAGCCCAGCTAGATCTTACTAATCAAGCTGCTGTGAGCGAGTTTTTTGCAGCTGAAAAACCAGATCAAGTGTATGTGGCTGCTGCTAAGGTGGGGGGGATTTACGCCAACAATACTTTTCCTGCGGAGTTTATCTATCAAAATCTCATAATAGAAGCCAATATCATTCATCAGGCATTTATTGTGGACGTAAAAAAATTACTTTTTTTAGGCTCAAGCTGTGTTTATCCTAAATTAGCAGAGCAGCCTATGATTGAAGAAGCACTTTTGACAAGTAAGCTAGAGGCAACTAATGAGCCCTATGCGCTGGCAAAAATTGCTGGCATCAAAATGTGCGAGAGCTATAACCGACAGTATGGTGTTGATTATCGCTGTTTAATGCCAACAAATTTGTATGGACCAAACGATAACTATCATCCACTTAATAGCCATGTTGTGCCTGCGCTGATTCGTAAAGTGCATGAGGCTAAAGTAGCCGGAGATCCTGAGGTACCTTTATGGGGAACTGGAACGCCAAAACGCGAATTTTTGCACGTCGATGATATGGCTAGAGCAGCTATTTTTGTAATGGAGTTATCGAAAGATTCTTATGATAGTTGCACAACTCCAATGCAGAGTCATCTAAACGTAGGTTGTGGCAGTGATATTACTATTAGAGAGTTAATAGATACGATTGTTGGTGTTATTGGTTATCAAGGTGAGGTTGTCTTTGACGCCGACAAGCCTGACGGTGCACCACGTAAACTGATGAATTCCCAAAGAATTTTTGGGTTGGGCTGGAAGCCAAGCATTAGTTTAGAGGATGGTATAAAAAATGCTTACGATGATTTTGTAGCAAATGCGAGTAAGTGATCCAAAAAATCGAGCTGAGAAGTTCTGTTATTGGTTAGTTAGTTAAATTATATAAGTGAGGTATGGTGTGTTTTGGAAACTACAAGAAAATGCATTATCTGAATTAGATCTTCAGAATTTGGTCAATTTTATTGAGACTTCTGAGCGTTTTACTCAGTCTACAAACGTCGCTAAATTTGAGGCGGAGTATGCTCAGTGGCAGGGTTGTGAATACTGTGTTTATGTCAATTCTGGCAGCTCTGCCAATTTAATAATGATTGCTGCAGTAAGCGAGATGCAAGACTGGCCAGTTGACGCTGAGGTTCTTGTTCCAGCTGTTACTTGGCCGACAACTATTACACCAGTCATGCAGTCGAAGTATAAGCCGGTCTTTATTGACACTAATTTGAGTGATCTTTCGTTTGATTACGATAAGCTTGCGGCTGCCATTACTGAAAAGACGAGAGCTATTTTTGTGGCTCACTTGTTGGGGTTCCCAGCTGACATTAAAAGAATCCAACAAATTATCGGTGATCGTAATATTGCTCTTCTTGAGGACTGCTGTGAGTCTCAAGGTGCTACGATTGAAGGCAAAAAAGTGGGTAACTTTGGCTTAGCAGGATCATTCAGTTTTTATTGGGGTCATCATATGACCACAGTAGAAGGTGGCATGATTTGTACTAATGATGAAGAGTTTTATAAACTTCTCTTACTGAAACGTTCTCATGGCTTAGCGCGTGAATTACCGGAACGCTTTCACGCCAAAATTAAGAAAAAATATCCAGATATTGACTTTAATTTCCTATTTTTATCCGATGGGTTTAATGTTCGCAATACGGAGTTACATGCCGTATTGGGTTTATCTCAATTACCCAAGATGAATGGTTATATTGATATTCGTAATAAGAACTATAAAGGCTATTTAGATATTTGCGATAACTACAAAGATTATCTGCATGTTATTAGACCAGAGTCTGGTTATTCTTCTTTTGTGCTCCCTTTCTTTTTTAAAGACGCTAAGAAAAAATTATTATTTCAGAGTTGCATGGAGGAAGAGGGAATTGAATCGCGCCCACTCATTAGTGGTAACTTGCTTAGGCAGCCTTTCTTAAGCCGATATTATGATCCTGCTAATTTTAAAAATGCTGACTTTATTCATGAAAATGCGTTCTATATTGGAAACAATCAATTTGTGGATGACGCCAGAATGGAGCGCCTATCGCAATTAATGAGGGACTTTTTTAGCAGGCACTGAACTTATTTAGCCTTGCCTAGCGAAATGGCCGGTATTCTTCATGAGTGATCGGCCATTGCGTTTTTATAGAGAGTCACTAGGGATTTATCAGCCAATCAAGCTCAGCGCTAAGTGGCCCTGCTAGAAGTTTTAGCCCCCTATCTTTATTCTGCTTTTAAGAGTGCGGGCACATTCTTGGCTGCCCATAAGGTGAAGTACTTTTGTAATTCAATCGATCCATATTCAGAGATATGCCCTTGATCGCGATTAAGGGGAAGGCCATTGGTGATATAAGAGCAGGTAGTATCGTTGCAGTACATGGCATTGGGATCAAAAAAGAGCGCCGATGGATCTGCTGAAAGAATAACGTTTTTGATAGGCTCAAACTGTCTTTGAAGTTCCTCTAGTTTTTCGTGAGAAAAAGAGCAATCTTTTACTTGTTTTCGAAAGGGTGTGCTGTAACATTGCTTTGGATCAAAATTGGGTTGTATATGTGGTGTAAAAACTATCAATTGCACAGGATATGCTTTAAGTGCCAAGACTTCATTTCGCACGCCCTCGAGATAAGGCGGATTGATTTGATCTGCAAAGCCAGATAGGATGACAAACTGGATCGATTGGTGTTGAGCAATTAATTGATAAATAAAGGCGCGTTCGATCGATGGGCGCTTATAGGCACAGGGATGCTTGCCAACCGTATCAGGATCATCATCAGCAAGACCAACAGCGCAAGAGCCAATACTTAGGATGCTCTTCTGGCGAAAATTAGCATTGTTGATAAATCCAGGGTAGAGGTGATTGGCAAAACTGCTACCTAGGATAATGATAGAGGGCGGATTTTCTTTGTTTTGAATGCAAAACCACCAGCCATATTCTTTTGCCTCTAGAAAGGGGTGCTGATTTAAACAATTTTGATTTTGCTTGTATTTCCATTCGGCACCCACCAGTTGATCGCGTACTGCTTCAGTAACCGTAATGTGATTGAGCTGCGCTCTATAAGGATAGCCTTTGCTCATGACAATATGTGTCCCAAGTAGTCCCAAAAAGGCTAGCCAGGCAATCAGCGCATAAACCTTTTTTGTGGAATGGCCGCCAAATCGTATAGGCTTTTCAACCAGAATATAGGTAAGCCATGAAAGCGCAATAGCTAGCACCATCAGCCAAAAACGCACATGTGAGCGTACTTCGCCAGCCTCAATCAGTTTGGCAAAGGCCAAAATGGGCCAGTGCCACAAATACAGGGGAAAGCTAATTAGTCCAATCCACACCATCACTCGGTTCGAGAGTAAATAGCGATTGATCCAGGCTTTTTCACTGGCTCCAATTAGGCAGGCGGTGCCAAGGACAGGAAGTAGCGCCCACCATCCCGGGAAATGGGAGTGCTTATCAATAAATTTGCTGCCTAGCGCTATCAATAATAGGCCAAATATAGAAATACACTGCCTGGGGAGGACCTTGTTCTTGAAGAAATCACCCTTGTTATATAGCGTATACCAGGCTAGCATGGCGCCTACAAGGAGCTCCCAAAAGCGCGTTAAGGGGGAGTAAAAATCAGCTACCGGGTCAGCGTTAAGTTCATAGAGATTTAGGGCAAATGAAAAAAGCGCTAGCGCAATGATTGCAATTGGCAGATTGACTTTGAATTTTGAAGCAAGCCACAGAATTAGGGGTGAAAATAAATAAAATTGTTCCTCAATACCAAGGCTCCAGAGGTGTAGCAAGGGCTTGAGCTCTGCAAGAGTATCAAAATAACCACTCTCACTCCAGAGTACTATGTTGGAGATAAAGAGAGCTCCAGCTACGGTATGCTTGCCGAGTGACTGATATTCATCGGAGAGTAGTGCAAACCACCCAAATATCAGACATGTAGATAGGACTGTTAATAAGGCAGGCAGAATCCGTTTAATACGTCTTATATAGAAGCGCCTAAAGCTAAAATTACCGAGTCCCAGATTAGTAAGGATGATGGTAGAAATAAGATATCCAGAGATGACGAAAAAAATATCAACCCCAATAAAGCCCCCAGGCATTGATTTAGGAAAAGCATGAAAAATCACAACCAGTAGAACGGCAATAGCCCTTAAGCCATCAATATCTTTACGGTAATGGTGGGCAGTGATTGGTAAACTCATTGGTAAGTAAGTAAGTAAGTAAGTAAGTAAGTAAGTAAGTAAGTAAGTAAGTAAGTAAGTAAGTAAGTAAGTAAGTAAGTAAGTAAGTGGATGGATTGTGTGAGTAAAAAGGGTTAAATAGCTAGTGGAAGCTGATCTTAATGTACAACACTGCGAGGTTATTTGTAATACCGATTTTCACAACTAGTGCTGGGTCATTGATGGAACATGCCAATTTCATCGTTGCACTGAAAGCTGATATTAAATAGAGAAGTAAATTATTGCCCGTAGGATTAGTGGATTGAGATTTTTTCTATTAAAGGTGAAGTAGCGATTCTTATTACAATTTACACAATTGGGCGCTAAAATAAACATTGATGATTCAATTTTTGTTGATTCAGCTCTCAACAGTATTATCATAGTTGACATGTCATCAGCTAATAAAAAATTCAATCTTCGCTATACCTTTCTGAGGGAATATTTCCGATGGGTTGATAAATTAAGTAACTGGAATCTAAAAAGGCGCAAGACAGGACTTGCTAAGCGCCACCAAACTGGCCGAACTTTCCGTGCCGACATTCCAAATGTATATATTCACAACTATGGATATGAGTGGATCCACTTATCATCAATTCAAAAATCATTCGAGTTTAATTGGGTAGATGATCCGGCAATTGCAGATGCTGTAGTTTTTATCACTATAGTTGATGAGGGTTTGAATCTAGAGAATAAAAATATCTTTATTTTTTATACCGAGCCTGAAGTCTATACGAAAGTTCATTTTAATAAACTCAGCCACAACTTCTTTAAAAAAAATCGCGTTACTGTAATAACTCATCATCCAGACCCTGCTTACTTTTTAACACCAACGGGACCTTTTGAATTTATTAGGTCAATAATCTACACTCCATTTTTGCATGGCGCGATAGCACGGGACCTAAGCGCTATAGATGGGCGAAGTAGGAACAAAAAAGTATTTACCATCACTTCTGCTCTCTCAGGTATTGCGGGAAACGATAATAAAAAGAAATACATTGAAAAGCTGATCGAAAGAGGCTCTGAGTTAGATGTTTATGGGCGCTTTTCTCGCGCCGCATATTCTGTAAAAAATTACAGGGGTACTTGCGCATATAAGTACAAGTTACTAAGTAAGTACAGATACAATTTAATTTTAGAAAATTCACCAGATGAAGACTGGTATGTAACCGAAAAAATCTATGATGCATTGCTTTGTGGGTGTATGCCCATATTTCATGGCAGTCGAAGGATTTACGAACTATTTCCGGCCAAATGGTTTTATCACTTACCTAGCTTTGAGGATCATGAGTTGGATAGATTGGAGGAATTTATAAAGACAGATGCCTACTTAATTGTTGCAAATAATAGGAAAGAGATCGCAGATTATATTGATAAAAACTTTTCTTTTTTTTCAGCAATCGATAAAGTAGTAAATCATCGACTAGTTGAATTTACTATTTAATACCAGCACTTTGGCAGGGGAAAATCAGTTTTATTGGCAACATTTGACTTATCAAGTGGGTGCGGAAAATTTAAACTCCTTGTCCTTTGAGTGATTCTATCTTTTCTTAAGAAAGTAAATTCCATTACTGGTGGGACAGAAAAACCATTAGAAACTATGGGCTGATTGCAGTTATTCGGGTGAATGTGAACAACTTCAAAGCTATTAAGTAGTTTTGTAAAGGTTAGGTTTATTAATTCGAAGCCCATCGGATTGAATAAGTTTTCTAGGCCGTGAAATTCAATGACTAGGATTCTGAATTTATTTAATGTTTCCGTGGAGGTATCAAAAATAACAGAATATTCTGACTCTTCAATATCCATCTGAAGCAATAAGTCGTCATTTGTTTGGGCTTTTAATTGAACCCAAGTGTCCAACGTCATAAATATTTCATTATTTTTTGGGCCAAGATATTTTTTTTCAAAATCAAAAAGAGGATTATCAACTGGCGGTTTATCGACGGAATAATCGGCAAGATAACATCTTATCCCTCTCTGTGTTAATTCGTTTTCAAAATCGGCTACTGTGGAGACGCCTGGTGAAAAACAAGCACCAATATTCTCAATATCATTTGGAATTAAATAACCCCCATCTGCTACCCCGCCAACCCTAACTAAATCATGGTTGGTATTTATAGGTCTAACGGATTCAAGAAATTGAGCAATCTTATTATTATCTGTTACATCAGCTAGTAAAAGCTGCCTATCAAGCAATAGTTTTCTGATGCCGTTTCTTAGATGACCCATGTTGCAGTTCTCGATTCTGATATTGGGTTGAGATAAAGATGCAATTTTAGCATGTGATTTTAATGAATATGGAGTAAGTGTAGGGTTGAATGAGGCTCTTCCAGTGTATGCAGATATTTTTCCTAAGTACCTTTGATGGCTATGAATTTAATATTGCGTAATATAGAAATTCATAGAAAATACGAGGTTAAATATGGATTTAATAATTAGTATTTGCAGAATTAATTGAACGATATATTAATAAATTATTTGCAATGATATTCAGCGAAGATTATGGTTAATGCTCTAGCCAAAATGAGATTTGCCCACTTGAAAATGAGGGATTTAATTTGCTATAAATAAATTGCTTATGTCTTAAGTATTGCGATACACCCTTTGTGTGACCTCTAAATAGCATCATCCAGAGCTCCCCATTGCCAGAGGTGGTGATGATGAATTTCGATTTTGAAAGCAACAGGATGCTTGCATAAAAATTAATATAGTTGTGACTGCTTCGATAGTTGTTTTGCTCCGCATGCTCTACTAAAAAACAAGCACCTCCTAAGGCGTCGAAGATATATTGACGAAATTTACTCTCATCCGTTTGTACGGCAAATCTCAAATTTGGATGACTTGCTTTTAGGGCCAACGCTTTTCGAAGCATTTCTTCGTAGGATGGCTGGATCGTTTCCAATTCTTTATCAGTTCCGCGAAACCGAATCACACAGGTATTTTCTGGGTCAAAGTGAGAGCAATGGGCAAGATTATTCATTACATTTTTGATGATCGCTGTCGGTGAAAAATATTTTTTTATAAAAGGATTGACATCATTAAAGTTGAGGTTTGCATAACTAGAAAACTGCTGTTCATCAAGGCTGTTTGTTATATGCAGAGGGCGACCTGACCAGGTAATATGAATCTCATTATTTACAGCAAACAATTCAGAACTAACATCTTCATTTTCACTTTTATAATCAGAAAATTGCTCAGAGCTATCCACCAAAAAAGGTGTTTTATGAAAATGGTTAAAGTGCTCCAGAATTTTTTCAAGACGGACCGTACAACAAGAAAATATTCCTGACCCCTCGGTAATTTTTATTATCCCCCTAGCCATGAGAATCTGATCAATCATAGATTTGAAGGGTTGCGCTTTAAAAACAGATTTGATAGCCGGTTTAAGGTAGCGATAAAATATTAATGGAATGCGTACTTTTAACAGGTATGGCTTGAGACGATCCCATTTTTCAAAACTGACATAATCAAATGGGGCAAGTTTTATTCTTGCAATCGTTGTATGCATTAAATCAATATCCCCAATAAGGGAATGACCAAGTCGGTGCCAAGGTTGCTGGGATAACTCAATCTCATTAGGATAATGATGGGCAATAAAAGTACCTAGGGTTTCATACTCACTAAAACTATTAGGGATAGTAAAGTTAATGGCCTTTATAAGGGCCTCGCCCCATGGCTGACCAAATTTTTGTTCTATCGTTTGACAGAATTGCCTAAACCAAAATACTTTTATTGGAAAACATTGTGCGATAAATGATTGCTCAACTACTTTAGATAAGCCCAATAGTTTATTAACGGTGTCAAAATATGGAACATGGAATTCACTGCCGAGATAGTAGTGAAGTTTTTGTCCGCCAGCATCAAACTGCAAAGGCTTTAATGGTACGGTGTCGCCATCCCAGAGTAAAATGACCGCATCGTCTGGCCTTGATTCAATCGCAGCCAGTTTAATAAATTGTTGAATGTACCAATTTGGGTTTGAGATCTTGAGGGAGGTTATTTGAGATATCTTAGCTTCAAAAGGCCGGGCATATTTGGATTGGGGTTCAATGAAATATTGAGCTGGGCTAATTTGTAGAAAATAGTCGACATCTTGATCAGGAACGATTACTGTATATTTTTTTGCAGGAATCCTCCTCAAGAGTTGGCGGCTGGCTATCTTCCATATGTGCGCATCTTGGTAACAGCATAGAGATATAATTTCATCAAATAGCATTAGTTGCATGCCCTTAATAGTTTGTTTATGAGGTCATTATAAATGCGTTGCCTTTAGAACAATCGAATAATCCATAAATACTAGGTTTGGTTAGTAAATATGAAGCACTTTTTAGTAAAGCAGATCAATAGAGTTAATTTCAAAACCGCATTAGAGTTATTTATGCTGCTATCTCTATTGGTAGTTTGGATCGTTTGGCCCTTGCGCGGTACAATTGCTGCTCGTAATATTGCCTTGGTTTTAGGCGCCATTTCTTCGATTGCATGGCTGTGCATAGAGCGGCCAAAATTTGTAATGATGGATCTGCTTCCTATAGGATTTTTATTATGTGTACCAGTGTGGCTGCTAAGCCTATATGTTTTTAATCCAATAGTTCCATATTTACAGTGGGATGACTTGCGAGGTACTTGGTTGCGGGTGGTTATTGAAATAATATTCGCTATTGGCCTTGGTAAACTATACCTTTCTCGAAAACAGTATCAAAAATTTTTTCTCTGGCTTTTATACATTTGGCCAGTAGTAATTTTATTGCTATTTATCAGTCAAGGAATATTTACCCATTCATGGTTTGGCGAGCAAATTTATATTTACGTATTTAAAAGTAAGGTTGCTGGAGTTTATTTTTTAATATGGTCATTAGTGCTGTGTTTTGCAATGGCTCATTGGGGTCTAATTAAGAAAATCCACTACAAATCAGCCATATTTATATCAACGACCATCTCAAATATTACATTAGTAGTTTTATTTTTTATTTGTATTGTTGATTACTTTTCGCTACTCTCATTAAATGGTTTTATAGTGATATTTTCTGGTTTAACCTTCTTTGTCTACTTGGTATTGCTGCACGGAAAACAACAACTTAGTGGTGGTCGATATTTTCCTGGGATACGTTTTTTTATTTTGACAGGCTTCGTTGCTTTTGCGCTTACAGTTGTTACTTATGATATGAAGTATTCTAGTGGAAAGCTAGCCAACTTAGTCACTGATATTAATTTCATTGTCAATGACGATACTACAGGCGCTTGGAAATATGGTGGCGGGGAATATCATGGCATTTATCCGCCGATAAATACTATAAGCAGTACACAAGTTAACAGCAGTACTTATGAGCGTGTTGCCTGGGGTCTTGCGGGGCTAAAATTCTTGAAATCTCACCCCTTTGGACTGGGGTATACGGGTCAGGCCTTTTCATACTACATGGCAAAAAATTATCCTGGATCAGTTGCAACCAAAACCCATAGTGGCTGGTTGGATTTTGCATTAGGGGCTGGATTGATTGGCCTTCTTTTTGTCTGGGCTGCAATGGGAGTTATATTTTGGCGCGCAATGATTGTTATAAAAGATGCAATAATTTTAGATCCAATGCCTATTTATATAGGCTGGTCTATTAGCATCTTGATGCTCTTATGGTTTATAGCGGAGTTAAGCGATCGAGAATATATAGAGCATTTTACTTTTATGCTGACATTTTTTAGCATTTCTGTTGGCATTCAAAAGCCTTTGGCTCAGAAGATGTGAATGTTTTTATATTGCCCTGATTAAAGTCATGCTGTTTAAATTAATTAACTATATAAAGTAAATAATCTTGAAAAGATCTTTATCTATCATTTTCGTTCATAGCGGTGATGCTTCTCCCCCAATGTGCATGATAGATTCCGTTGCTATTGCATGCCAAATTGCTCCCAACAGCAATGTTCTTGTACTGGTTAACCAATCAAACATTTCGATACTTCAATATCAATTGCAAAGTCGTCATCATATTCAGCCACATAATTTAGAGTGGCTGTCGATCGAGTCATTGGGGGAAAAAGATTTATCCACCAAATTTTCTCTAAATGCAAAAGCTGATAAAGATTTTAGAAATGGATTTTGGCTGCAAACTGCCAATCGTTTCATGTTGATTGCGGATTTGATGGCAGCCTTAAATCTTGAGAATTGCTTGCATCTTGAAAATGATAACGTACTATATTTTGATCCAAGCTCAAAATTAGCATCTTTTAGGGCTCATGCGCGCTTTGCAATTCCATTTGATCGCTCTAGAGCTATTCCAGGAATTGTATGGTACAAGGATGCCAAAATAGCTCAAGATTTAGCTCACTATATTCAGGATCGATCTGAAGTCCCAGATTTTGATGTTATCAGGCAGTTTTGTGATTCTGGACGGTTCGATGCCAAACCATTGCCAACAATGAGTCCAGCATACGCAAAAGCTAAAAATTTATCTCTAAAAAATTATTGTGATGGATATGAGCAATTTGGTGGCATTTTTGATGCGGCTGCTATTGGGCAATATATTGGTGGTGTTGATCCCAGAAATATTGCTGGTGACTCCCGCTTCTTTATTAATGAAAGTTCGGATTTGGGTATAAATGAGTGCGAGATAATATGGAATTTTGAGGGAACAGCGCGTTATCTTAAGTTAGGTATACAAGGGGAATGTATCAATGTGCTTTCTCTTCATGCGCACAGCAAGGATTCTTTGGGTGTATCTCCCTTTAATAGGGTTTGCATTGATGATGAAAATTGCATCATCACTGGTGAAATGTTGCAAGAGAAGGCAGAATTAACCATTACCTCAAGTGAGGTTACTGCCTTTCACGGGAGTGAAAATATTCGAACAAATCATGTGCTAGAAATTCACAAAAAGGAAGTCGGTAAATTTTTTAGAAAAAAAATAATTAATGCTGCCCCAGATGAAAATTGGATTGAGATCTGCAAGAATGCTAAAACAATTTTTGTGTACACGCATTTATTGGATTACTTTAAAAAATACGTTTTAAAACGATTGAATGCACCATTTATACTGATTAGCCACAACTCTGATGATAGCGTCAGCATAGAGCATTTAGATATTCTGAACTATCCCTATTTAGATACATGGTACGCACAAAATTGTGAGGTAGGTCATAAAAAAATAGCCGCTCTACCAATTGGTTTAACAAATAGGCAGTGGGGGGGGGAGAAAATTAGGCTGACAATCAAAGTGTCAAAACGTTATGACAAGACTAAGTTAGTTTATTCCAACTTTAGTCTTCGTACCCACCCCAGCAGGATTGCGTTAGCTAGCATTGCGTCTAAATTGGGCTTTATAACAAAAAGTCAAAATTTGCCGTATGAGAATTATTTAGAGGAATTAGCGTCGCATCGGTTTTGCCTTTGTCCACGTGGAAATGGAATCGATACGCATCGCTTCTGGGAGGCGCAATATTTAAATACAATACCTATTATTATTAAGTCAGATTGGACTTCGGCATACTCAGGATTGCCGATTCTTATATTGAATGATTGGGATGAGCTTCAAAACATCAATCTATCTAAAGAATACATCCGAATATCATCTAGCTTTTTTTGCACAGACTCTCTTAAATTAGATTTTTATCCCATTGAATTGTCGGCATAGCTATGAGTATGAATGTACTGATTTATGGGGCAGGAGAAGCCGGTACTCAGATTGCTGATTATTGCGAAAAGTCTAATGTTTATTGTCT